>JAWLFQ010000071.1:0-13361 GCA_041685505.1 Nitriliruptoraceae bacterium
GTCAGCTGTCGTTGTCGGGGGCGAACTCCTCGATGCTGGCAGGGTTGAAGGTCATGTCCAGCCCGACCCAGATCGTCTTGGACCAGCCGTAGAGCAGGAAGGGCACGAGGATGTTCAGCCCGATCCCGACCACCGTGAGCAGGGTCCAGGGCACGTCGGGCCAGGTCAGCAGCAGGCCGCCGATCGTCCAGGTACCGAAGATGATGATGACCAGGGCCATGATCACGATCATCGCCCCGAGCCAGTACCCCTCCTCCCGCACGAAGGAGAAGCGGCAGGTGGGGCAGTGGGGCTTGAGATCGTTCACCCCGGCGAAGATCCCACGGCTCCCGCAGTGGGGGCAGGCGCCACGCAGGCCGCGGAAGAGCGGCGTGGCACGGGACGGCAGCTGTTGATCGGCCATCGGCAGGCTCCGAGGAGGCCCGGGAGGCGGCAACGGGACCCTTGGCGACGGTAACCACCATGCGCGCCGCTCCGCCCCGGCAGAGGTCCCCCGATGCAGGGCCCTTGGACCCGCGGTGGGGCGTGCAGGGTGGGGAGCGCAGCAGGCGCTAGCGTGCCGTCGATGCGACCTCCAGGGAGGGGAGGGTGTCACAGCGGGCTCGGGATGCCGACGCGGCCGCGGTCACCCGCGGGTTGCTCCCGCGGTGGGTCGTGCTCGCCTACGGCACGGGTGCGGCCGGGTGGGTGCTGATCGACCGCGTGGTGCTGACGTGGCTGTACTTCACCTACGTCACCACCCCCACGCCAAGCGGGGGTCGGCTGATGTTGCCGTTGACCTTCAGCGTGGTCCTGTTCGGTGGACGGATCGTGGACGCCGTCGCGGACCCGGTGATCGCCCGGCTGTCCGACAACCACCGCGGGCGGCGTGGCCGGCGGCTGCCCTTCCTGCTGGTCAGCGCCCTGCCCTACGTCGTGGTCTACCTCGCCCTGTTCCTGCCACCGGTCGCCGAACGCTCACCGGTCAACGTCGTCTACCTCGGCGTCGGGCTGGCGCTGTACTTCGTGCTGTTCACCGCCTACGTCGGCCCCTACCTCGCGCTGCTCGCCGACCTGTCGGCCACCACCGTCGACCGGGTCGACCTGGCGACCGCCAAAGCCGTGGCGACCCTGCTCGGCGCCGGGGTGGCGCTGATCGTCTCCGGCCTGCTGGTCGAGGCCTTCGGCGTCGTGACGATGGTGTGGGTGCTCGGGGCGGTGGCCCTGGTGCTGCTGCTGGTCCCGCTGACGATCCCGGAGCGGCGCTTCTCCGTGGCGGCGCCGGCCACCATGGCGCTGCTGCCCGCGGTCCGTGCGACGCTGTCGAACCGGCCCTTCGTGATCGCGGTGCTGGGGGCCAACGCCCTGTGGTTCGGCTTCAACATCGTGTCGCTCAACGTGCCCCTGTACGCCACCTCGCTGCTCGGGCTGACCGAGGGCGCGGTGGCGGCGCTGATGGGTGCGCTGTTCGGGGTGTGCCTGCTGGTCTTCCCGGCGGTGAACCGGCTGAGCAAACGCGTCGGGCTCAAGCGGGTCATGATCGCCTCGCTGCTCGGCTTCGCCGTGGTGTTCCCCCTCATCGCGGCCTTCCCGACCCCACCCGGTGGGCTCCCACCCCTGGCCTTCGGCGTGCTGGTCATGGCGCTGGCGGGGGTGCCCCTGGCCGGGTTCTTCGTCGTCCCCGACGCGATCATCGCCGCCGTCGCGGATCTCGAGCAGCACCGCTCCGGGCAGCGGCGTGAGGGCATGTACTTCGGTGTCAACGGGCTGCTGCTGAAGCTGAACCTGGGCGTGTCCACCCTGGTCTCGGGCGCCCTGCTGCAGGTGTGGGGCGACCCCCTCGGGCTGCAGCTGACCGGGCCGGTCGCGGCCCTGGCGATGGTGCTCGGGGCGGTGGTGTTCCTGCGCTACCCGGAGCACGAGGTGGAGGCGGCACGGGCGGCACCTGCGGATGGGGCGGATCGCGATGGGTAGGACCGCCGCCGCGCAGCCGGGCACCCTGCGCTGCGCCGCGCTCGCCCTGCGCCTGTCCGCCGAGCGCGCCGGCTCGGTAGCGACGCTGGTGGACAGCGTCGCGGTGCTGGTCGATGCAGCGCCGCCTGCCGAGCACGGCACACCCACGCTGCTGGCGCTGCCCGAGCACACCGGACTGCTGGCGATGCTGGTCGGCGAGCGCGGCGAGCAGGCCCGGTCGCGGTGGCGCGAGGGCGGCTCGACGCGCGAGATCCTCTTCGCGCTGGCCGGCGGCTACGGCGACGCGCTCGGCGCCGTGGCACGGCGCTTCCCCGAGGTGGACTCCGCCGGTCAGCTGCTCCACCTCGCCTGCACCGACACCGTCGTCCGCACGCTGGTGGAGGGCTTCGGCGGGCTCGCGGCCGAGCGTGGCGTGTGGCTGGCGGTGAGCGCGGCGCTGCCGCGGTGGCGGTGGGTCGATCCCGGCGCGGGTGGAGACCCGACCGACCTCGAGCTGGCCGCCGCCGTGGCCGGCCCGCAGCACGACGGGCACCACCCGATCGCGGTGCCCACCTCCGCGGGCGTGCGCAACCGCCAGCTGCTGCTCTCTCCCGAGGGCCGGGTGGTGGCCGTCCACGACAAGGTCGCGCTGGTCCCCATGGAGGCCGATGGGGAGGGTGGGCTCGGGCTCGAGCCCGGCACCCTCGCCGAGCTGGCCGTGGCGGAGCTGCCCATCGGGCGCGTGGCCACGGTGATCAGCAAGGACGCCTGGATGCCCGATGTCAACGCGCGGTTGGACCAGCTGGGCGCCCAGGTGCTGGTGCAACCGGAGGCCTTCGACCGCTGGGGCACGCCCGACCACGACCCGACGACCGGCCGTCACGACCTGTGGCCACCGGACAAGTTCCAGCGTGGCGGTTGGTGGATGGTGCAGCGCCACCCGAGCTTCCGGGTGAACCTCGCGCCGATGCTGCGCGGCACCCTCGGTGAGCTCGCCTTCGACGGGCAGCCGCTGGTGGCGGTGCCGAGCCCGGCGGGTCAGCCGGGGCTCGGGTTGCACGGGCAGCCGCCCGACACCGGCTGGGCCGCGGTCGGCACCTGGTCGCGGGACGGACGCGACGACATCGCCGTCGCGACCGTGACCGTCCCCCAGCGTCGCCCCGCCGCGGAACCGGTCCCACGACACCGAGGCGTCAGCGACAGCGTCGAGGTGGAGGGTGGGGCACCGGGGGACGGGGCCGCGGCGGTGCAGTTGGTCCCCGACGCGGTGGCCGGGGACGCGGGTGCGTGGCTGGCGTGGGTCGCCTGCGACGCCAGCGGCCGCCAGCAGCTGCGGGTCGCCGCCGGCGACGGTCGCGACTGGGGGCGGTCGCGGGCGCTCAGCCCGGATCCGGTGCCCGCGGCGGCCCCCGGTGGCGACCCCGTGTCAGCCCGGCGGTGGCGCCCCCGTCTGGTCGTGGACCGCCAGGGTGCGCTCTGCCTCCATCTCGGGTTCCCGGCGGGCAGCTGGGATGTGTTCGCGGTGCGGGTGGGCGACGAGCTGCCGGCTGCCGTCCGTGTCGACGACGCCGATCGCGACCGGGGGGTGCTGCGGGAGCGGCTCCACGATGCTCCCGTGGTGGTGCGCCACGGCGACGACCTCGTCGCGGTGTGGAGCGACCTGCGCTGGCCGTGGGTGTTCCCCCAGGTCCGCACGGCACGGTCGCAGGACGGCGGGCTGCACTGGAGCGCCAGTGCCAGGGTCGACGGCCGGTCGTGTCACGGCCGCAGCGACCCGCGCGGTGGCCGCAGCCCGGAGGAGACCGGCGGTCAGACGAGCCCGTCGATCGCCGTGTGCGACGCCGGGGTCCTGGTGGCGTGGCAGGAGCGGGACGCGCGCGGCGTGACGGGTCTGCGGACCGCGTGGCTGGAGCAGGGTGGTGGTGTCCGGCAGCCGGTCGCCCGCGCGGCGATGCCCGGGGTGGAGCTTGGCGACCGCGTCGCCCGACCGGTCCTCGCGGCTACCGGCAGGACCCTGTGGCTGGTCTGGGAGGTGTGGCATCTGGACGGTGGTGCGAGCCTGTGGGCCACCGTCTCGGCGGACGCGGGGCGGCACTGGTCCACCCCGCAGCCGCTCGATCCCACCCGGCCGCCAGGCACCACCCAGCGGTGTGCGCAGCTCGTCGCCGCGGACGGGGGGGCGGTCGCCATCTTCGAGGACGACCGGGTCGGTCGCGGGCACATCCTCGCCGTCCGCCTGTCACCGACGGGTGGCACGGTGGGTGTCTCGCCACCACGACGGCTGGACGACGCGCCGGCCGGCAGCCACGCGCGCGCTCCCACCGCCGCGCGGCACGACGATCGGGTCGTCGTCGTCTGGCAGGACACGCGCACCGGCGCCGATCGCCTGCGCAGCGCGCAGCTGGTCCTGTAGCGGCGCATCACCCCTCAGCCGGCGGCACCGCGGCCGCGGCGGTGGTCGATCCTGCCAGCAGGTCCGCGACGGCGATCCCACCGTCGCTGAGGAAGGCCTCGGCGTAGCGCACGCCGATGGCCTGGCCCTGGACCCGTGCCCGGGCGGCGACCAGCGCGAGGTGGTCGTCGGTGCCGTACAGCTGCCGGTCGATCGCCAGCGTCGGGACGGCGAACTGGCTCGCGAAGGCCCGCATGGTCGCGAGACGGTCCTCCCACACCGCGGTGACATCGACGTACAGGTCGCCGTCGAGGACCCGGTCGGTGGGGAAGGACAACGTGCGTCGCACCACGTGGTGGCCGGTGTCGGGGTCGTCGAGCTCGAGGTTGCGCAGGGCGGCCGCGAAGACCGCGCGCCGCACCAGCTCGTGCGCTGCGCGGTGGTCGGGGTGACGTTCCTCGGCGAGGTGGCTGGCGACCACGCGTGGGCGTGTCCGGCGGATCACCGCGGCCAGCCGGCGCACCGCGGTCTCGGTCGGCGTGACGCGGTTGTCGCCGAGGTCCAGGCACACCCGGAACCGTGCGCCGTACACGCCCGCGGCCGTCAGGGCCTCGGCACGGCGACCGGCCGGCGTCCCCTTGCTGCCGAGCTCCCCACGGGTCAGGTCCACCACGCCGATGCGGTGACCGAGGTGGTGATGGTGGACCAGGGTGCCGCCCATGCCGTACTCGACGTCATCGGGGTGGGCACCGACCGCCAGCAGGTCGACGGGCCCGGGATCGTCACCGGGTATGGGGTCACCACCGGGCATGGGGTCGTCATCGGCCATGGGCGGCTCCGCTGGGGTCGGTGGCGACGTCGATGGCGTGCGCGAGCCAGCCGGCGCAGGTGGCGAAGCCCAGACCGGTGCGCGGTGCCCCCGTGTGCGCGTCGACGGTCTCGCAGGCGATCCCGTGGTCCATGCCGATCTCCGGCAGCAGGGTGAGCCAGCGGTCCTCACCGCGCAGCAGGGCGTTGCCCACCGCCAGCAGCCAGGGATGCTCGGCATGGGCGCACATCGGGGTGGCGAACCGCCCCGTACCGGGGCCGTGGGGGTTGTGCGCGGAGCCGATCCAGGCGAGGGTGGCACGCCAGCGCGGATCATCCCCGGTCACCACGCCGTAGTGGGCGAGCAGCTCGAGGCTGCCCGGTGGCTCGTCGAACAGCACGTGGCGTCCGTCACCGTCGCCGGCACCGGCGAACATCGGTCCGAAGGGCCCGTCGACGACCAGGTGCCGCTCGATCGCGGCCAGCAGCGCGTCGGCCGTCGCGAGGTCGCGCCCGTCGCCTTCCAACCGCGACCGCACGCGCAGCGCGGCCACCGCCAGGGCGTTGCTGGCGGTGACGAAGGGCAGCGGTGCCGGGTCGTCGCTGGCGAGCAGGAAGGTCGCGAACAGGCCCGTGGTGGGATCACGCGCCGCGTCCAGGGCCGCATCGACACGTGCCAGCCCGGCCGCCACCGCCGGCTCCGCCAGCAACGCACCGACCGCTGCCGGGTCCACCTCCAGCAGCGCGCCGAGGGCGAGGTGGAAGGCGCAGACCTGGTCCAGTTCGAACCCGGGGTAGAGCGACCCGCCGGCGATGGACAGCGCATGGTCGCCCGGATGGCGCGCGTAGCGTGTCAGCGCCGCGCGCACCCACCTGGCTGCCTCGGCGGTATCGACGGCGAGTACTGCGGGGAAGGCCCACAGCAGGCTGTCCCGGGTCCAGTGCGCACCGCTGACGTAGTAGCGGGGGCTGCGTGAGGTGACCAGCACCAGCTCGTCGGTGTCGATGGTCCGCCCCGCGGCGAAGGTGCAGCAGAACAGGCGGTTGCGGTCCCGCACCGCCTGGAGCGCCGCCCGTTCGGGGCCGAGGTCGGGGCCGCGCCGCGCCTCGAACCATGACCGTGCCGCCGCGATGCCGGCGGCAGCGCCACGACGGGCCAGGTCCACGCTCGCCAGGGATGCGCTGTCCGCCTCACGCCCGACACCGAGGTGGACGACCACCGCACCGCGGGCGCCGTCGGCCAGCTCGAGGCGGCGTCGGTGGCGCCAGGCGACCCCGAGCCCGTCCTCGCCGTGCCGGAGGATCTCCGGCGTACCACCGTCGTCGGCACGGACGGCGAAACCGGCCACGGGGAGGCCGGCGCCGAGCTCCCACACCAGCGCGCGGCTCCAGGGGTCGAAGCGCCACCGGTGGGGCCCGGCGAGCGGCCGGCTCGAGAACACGTGCAGCTCCGCGGCCGTGAGGCTGCCGGCCACCTCGATCTCGACGGCGTGGGCCTGGGCGTCATCGGGGGGTGTCGATCCCGCTCCCGCGACCGCTGCGGTGCACCGGTGCGCAGCCACCTCCACGACCACGCCGCGCTGTTCGGGGGGACAGGCGAGCGTCAGACGCAGCCGGCAACCTGCCACCTCGGCGTGCCACACCGGCAGCAGGGCACTGACCAGCTCGAGCTGCCAGGCGGTCGCGGGGACCTCCTGGCCCCCGACCCACGTACGCACGCCGACCAGGGGCGCACCGCGCAGCTCCACCAGCCCCCCGGCACGGTCGTGGAGCAGGGTGAGGCTCGGGACGGTGCCGTCCGCCACCTCGATGTCGGGCAGGGTGACCCAGGGGCTGCCCGTCGGTTGCACCGGCGCGACCTCGCCGAGCACCTCGGGCACGGTCAGGATCGGGGCTGGCGTCGTGTCCCCGCTCACGACAGGCGGTCCAGCACCCGCAGCAGCAGGGGATCGACCTCGCCGCCGTCGGCGCCGCGGTCCATGCGCCGGTCCTGGCGCTGGAGCAGCCGGCGCGTGGACTCCGCGCCGATCCAGGTCAGGGGCTCCGGCGGGAAGCGCGGCTGGGGCGTGTCGACGAAGCACACCTCGGTGTCCTCGGTGGTGCGGCCGAGGATCCTGTCGCGCAGGATCCGGCCCGCGGTGTGGGTCGGGGCGACACCGTGACCGGAGTAGCCGAAGGCGTAGTGCACGCGGCCGCCGTCCAGGCTGCCGATGCGCGGGACGAACCGGCTGGTGACGGCGATGGGGCCACCCCAGTGATGGGTGAAGCGGACCCGGCCGAGCTGCGGGAAGGTGGCCATCAGCTCCGCCTCGAGCCGTCGGCGGATCGGTTCGTGCCGGTCGCGGCGCGGCGAGATGGGGCCGCCGTAGCGGTACACCGCGTCGGTCCCGCCCCACAGGATGCGCCCGTCGGGGGTCGGGCGGAAGTAGTGCACGTAGTTGCGTGCGTCCTCGACACCCTGGCCTGATCGCCACCCGATGGCCGCCCACTGCTGCTCGGTGAGCGGTTCCGTCACCACGATGTAGGTGGAGAGCGGTGCGCTCCACCCCCGGGTGGCGGGGAAGCGGTGCGTCCAGGCGTTGGTGGCCAGCACGGCCGTGTCCGCGTGCACCTGGCCCCGCGGCGTGGTGGCCACGACCCCGCCGGGACGTGCGGCGAGGTCCACCACCGGTGTGCCCTCGTGGATCCTCACCCCGCGGCGCTCCGCGAGGTCGGCCAGGCCCACGGCCAGTTTCGCGGGGTTGACCAGCGCGCAGTCGGGCTCGGTACGGCCGCCGAGGTAGCTGGGCGAGTCGAGCTCGGCGCGGGTGGCGTGGGCGTCCAGCAGGGTGGAGCCCTCGATCCCGAGCCGCTCCGCGGTCGCGTGGTCGCGTTCGATCCGACGGAGTTGCCCCGGGTTGGTCGCCACGCGCAGCAGGCCGGTGTGCGCCACCTCGGCGTCGATGCCCGTGGCCTCGACGGTCGCGACGATCTCGCGCACCGACCTGGCCACGGCCCGGTGCGCGTGGGCGGCCGCCGCATCGCCCCAGGACGCCGCGAAACGGTGCAGGTCGAAGTCCAGCAGGGTCATGGCGAACCCGCCGTTACGGCCACTCGCGCCCGCGGCGATGGCGTGCGCCTCGAGCACCACGATCGTCAGCTCGGGGGCGTGCTCCTGCAGTTGCAGCGCGGTCCACAGCCCGGTGAAGCCGCCACCGATGATCACGACGTCGGCGTCGCCGGTGCCGGCCCACGGCGGCCGTGGCGCGCGTGCGCCGAGCCCCTCGTGCCACAGGGTGGTGCTGCCGAGGTGGGACACCTCGCTGCTCGCTTCCTGGCTCGACCGGTCCATGGGTGGGGCGGTTCTCGTCGCTGCAGCCTGCCAGATGGCGCGTCGAGATGGCCCTTCGCGCGCATCGCGCCGGCCAACGACGCCTCGCGTGCTGTCACAGGCGGCACCTACGATGCCGGATGTGCCAGCAGCCAGCGTCGGCGGGCGGTCGACGTCAGCGGCGCACCGGTGCGCGGGGGCAGGGTCCGTACCGGGTTGAGGGGGGAGCGAGCGGTTGCACGACACCGGGGTGGACGACCACGGCAGGGGCGGTGACGGCCTCGAGCGCCTGCTGCTGCGGCTCGCCGTCGACCTCGTCAACGTGCCGTCGGGGGAGCTCGACGCGGCCATCGACAACGCGCTCAGCGCGGTGGGCCGCTTCACCGGCGTCAGCCGTGCCTACCTGTTCCGCTACGACCACGAGCGACGCACGGTCTCCAACACCCACGAGTGGTGTGCGTCCGGTGTGGAGCCGGCCATCGACCGTGAGCAGGACGTCGCCTTCGACACCATCCCGGAACAGCTGTCGGCACACCTGGCCAACCGTCCGTGGCACGTCCCCGATGTCGCGGCGCTGCCACCCGAGGCTCCCTGGCGTGCCCGGCTCGAGGCCCAGGGGGTGGCCACGCTGGTCACCGTCCCCCTGTGGGATCACGGTGCGCTCATCGGCTTCGCCGGCTTCGACATCGTCGGTACGCCGCGTGGGTGGCACGAGCGCGATCTGCAGCTGCTGCAGGTGCTCGGGGAGTTGCTGTCCAACGCCGAGTACCGGCGCCGACAGGCGCATGCGCAGCGCACCATCGCGTCGCTGTCGCTGACCAACCAGGAGCTCCAGCGCTTCGCGGGGACGGTCTCCCACGATCTGCGCGGTCCCCTGGCCACCGCCCGCGGCGTGGTCGCGGTGGTGCGGGACGGACAGCTCACCCCACAGGAGGCGACACCGCTGCTCGATCGGGCCGTCACCATGATCGATCGCACGATCGGGCTGGTCGACGGGCTGCTCGCGCACGCACGGAGCGGGCGCGTGGTGGGCGAGCCGGTGCCCGTCGCCCTCGATGAGGTGGTCGACGCGGTCTGCGAGGCGCTCGACCGGGACATCGTCGAGCGGCAGGCACGGGTGGAGCGCGGCGTACTGCCGACGCTGCACGGCGACCGCGAGCGGTTGGTGTCGGTGTTCCAGAACCTCATCGCCAACGCGCTCGTCCACGTCCCCGAAGGCCGACGGCCGATCGTCAGCATCACCGCGACACCGGTCGTCGACGGGCAGGTGACGATCCTGGTGCGCGACAACGGCGACGGCATCCCCCCGGAGCGGCGGGAGGTGGCCCTCGAGACCTTCGAGCGCGGTCACGCGGCCCAGGGACGGCCGGGTGCCGGCCTCGGGCTGCCGATCTGCCGACGGATCGTCGCGGCCCACGGCGGCACGCTGGCCCTAGGTGCCGCACCGGGTGGCGGTCTGGAGGTGACGCTCAGGTTGCCAGCGAGCGGGTGAGCTGCAGCACGTCCTCAGCGAAGCCGTCCACCTCGTCCCAGTCGGTGAGCACGTGATCGGTCGAGGTGTCCGTCGCGTGGCCGCCGGACGCGGCGATGCGGCGCATGAAGGCGCGCTTGAGGCGACCGTAGGCCGTGTAGCGCAGCGCGCCGGCGAACCGGGCCACCAGCCGTGGTTCGAGGCCGGTGGCCGAGGTCAGTGCGGCGACGTAGCCGCCGGCGGTGGCCTGGTGCTCGGGATCGCGCTCCGCGGAGGTCAGCGACACCTGGAACAGGGCCACGGGGACCTCGCGCAGCGCAGGGGCGTGCGTCGTCAGGTACGCCGTCAGCTCCTTGCTGTGCTGACCGGCGTGGATCGGGCCGCCCGCGACCACCACGTCGAACTTGCCGGGTGCGGGGGCAGCGCCGGCCTCGGCGATCGAGACCACGGCACCGCCCTCGCGCAGGTGGCGCGCGATGCGTTGGGCGATCAGCGCGGTGTGGCCATCGACGCTGTGGTAGACGACGAGCAGGTTCGCGGTGTGCACGGGGGTCCCCATCGGGCTCTCGCCAGCGGCGGCGACCTGCGTGCGGTCGCCGGGAGGGTGTGGCGGTCGGTTGCGGTCTGGCTCCCAGCCGGAGCCTGGCAGGCGGTGACGGGACCGCACAGGTCCGAAGGTCCCGCCCCGCGGGGGCGGCCCGCCCGGAGTCCCTCGCGCAACCGCCGGCCTGCACCGTCCGCGGCCTGCACCGTGTGCGGTCAGCGCGTACCGTCCAACGTGCGCACCGTGGCGGCGGTGTGACACGCGACGGGGAGCGCCCGCGATGCTGATGATCTTCCTGTTCGGGCCGCCGCTGACCGCGCTCTTCCTGGTCGGCAAGCGGGGCTATACGGGCATGGAGGTCACCAAGCCCTTCGTACAGGCGGGGTCCGTCGCCTTCGTCGTCTCCGGCATCCTGTTGATCGCGACGCTGCTGGGCGGCGACATGGCCGTCAACTACCTGCTGCTCGGCACCGCGGCCTTCGGCGGTGCCATCAGCTGCGGGGTGACGGCCCTGGTGGTGTGGCTGCGCGAGCAACGCAAGATGGCTGACCGCCAGCGGGCCGAGCGCCCCTGGCCGCCGGAGGAGGACCTATGAGACCGGATGGCGTCGTCTACCAGATCTACCCGCGGTCGTTCCGCGACACCACGGGCAACGGCGTCGGCGACCTCGCCGGCATCACGGCCGGGCTCGATCACCTGGCCTGGCTCGGTGTCGATGCGGTGTGGGTGTCGCCGATCTACCGCTCGCCGATGAAGGATTTCGGCTACGACATCGTCGACCACACCGATGTCGATCCGCTCTTCGGTTCGCTGGAGGATGTGGACGCGCTGATCAGCGCTGCCCACGAGCGTGGGCTGGAGGTGTGGCTGGACTACGTCCCGAACCACACCTCGGATCAGCACCCCTGGTTCCGGGACGCGACCGGCTCCCGCGATGCGCCCAAGCGTGACTGGTACTGGTGGCGCGACCCCGCCCCGGACGGCGGTCCGCCCAACAACTGGATCCGCCACTTCGAGGAGGGCGCCCCGGCCTGGACCTTCGAGGAGGCCACGGGGCAGTACTACCTCCACCAGTTCCTGCCGGAGCAGCCCGACCTCAACTGGCACGACCCCGACGCCCGCGAGGCGATGCTCGACATCCTGCGCTTCTGGATGGACAGGGGGGTGGACGGTTTCCGTGCCGATGTGGTCCACATGATCGGCAAGTCGCCCGAGCTCCCCGACGACCCGCCACCCTTCGCGGGCACGCCACGCGCGCCCCACCACCACGAGCCCGAGGTCGCCACCACCTTCCTACGCGCCATCCGCGCCTGTCTCGAGGAGGTCCCGGGGACCACGATGGTGGGGGAGGTGAACCTGCCGGACCCTGCCCAGGTCGCCGCCTACGTCGGACCTGACACCCTGCACCTGGCGTTCCAGTTCAGCCTGCTGTACTCCACCTGGGAGGCGGCCGCATGGCGCGGTGCCATCCGCTCGGTGCAGGAGGCCTTCGACGCGGTCGGTGTCCTACCCACCTGGGTGCTGTCCAACCACGACTGGCGGCGCATCGCCACCCGTGCGGGCGGCGAAGCCGGGGCGCGAGCCGCGGCGGTGATGCTGCTCACCCTGCGTGGCGTGCCCTTCCTCTACATGGGTGACGAGCTGGGTCTGCCGGACGCGGAGGTGCCGCCGGAACGTGTCGTCGACCCGGGCGGTCGCGACGGGTGCCGTGCACCCTTGCCGTGGACACGCGATGACGGGACTGCCTCGCCGGGCGGTGACCCCGATGTGGCCTCGGGCGGGCGCAGCCCGCGTCAGGGCGGGGCGGTCGGGGCACACGGCTGGGCGGGTGACCCGTGGTTGCCCTGGCCGCCGGACCCCGCGGAGCGCAGCGTCGAGGCCCAGCGTGCCGACGAGCGGTCCGTGCTCCACCTGCACCGCCGGTTGTTGGCGCTGCGGCGTTCGCATGCCGCACTGCAGGCGGACGCCGCCATGGTCCTGCTGGACGTTCACGACGACCTGATCGCCTACGAGCGCACCGCCGCGGCGGACGATGCGGCGACGCCGAACCCGCCGGATGGCCCCGGCCAGGGAGCATCCACGCTGCGGGTGCTGGTCAACCTCGGTGCTGACGACGTCGAGGTCGCCGATGCCCGCGGGTGGACGTCGCTGCTGACCAGCGACCTCGATCCGGCTCGTGAGGGCGTGGACTTCGACGGCGTCATCGCTGCCCAGCAGGCGGTGGTGCTGGAGCTCAGCCAGCCTCGATGAACAGGCTCTGCAGGCTGGTGCCGAGCACGCCCGTGCGGTCACCGAGGGTCCCGGTGGTGAGCCCGACCCCGTGCGGTTCGGCGACCGAGCGGGCCTCGAGGGAGACCCACTCGTCGACGGGCAGGCGGTGGAGGTCGACCGTCAGGTCGGGGTTGACGTAGCGGAAGGGGCCCATGGGCAGCGGAGCACCGATGCCGTTGCCGAAGTCCCCGCAGGCGGCCACACGCGCCAGCGGTGTCAGCGTCGGGGTCGCGTCGGTCAAGGGTGCGACCACCCGGAACCACCCGCGGCCGACACCCGGGTCGCCGAGGCGGCCGGAGACCAGCCGCACGTCCACCGCGCTCCAGAACCCCTCCTCACCCAGACCGGGCGTCGGCGCGAGACGGGGCAGGGTCTCCGGCAGCGCGGGTAGCGGCTCGTCGGCCACCGGCCGGTCGGCGGGCAGGGCGAGCTCGGCGGTGGTGCGGATGCGCAGGCCACGGCAGCGCACCAGCTCCGTGTCATCGCCCGCGACCGTCAGCATCGCGTCGACGACCTGGATGCGCCGGCCCTCACGCACCACCTCGATGTCGAGGTGGAGCGGGGTCGCCAGCGGCACGGGGCGGACCAGGTCGTAGGTCAGGCGCACACCCTGCATCGGAGCCAGTGACGGGGT
>JAWLFQ010000152.1:0-3200 GCA_041685505.1 Nitriliruptoraceae bacterium
GGACGGCAGCACGTGCACCTCCATGCCCTGTTCGGCGAGGTAGCGCACGATCGAGCGCTTCATGCCGAAGTCGATCGCGGCCACCCGGAACCGCCGCTCGCCACCGCTCGCGGGGACCACGTACGGCTCGGCGGTGGTGACCTCGCTGGCGAGCTCCAGGCCCTCCATCGTCGGCGCGGCGACCACCCGCTCCAGCAGGGCGTCGACGTCGAGCACCTCGGTGGACAGGCCTGCGCGCATCGCCCCGCGCTCCCGCAGGTGCCGCGTCAACCGTCGGGTGTCGATCCCCTCGATCCCGACCACCTCGGCGTCAGCGAGCCCGTCGCGGAGGTCCTGCTCGGCCCGCCAGGAGGACGGTCGACGCGCGGCCTCCTTGACCACGTAGCCCGCCACCTGGATGCGGTCCGATTCCATGTCGGCGGCGTTGAGGCCGTAGTTGCCCACGTGCGGGGCCGTCATCGCCACGATCTGGCGACGGTAGGAGGGATCGGTCAGCACCTCCTGGTAGCCGGCCATGCCGGTGTTGAAGACGGCCTCGCCGGTCACGGTCCCCGGCGCACCGATGGAGCGCCCGCGGAAGGCCGTGCCGTCCTCGAGGACCAGCAGCGCGGGACCGGCATGTGGGCCACGTCCTGGTCCGGAGGGCATCGGCTCGAGTGGGGGTGCCCCGTTCATGCCACCACCTCCACGTCCGGGACGATCCCATCGCGCAGCGTGAACCGCCCGCGCAGCAGCGTATGCAGCGGCCGACCCGTGAGCTCCACCCCGTGGAAGGGCGAGTTGCGGGCACGGCTCTGCAGCGCGTGGCCGTCCACGGTCCACCGCTGCTCGGGGTCGAGGACGACCAGGTTGGCGGGCGCGCCGGCGACCAGGGCGCCACCGTGGGCACCGACGTCCCGCACGGCTGCCGGTCCGGTCGTGAACCGCGCGATCGCCTCCAGCGGTGCCATCCGGCCGGTGGCGACGAGCGCGGTGTTGACCACCGCGAAGGCCGTCTCCAGTCCGAGCATCCCGCAGGGCGCATGCTCCCACTCCTGGTCCTTGAGCTCCGGCGCGTGGGGGGCGTGATCGGTCGCGACGACGTCCAACGTGCCGTCGATCAGCGCCTCTCGGAGCGCCTCGACGTCCGCCGACGTGCGCACGGGCGGGTTGACCTTCATCACCGCGTCGTAATCGGCGACCAGCTCGTCGGTCAGGAACAGGTGATGTGGGGTCGCCTCCGCCGTCACCCGCACGCCGCGCTGCTTGGCGTGGCGGATCAGCTCGACCGCACCGGCGGTGGTCACGTGCGGCACGTGGAGGCGGGCACCGACGCCGTCGGCCAGGATCAGGTCGCGGGCGATCATCACCTCCTCGGCCTCGTGGGGCCAGCCGGCCAACCCGAGCACCGACGACACGGCCCCCTCGTTCATCTGGGCATCGGCGGTGAGGTCCGGATCCTCCGAGTGGTTGCAGATCACCGCCCCGAAGGCCTTGGCGTACTGCAGCGCCCGACGCATCACCAACGCGTCGGCCAGCGGGATCCCGTCGTCGGAGAAGAAATCCACCTGCGCCGCACAGGCGCGCAGCTGCCCGATCTCGGTGAGCTCCCTGCCCTCGAGGCCCTTGGTGATCGAGCCGACCGGGAAGACGTCGACCAGCGCGACCTCACGGCCCCGACGCCACACCAGCTCCGCGATGGCGGCGGTGTCGCAGACCGGCGAGGTGTTCGCCATCGCGCACAGGGCGGTGTAGCCGCCAGCGGCCCCCGCAGCCGAGCCGGTGGCGATGTCCTCGGCCGACTCCCCGCCCGGCTCGCGCAGATGGGTGTGGACGTCGATGAACCCGGGTGCGATCCAGCGGCCGGTGCAGTCCACCACCTCGAGGTCGTCGCTTCCCCGCGGCTGGCCGCCATCGCCGGTACGCGCGGGGGCACCGGTACCGCCGCTACGCGCGGTGGCACCGGTATCGCCGGCCCCCGCGGGGGCAGCGGCAGCTGTCCGGTTCTCGCCACGGTGCAGGGCCGCGGCGGCATCGACGCCGACGGCCACGATCACCCCGTCCTCGATGGCGACGTCGAGGAGGTCGTCGACCCCGGAGGCGGGATCCAGGACACGCCCTCCGGTGAGCAGGAGCCGGCCGCTCCCGGTCCGCGCGGGTGGATGGGACGTAGCTGGGTGGGACGCGGGTGGGTGGGACGCAGGTGGGTGGGACATCGTCATCGTCCGGCCTCCTCGTCGACCGCCGGTGCGGCGAGCAGCAGGTACAGGCAGGCCATCCGCACGGCGATGCCGTTGGTGACCTGTTCGGTGATCACCGCACGGTCGGAGTCGGCCACCTCGCCGGTGATCTCCACGCCGCGGTTCATCGGCCCGGGGTGCATCACGATCGCCTCGTCCTTGAGCAACCCCAGTCGCCGTCCGTCCATCCCCCACAACCGCTGGTACTCGCGGGTCGACGGGAAGAACGCCCGGTGCATCCGTTCCCGCTGGACCCGCAGCAGGTAGACGACGTCGACCTCGGGCAGGAGCCCGTCCAGGCTCGGGGCGACCTCGACCCCCCAGCGCTCGATCTCGGGTGGCAGCAGGGTCGGCGGTCCGACGACGCTGACCCTGGCACCGACGAGCTTGAGGGCCTGGACCTCGCTGCGCGCCACGCGCGAGTGCAGCAGGTCGCCGACGATGACCACGTGTCGGCCGCGGAGGTCGCCGAGGTGGCGGCGCATCGTGAACACGTCCAGCAGGGCCTGCGTGGGATGCTGGTGCCAACCGTCGCCCGCGTTCATGATCGGGACGTCGAGGTAGCGCGCGAGCTGACGCGGCGCCCCCGAGCTTCCCGAGCGGACCACGACGCAGTCGACCCCCATCGCGTCGAGCGTCAGCGCCGTGTCCTTGAAGGACTCACCCTTGGAGACCGACGAGCCCTTGGCGGAGAAGTTCAGGACCTCCGCAGACAGCCGCTTGGCCGCGAGGTCGAAGCTGATGCGGGTGCGGGTCGAGTCCTCGAGGAAGAGGTTGCAGACCACCTTGCCGCGCAGGGTCGGGACGGTGTTGCGCTCCCGCGTCGCGATGGGCAGCAGCTGCTCGGCCGTGTCGAGGATGTGGACGACCTGGGCCGCATCGAGGTCGTCGATGCCGAGCAGGTGCGACAGCGGGGCCACGCTCGTCGGTGCCGTGGGCGCGCCCGGTGTCTCGCCGACTCGCCCGGCAGCTGCCACCTCG
>JAWLFQ010000072.1:0-13093 GCA_041685505.1 Nitriliruptoraceae bacterium
ACCTCGCCCAGCTTCTCCGAGCGGACCTGCGCCCACTGCCCCTCCAGTTCGGCCCGCAGCTGCACCTGTGTCGCCCCGTCCGCCTGCGCGAGCCGGTCCCGCAGCGACCGCACCCGCTGGTCCTGATCGGTGCGTCGGTTGACCTCGTTGGCGAACACCACCGCCGCAGCCGGGGCACCGCCGATCACCGAGGCGTGCGATCCCTCCAGCGCCGCCACCTCGACGTGGTCGTTGAGCGCTTTGGAGAAGACCACGAAGGCGCCGCCGTGGTAGCGCGAGATCACGGTGAACACCACGGGCCCGTCGAAGTTGACGATCGCGCGACCGATCTCCGCACCGAGCTCGAGCTGCTGCTCCCGGAGGGATTCGGGTGAGCCGTCGAAGCCCGAGAGGTTGGCGAGCACCACCACCGGCCGGATGCCGCTGGCGGCGTTGACCGCCCTGGCGACCTTCTTCGAGGCGCGCGGGAACAAGGTCCCGGCGGTCCAGCCCTCCGGTCCGTCGGCCGGGACCGGTCCCCGGCGCGGCAGGGGCCGCGACTCGATCCCGAGCAGGGTGACCGGATGGCCCCCAAGGTGGGCATCGGTGACCACGGCCACCTCGGCGTCGGCCATGTCGCGCCACCGCTCCAGCGGCTCGTGGTCGAGGTCGCTGACCGCGCGCATGATCGTGCGGATGTCGAAGGGCTTCTTGCGGCCGGGGTTGGTGCGCTCATCGAAGACCTCGCCGACGGTGGCGAAGTCCAGCCCTTCGACCTGGTGGGGGTAACCGCGCACGTCGCGGTCGCGGTCGTCGGTGGTCGGTGCCGGCCGGGGGAAGCGCTCGCCCGGGGCGATGTAGCTGTGCTCGTAGTGGGAGAAGAGCACCTCGATCGCGCTGGCCAGGTCCGGTGCCCAGTGCTGTGCCTGGCCGTTGGGACCCATGATGCGGTCGTAGCCACCGATGCCGAAGTTGTCCTCCGCCGACACGCCACCGGAGTAGTCGAGCGCCTGCTTGCCGGTCAGGACCATGGCCGAGTCCGGGGTCATGACCAGGATGCCCTTGGTGTGCATCAGCATCGTGGCTTCGGCGTTCCAGTAGGGCTGTGCCCCCACGTTGATGCCGGAGACCACCACGTGGATCTCGCCGCCGGCTTGGGTGAACTCGATGATGCGCCGCAGCACCTGGGCGACGCCGTCCATGTTCTCGGTGCCGGAGTCCATGGCGATCCGGGCCCCCGAGGACACCGCGAACCACTCGATCGGTGCCCCGAGCTGCGCGGCGAGGTCGATCGCCTGGGTGATGAGCGCGCACTCCCGTGTCGCGATGGAGCCGAGCCCCTTGGTGGGATCACCGAGCAGCGCCACACGCGTCATGCCCTCGGGGTAGCGCGAGGTGCGGGTGGTCACGACACCCACGACGATGCCCGCCCGGTTACCGCCCGGTGGTCGCTCGACAGCGACGAGGTGGCCGTTCTCGTCCAGATCGTGCTCGACGAACCCGGGTACCACCGCACCCTCGGGCTCCGGGGTCCCGGGCGCGGCACGGTCGTGGGTCAGCAGCGGGACGAGCTCGTAGGGGTAGACGCTGCCCCGGCGGCGCGCCTTGACGATCTGTCGGCTCACCTCGTCGAAGCTGACCAGCGGCCGTGTGGGAGGTTCGGTCACCCGCAGGGTGAAGCCCTGGCCCGGCGGCCGCGACATGCGGACCATGACCTCCTGTGCCGCGGCCCCCGGGAGCTCGAGACGGGCCCGCACGGCGACCTGCTCGAGACCGAGTCCCTCGGTGGTCGGTGCCACCGCACGGATCACCGGCTCGAGCTCCTCGATGGGGACGTGGACCGTCGGCCAGACGTGGAGGACGACGCGGTTCCACTCCGGGGCGCTCCCCCCGGCCATCGTCGCACGGGTACGGCGCAGGTCGTCGAGGGTGTTGGCCAGCACCTGTTCGAGTTCCGGCAGGCCGACGACGCGACCGCGCTCGTCGTGGACGGGGGTGAGGTCGCGCACCTCCGCCAAGGCGAAGAGTCGTTCGTCCTCGGCGTTGTCGTGGGCACGGGCGTGGAAGAGGTACACCTCCTCCGTGGACGGCAACCGCGTGAGCGCGAACCGCTCGAAGCGCCACAGGTCCAGCCTTCCGGCGATCAGCGGATGGATACCCCTGAGGTGGCGGCGTTCCCGGAAGCCGTCCGGGCCGCGTCGGAAGGTCAGATGCTCCACGGAGGGCCGCTGGGCACCGTCGGGGCCGCTGCCCGGCTCCACGGTCAGCGACAGCGTCACCCGGCGCAGGGCGGGGGGCAGGTCGGCGTCGTCGAGGTCGGCCTCCAGCCCTGCCGCCAGCAGATCGAGCTCGGTGGGAGCATCCCGCCAGGTCACGTAGACGTCGGCGACCACCCCGGCTCCCGCCTGCGCGGGGTCGAGGTCGCCCGCCAGTGCTGCGGTGGCCCGGATCGACTCCGACAGGTCGTCGGCTGTGGCGGTGAGCGCGATCACGCGCCCCCGGCCCCGTGGATCCTCGAAGTCTGCGACCACGGCCAGCGAGCTGCCCAGCTCCACCGTGACGACCTCGTCGAGGTCGCGGGTCCGGTAGTAGCGACGCGTCAGCACCTCGAGCAGCGGTGCCAGCATCTCGGCGGTGATCGCCGGGTCCTCGAGCAGGCCGAGCAGCGGCTCCGGGGTGTCGATCAACTGCTGGATCCGCTCGGCTCGGTCCCCGCGGTCCGGCTCGGCTGCCAGGGCTCGGAGGTGCTCGCGCGCCTGCGCGAACACGCGCGTGCGCCGCGCCGTCAGCCGGGGACGCTCGAAGCATCGGTGGCGCACCCGCCGGGCGAGATCGCCGATGACGGGCTGACGGGCCTGGGTGGCGACGATCAGGCGGTCGAGGGTGTGGCGCAGCTCCTGGCCCAACGCCCCCTGGGGTGGTGTTCCGGCGGCCAGCAGACGTTCCAGCACGGCCAGGATCACGGGGACGTGGGCACCGGCCCGTCGCTGGGCGAGGTGGATACGCAGGAGCGCATCCTCGAGCGCGGGATCGCGCTCCAGGTCGGTGACGTGGTAGTGGGACAGGGCGCGGCTGAGCTTGTCGACGAAGGTGGCAGGTACCGCCGTGCGGTCGAAGGTGCGCAGGAAGGCGTGGAGATGGTCGCGCGCGCTGCGCTGTTCGTTGCGGTCCTCCTCGTCGCCCAGGCGGCGGTTGCGTGACAGCGCTGCGATGTCGGCATGGGCACGGAGCACGTCGAGCTCAGCGCGCAGCACCTCGGCAGGTGTCCCACGTCCCGTGCCGGGATCGTCCGGCTGCCGATCGGTCCGCAGGCGGTCCAGCAGATGCCTCACCGAGTCCTCGGGGAGGTCGTAGCCGAGGATGGTGCGACGCAGGGTGTCGAGCATGTCACGTGCATCCGCCTCGACACCCGGGGCCTGCCGGTCCAGCGCGGCGAAGGTGACGGGTGCCTGGGTCGCGGCGCCCTCGAGTTCCTGGGCCGCCTCCAGCTTGAGCACCGGCTGGCCGGCGTCGAGTTGCACGTTGTCGGTGACCAGCACCTCGGCGACCCTGCCCGCGAAGGGCGCGGTCAGCGGGGTCTCCATCTTCATGCTCTCGAGGACGGCCAGGGTGCTGCCCGCGGCCACCTGCTCGCCCACGATCACGTTGACCGACACCACCACCGATGGGCTGGGGGTGCGCACCATGCCGGCGTCGTCCTGGCTGATGCGGTGGGGGATCCCGTCCACCTCGATGAGCTGCTCGGCGCCCTGCCGGATGGCCACCACTCGGAAGCTCTCGCCCGCAACCGTGATGCGCCGCTCGAAGCGCCGCAGATGCTCCACCTCGGCCAGGACACGGATGCCGTCGGTGGCGACGAGGTAGCGCCCGGGCCCGGTGCAGGCCACCTCGAGGCGGTACCCGGTGGCGTCGAAGCGCAGATCGATCACGCGCGGCAGTTCCGGGTCGAGCTGCGGCCGGCCACGGGCCGCAGAGTGCAGGAACCGCTCACGATCGCGGCTCGAGGCAGCGTCGTAGGCATCGATGGCGGCGGCCACCAGGGCGACGTCCCCGCGCGTCTCGAAGCGGTACCCACCCTCCGCGGTCCGACGGTCGAGCCAGCCGGTGTCGACCCGCCCTGCCAGGACGTCCGGGTCATGGAGGAGGTCGAGGAGGAACGCGCGGTTGGTGGTGCCACCCTCGACCAGGACCGCGGTCTGGCCCAGGGCACGGCGCAGGCGGTTGAGTGCGGTGGCACGGTCGCTGCCGTGCGCGATGATCTTGGCGACCATGGAGTCGTACTCGGGCGGGATGACGTCGCCGTCGGCGACCCCGGTGTCGACCCGGACCCCGGGCCCGGTCGGCAGGTCCAGCAGCTCGATGCGACCCGGGGCCGGCGAGAAGCCACGTTCGGGGTCCTCGGCGTTGAGGCGGACCTCGATCGCGTGGCCCGTGGCCGGTGGGGGATCACCGGGCAGGGGGGTGCCGGCGGCGATCCGCAGCTGCCACTCGACCAGGTCGAGCCCGGTGGTCTGCTCCGTGACGGGGTGCTCGACCTGCAGGCGGGTGTTGACCTCCAGGAAGGTCGTGAGCCCCGTGGCGGGCTGGTGCAGGAACTCCACCGTGGCGGCGCCGCGGTACCCGGCCAGTCGCGTGAGCTCCGCGGCGGAGTGGCGCAGCTGTGCGTCCTGCTCGCCTGTCAGCACGGTGGAGGCGGACTCCTCCAGCAGCTTCTGGTTGCGCCGCTGCAGGGAGCAGTCGCGCGTCCCGACGGCCCAGACCCCTCCCTGACCGTCGGCGAGGACCTGCACCTCGACGTGGTGGGCATCGGTCAGCATCCGTTCGAGGAACACGGTGTCGTCACCGAAGGACGCTGCGGCCTCCGCCCGGGCACGTTGGTAGGCACCGTCGAGTTCGGTGAGCTCACGGCACACCCGGATCCCCCGGCCGCCGCCGCCCGCGGTGGCTTTCACCACCAGCGGCGTACCGATCCGCTCCGCGTGCTCCCGGGCGTCGGCGAGATCGTGGACGGCGCCGCCGCTCCAGGGCGCGACCGGCACGCCGGCGCGTTCGGCCAGCTGCTTGGCGCCGATCTTGTCCCCGAGCGCCCGCATCGTGTCACCCGAGGGGCCGACGAAGGTGACGCCGAGGGCGGCACAACGGTCGGCGAAGTCCGCGTGCTCGGCCACGAAGCCCCACCCGACCCAGGCGGCGTCGGCATCGGCTGCCACCAGCGCACGGGCGAGCTCGTCGTGGTCGAGGTAGGGGCTGCGGGTCCAGGGCGGCTCGCCGGGCGCCGGCCCGATGCGCACGGCTGCATCGGCCTCACGCACGAACATCGCGCTGCGTTCAGCCGCGGTGTGCAGTGCGATGGTGCGGGGGCCGGAGCCGTCCGCCTCGCGCAGCGCGCGGACGGTGTGGATCAGGCGCATCGCCGGTTCGCCCCGGTTGACGATGGCGATGCGTTCGAACACGGGGGACTCCTACTCCGGCACGGGTGCGGCCGGCGACATCCTAGACCTGACATCGACGTCAGGTTCAGTGACCGTCGGTCCGTACCGCCGAGGCCGGGGTGGGCCCGCACCGGGTTCGCCGGCTGGCGCCCCCGGTTGTGCCAGGATGCCACCCATGCGCGACTGGACCGCCACAGCCTGGTCTCCCACCGACCCGTCGTCGATCGACGGGGTGCTGACCGTCGCGGAGGTGGCCGCGCTCCTCGACCGGACACCACAGGCGGTCCGCGACCTCATCGCAGCGGGTGCCCTCCCGGCACGCAGGATCGGTCGTGCCTTCGTGGTCCCCCGCGGCGAGGTCGAGCGTCTGCAGCGGCTCCCACGGCCCACCGGCCGCCCGTGGTCACCGGCGGTTGCCTGGGAGTTGCTGGCCGTGCTCAGCACACCCCCGGACGCGGTGCCCTCCGCTGGTGCCGGGGGTGGCGACGGCACCCGGCGCAGGATCGCGCTGTCACCGGCACGGCGCCGTCAGCTGTGCGAGCGCGACGTGGGCGAGCTGGCCGCTCGACTGGAGGTCCGTGCCTGGCGTGCGCCCGTGGCCATAGCCGCCGGACGCTGGCGTCAGCTGCTCGACGATGCGCGCGTCGTGCCCTCGGGCGGGGGGCTCGCGGTGACCACCGACGCCTACGTGGCAGCGGCGGAGCTGTCGGCGGTGGTCGAGCGGTACGGCCTGCGCGCCGGTGAGGGCACCGGCGCCGGTGTGCTGCGGGTCGTGCCGACCGGTGTCCCGGTGGACCTCATGCCGCGACGCCCGCGCGCCGGCGAGGCCGCCGCCGCGATGGACGCCGTGGACGATCCGGACACGGACCGTCACAGCGAGGGGCTGGCCCGCCTCGCCAGGCTGCAACGACGCGCCTGCGCTGCGGTGGCCGTCAGCCGCTGAGCGCCGTCGAAGGCCGGATCAGCGCGTGTGACCGGTCCCGCTGCCCGGCCGCGCCGGTGGCTGGACGACGACGTCGTGCTGGGAGGCGAACCGTGCCTCGACCACGTCCTTGCCGTAGGGCGACAGGGCGAGCCCGGCCAGCTTGAGGTGCACCACGGTGAAGGGGATCCCGATGATCGTGATCGCCAGCAGCAGCCCGAAGAGCACGTGCAGCAGCGCCAGCCACCAGCCCGCCACGATGAACCACACCACGTTGCCGAGCACCGAACCGGCGCCGGAGCCCGGGCGACGGACGACCACGCGACCGAAGGGCCACAGGGCGAAGCCGGCCAGACGCACCGCGGGGACCGCCAGGGGGAAGGTGACGATGAACACCACGGACAGCAGCGCGGCGAAGAGGTAGGCGAGTGCCATCTCGATGCCGCTGAACAGCAGCCACAGCAGGTTGCCGATGGTGCGCATGGGCGTGCCCTTCGATGCGACGGCGTCACGACGATACTGCTCCCGGGCACGGGAACGGTCCCCGTCGCACTACGGTCGGCGGTGACCGGTGAGCGGGAGGGGCAGGCACATGGGCGGCGTCGAGACCTCGCAGCACGACCAGGATGAACTCGCCTTCGCGCCGGCCACCACCCTGGCACGCATGGTGCGCGAGCGTCAGGTCTCGGCGCGCGAACTCGTCGACGGCTACCTCGACCGGATCGACCGGCTCGACCACCACCTCGGTGCCTACGTCGAGGTCCTCTCCGAACGTGCACGTGCGCAGGCCACCGCGGCGGATGAGCGCACCACCACCGGGGCGAAGCTCGGACCGCTCCACGGGGTGCCGGTGTCGATCAAGGATCTCCACTTCCTGGCGGGTGCCCATCTGACCATGGGGACCCCGGCCTGGAAGGAGTTCGTGGCCCCAGTGGACGAGCACAGCATCGCGCGGCTGCTGGCTGCCGGGGCGATCGCGCTGGGCAAGACCAACGTGCCGGAGCTGGGCACGATCGCCCACACCGACACCGCCCTGCTCGGTGCGTGCTCGACCCCGTGGGAGCTCGGCCGCAACGCCGGCGGTTCCTCCGGGGGTGCCGCGGCGAGCCTGGCGGCCGGGCTGTGCGCCGTGGCCCAGGGCTCCGATGGGGGCGGCTCGATCCGGATCCCGGCGGCGATCAACGGTCTGGTGGGGCTCAAGGCCGCGCGCGACCGGATCTCCAACGGCCCCGTCCTCGGGGAGCTGTCCTTCGGGCTGTCCACCTCGGGCGCGCTGACCCGGACCGTGGCCGACGCTGCGCTGGTGCTGGACGTCATGGCCGGGTACGAGCCGGGTGACCCGGGGATGGCGCCGCCGCCCGAGCGCCCGTGGTCGGCGGAGGTCGACGCCGATCCCGGTCGGTTGCGCATCGGTGTGCCGGCGTCCGGTGCGCTGCTGTCCGAGGAGGCGGTCGCCGGACGGCATCCCAGCGTCACGACGGCGTTGGAGGCCACCGTGCGGCTGGTGGAGGAACTCGGCCACGTGGTGGAGGAGGTGGCCCTCCCGGGTGACCCGGAGCTCACCGACCTGGTGCGCACCCTGTGGGCGGCCAACGTCGCCTCGCAGCCCTTCGATCCCGCCGCGTACGAACCGGTCAACGTGTGGCTCGACGAGCTCGGTCGGACGCTGAGCGCGGCGGAGCTGGCGGCCGCACAGTTCCGCCTCCAGCTGCTCAGCCGCCAGGTCGTGGCCGCCTCGGACCACCTCGATGCGCTGCTCCTGCCGGTACTGACCGGCCCGTCCCGGGCCAACGGCGCCTATGAGGGGTGGGACGGTGCAGCGATCTTCGCCGACCAGGCCGCCCTCGTGGGCCTGACCCCTCTGGCCAACCTCACCGGCCAGCCGGCCATCAGCCTGCCGCTGCACCACGATGCCGAGGTGGGACCCGTCGGTGTGCAGTTCGTGGGTCGGCCGTGGGACGAGGCCGGCCTCCTGCGGCTCGCGGGGCAGCTGGAACGGGCCGCCCCCTGGGCCGATCGGCGTCCACCGCTCGAACACCTGGCGTGAACGCGGCTGCGACCAGCCGCCGGCCACCACAGCGCCGAAGTCCCGCTGATCCGCGCAACGCGCGCGCCCAGGACCGTCACACCAGCGTCAGGAGAACGCCGTGGTCGCCACCGCCGACACCATCCCCGACATGACCGTCGACCTCGACGACGGACGCGCCGTACCACTGTCCCAACTGGTCGACGGCGACTACCTCGTGGTGTTCTTCTACCCCAAGGCCTTCACCGGCGGGTGCACCGCGCAGGCGTGCCACTTCCGCGACCTCGGTGCGGAGTTCGCCGCGGTCAACGCCGCGCGTGTGGGGGTCAGCCGCGACGGCCAGGACACCCAGGCCCGCTTCTCCGCCGAGCACCGCTTCGACTTCCCCCTGATCGCCGATCCCGACGGAGCCGTCGCCAAGGCCTTCGGCGCCAAGCGGCCGGGGCCGATCCCGAGCAAACGGCAGACGGTCGTGCTGGACGGTGGTCTCACCGTGCTGCACCGCATCGCCAGCGAGACCAACATGGACGTCCACGCCGACGACGCCCTGGCCTTCCTGCGCGAGCAGCAGGTCGGCTGACCAACCGCTGCAGGATCCATGACCGGCGCCGGCAGCTGGCGGCTGCGCCTGCCCGCGGAGGTTGCCGCCACCTGGAACGGGTGATGTGCTCGCGTCAGCGCGGGCCATAGGCTGCCATGCAGCGCGGGTCACGACGGCCCGTCATCCCAACGCGCGGGGAGAGACGCGGTGAGCACCTCCGATCAGCACCCGACCGAGGGCCCCGGGGGACCTCCCCCGCCACCACGCCCCGGTGGTAGCGATGACGCGACGCGACCGATCGACGCCGCGGGGGACGCCGTCGGCGGTTCGGGCGAGGATGCCACGGACGTGGACGCCACGGTCCCGCTCCCCGATGAGCGGTCCGACGGCCCCTCGCCGCTCCGCGGCACCGTGACCGACGCGTCCAGCGGCGCGCCGGTGGAGGCGGCGCAGGTCGAGGTGATGGCGCGCGACGGGCAGCTGGTGGGGCGCGCGACCACCGTCGCTGACGGCCGGTTCACCGTCGCCGGCGTCGAACCGGGGACCTATGAGGTCGTCGTGACCAAGGATGGCCGTCTCACGGAACGACACGAGCACCACCACCCGGGTGGCCGGGCGCAGGTCCACCTCCACCCCGCCCGGGTCACGGGCACGGTTCGCCCGCTCGATGCCGCGCCGGGGGATCCGGTCGACGCCGAGGTTGCCCTGCTCGATGCCGCTGGCCAGGTGCGTGGGCGTACCGCCACCGACACCAGGGGCGGGTTCGCCCTGGACCTGACCGGGCAGGGACCCCACCGGCTCGAGGTCACCGGCCCCGGGTACTTCACCGCACGTCGCGACCTCGGCAGCGAGGTCCGTGCGACACCGATCACCGTGGAGTTGCACCCGGCGGAGCTGCAGGGGCAGGTGATCGCCGAGGGCAGCGGGGAACCGGTCCTGGACGCACAGGTCAAGCTGCGGACCACCGACGGCACCCTGGTCGGCCAGGCGGTGACCGATCCCGGCGGCCGTTTCCTGATCCCGCTGGCCGCACCGGCCTCCTCGTCCTCGCGGCAGGGCGCCGCCCCACGGGCGAACCACCGGCTCGCCGTGACCGCTGACGGGTTCGAGCCCAGCGAGGTGGAGCTCACCCTCACCGATCAGGTACCCGACGACCACGTCATCGTGCTCGTGCCGACCCGACGGTCCCCGTGGGTGTGGGTGGGGATCGGCGCCGCGGTCCTCGCCGCCATCGCGGCTGCGCTGTGGTGGTTCGGGGGTCCGACCGCCACCGTGCCCGATGTGGTCGGCGCTCCGGTGGAGGAGGCGCAGGAGCGCATCGAGGCGGCGGAGCTCGAACTCGGCGTCGTGGATACCGAGGAGTCCGACGCGGAGGCCGGCACGGTCCTCGCGCAGAGCGAGGAGCCGGGCACCGAGGTCAGCACCGGCACGGAGATCGGCCTGACCGCGGCGGCGCCGCCGGGCAACGTGGTGGTGCCCAACGTGGTCGGACTGCGCCGAGGTCCCGCCGAGAGCGCCCTGGAGGACGCGGGTCTGGAGGTCGGCATCGTCCGGTTCGCGCCCTCGGCGGAGACGCCGGAGGGACGGGTGCTGTCCACCGACCCGGTGACCGGCGTGGTGGCGGAGCCGGGTGACGAGGTCGACCTGGTGTTGGCCGTGGAGGCTGAGGAGGACGCCAGCGTCGAGGTACCACAGGTCGTGGGGCGACAGGAGTCGGACGCCTTGCGCCTGCTCGACTCCGGCGGCTTCGAGGTCCTGATCAGCCGGGTGCCGGCGGATGAGGCGGCGGGCATCGTGGTCGCCCAGGATCCTGGTGCGCGTACCGAGGTCTCCCCTGGGAGCACGGTCAGCATCGAGATCAGCGAGGGAGCGGCGGAGCCCGAGCCTGAGCCCGAGCCGGAGCCTGAGCCGGAGCCTGAGCCGGAGCCCGAGCCGGAGCCCGAGCCGGAACCGGAACCCGAGCCGGGCCCCGACGGTGAGGACGGCGACGGGCCCGGCCTGCCCGAGGTACCGGACCTGCCAGACATCGACACCGAGGGGGTGGAGGGCTTCTTCGAGCGGCTGCTCGAGTGGTTGCGGAACCTGTTCGGCGACTGAGCCGGCGGTGCCGGCGCTCGTTCACCAGCGCGCGTGCACGTGTGCACGGATCCACTCGTCGTAGATCCCGCGCAGACGGGCGTGGGTGCCCTCGTCCAGCGGTGGCACCTCGCTCGCCGCGACGTTGCCCTCCACCTGCGCCACCGATCGGGCACCCGGGATGACCGTGGTGACCTCGGGGTGGTCCAGGATCCACCGCAGGGCGAGGCGGGCCGGCGGCAGCTGCTCGCTGGCGAGCTCCGCCACCGCATCCGCGGCGTGCACACCGACCTCGAAGGGCACGCCCGCGAAGGTCTCGCCCACGTCGAAGGCCTCACCCTGGCGGTTGAAGGTGCGGTGATCGTCGGCGGCGAAGGTGGTGTCGAGGTCGTAGCGGCCCGACAGCAAGCCGCTGGCCAGGGGCACCCGGGCGATGATGGCGACCCCTGCGTCGGCGGCCGCGGGCAGGACCTGCTCCATGGGCTTGCGACGGAAGGCGTTGAAGACGATCTGCACGCTGGCGACGGTGGGCCGGGCGATGGCGCTCAGGGCCTCGTCGCAGGTCTCGACGCTGACGCCGTGGGCGGCGATCAGCCCCTCATCGACCAGGGCGTCGAGGGCGTCGAAGACCGCGTCGTCCTCGTAGACCGGCGTCGGCGGGGCGTGCAGCTGCAGCAGGTCGATGCGCTCGACGCCGAGGTTGTCGAGGCTGCGCGTCACCCAGCCCCGCAGCGCCTCGGCGTGGTAGGCCTCGGGCACGTGGGGGTCGGCGCGCCGGCCGGCCTTGGTCGCGATGGTCACGCGGTCGTGGTCACCGCGGGCCGCGACCACCTCGCCGATCAGGCGCTCGGAGCGCCCGTCACCGTAGACATCGGCGGTGTCGAGGAAGGTGACGCCCGCGTCCAGGGCGGCGTGGAGCACCTCCCGGGCCTCGGCGTCGGTCACCGTCCCCCAGCCACCGCCCAGCTGCCAGGTCCCCAGGCCGACCTCGGACACCTCGCGGCCTGCTCGTCGCATCGGTCGGGTGCGCATCGTCGTTCCTTCGCGTCGGATCGGCGGGCGGCGGCTCAGCATGCCGGCACGATCTTCCGCCCGATCTCACCGTAGGGGCCACGCCCCGGGTGGGTCCTCCGCCGCTCGGACAGGAGGGGGACCACGTCCGGTCGGTGCGCGCGCCCAGGGGCGGGATGCGGACCGCTCGGTCCGCCGGTCACGCCTCCGGGCGCAGCAGACGCAGCAGTCTCGACGGACCGAGGACGTGGGCCCCGAGCCCGCCCACCCGGTCGATCAGGGCACGGTCGGCGGTGACCACGACGTCGCGGCCGTGCTGCGGGGAGGCGTCGCCGCCGACGGCGTCGCTGCGTGCGGCGGTGACCAGCGCCACGATGCGATCGTCGGCGGCGTCAGGTCCGCGACGCGTCGCGTGCACCACCTCGACGTCACCGTGGCGACCTTCCGGTACCTGGTCACCGGCGCGACCTTCGACCACCACCACGACCGCGCCGGCGCGGCCCGCGGCCAGGGGTTGCAGGTCGTGGATCAGGCGGTTGAAGGCTGTCGTGCGGTCACGCCACCAGCCGTCGGGACGGCTGCCGAGCACGTTGAGACCGTCCACGATCAGCCGGTCGTGGTCGCTCGGCATCCTGCGTCAGCGGTCGAGGTCGCGGGGGTCGTCGGGGACGTCCACGGCGTAGCGCTCCAGGACCTCCAGCGGCACCAGGTCGAGCACCCGACGGTTGGTGGCGCTGAGGACCACCGGCGCCGCGGCACCGTCCTGGTGGGCGCGCAGCCAGTTGGGCGCCGTGACGCACCACCGGTCGCCTGGCACCAGGCCCGGGAAGCGGAACTGCGGACGGGGCGCCGAGAGGTCGTTGCCGATGGCGCGCTGGTGGGCGAGGAACTCCTCGGTGACCACCGCGCAGATGGTGTGGCTGCCGAGATCCTCCGGACCGGTGCGGCAGGACCCGTCCCGGAACCAGCCGGTCAGCGGGTCCACGCTGCAGCCCTCGAGCGGCCCGTCCAGCACGTTGTGTTCGTCCATGCCACCAGGCTAGCGGCGGTGGTCCCGGACCTCGCGCGGTGTAGCGTGCCGGCATCGACCGATGCCCACGCGGTAC
>JAWLFQ010000153.1:0-3138 GCA_041685505.1 Nitriliruptoraceae bacterium
GGTTGCGCAACCGGGGGGTTGCGCAACCGGGGGCCACGCAACCGCCGCCAGCGCGTCCGGGGGGTGCGGTGGTCAGCTCACTCGGGTCGCACGTCCACGCCGGCCTCGCGCATCGCGGCGACCGCGGCCTCGCGGTCGCCCTCGTCCTGCCCGACCATGCGGGTCGCCGTCTCCGGCAGGACCACCTCGTAGCCCTGCTGCCGGGCGTCGAGCGCGGTCGCCTTCACACACACGTCGCCCGCCAGACCGACGACCACCACGCGCCTGATCCCGGCCTCCTCGAGGTGACGGCCGAGCTCGGTCGCGGATTCCTCGCCGCTGACGGGGTCGCGCACGGAGAAGCCCGAGTAGCCGTCGCCGCCGTCGACGCCCTTGCGCACCACGGGGGCGTCGTCCAGCACCTCGAGGTCGGGGTGGAACTCGGCGCCCCAGGTGTCGCGGACGCAGTGCACCGGCCAGTCGCCACCGTCCTTGGCGAAGTGCGGGGTCTCGGGCGGGTGCCAGTCCTGGGTGTAGACGACGAGGGCACCGGCCTCGCGGGCCGTGGCGATCTCCCGGTTGGCGACCTCGACGACCTCCTCGCCGCCACCGACGTACAGCCCGCCCTCGGGATCGGCGAAGTCGTTCTGCACGTCGACCACGACCAGCGCCGTCGTCGGGTCGTAGCGTCGGGTGGGACTCGCTGCTGTGCTCGTCATGCGTCGACCTCTCCGGCGGGGACGGGGAGCTCCTGCGGTTGCGATGACCGTGACCGGGGGCGGGGAGCTCCTGCGGTTGCGATGACCGGGACCGGCGGGGGTGGGGAGCTCCTGCGGTCGCGATGACCGTAACCGGGGGGCGTGGCCTGCGGCCACCGACGACGGTCGGGGGCCGCTGGTGCGAGCGCTAGCCTCGCCACGACCCGTGTCCCATGCCCGCAGGAGGCCCCCGTGGCCCTGTCAGAAGACGAGGTCCGTCACGTGGCCAGGCTCGCCCGCCTGGCGCTGACCGACGAGGAGGTGGCGGCGCTCGCACCGCAGCTCTCCAGCATCCTCGGGTACGCCGAACAGGTCGGCGAGGTGGCGGCCGACGAGGTCGTGGCGACCACCCACCCCTTCGCGCTGGCGGACGTGACCCGGCCGGACGAGCGCGCCCCGTCGCTGTCGCGCGACGAGGTCCTGGCGGGGGCGCCGGCGGTCGAACAGGACCGTTTCGCCGTGCCGCGCATCGTGGCGGAGGAGGGCTGAGATGACGGACCTGACCCAGGCGACCGCCGTCGAGCTCGCCACCGCGCTCAGTGCCGGCGAGGTGTCCAGCCGTGAGGTCGTCGACGCCCACCTCGACCGGATCGCGGCCGTGGACGGCGTCGTCGCCGACGGCGATGTCTGGACCGCCAAGCCGGCCGCGGAGCTCGGCACGGACGAGCCACACGCCTTCCTCGCCGTCACCGCGACCGCGGCCCGTGCCCACGCCGATGACGTCGACGCCCGGCGGGCCGCCGGCGAGCCCCTCGGTCCGCTCGCCGGGGTCCCGCTCGCGCTCAAGGACGTGCTCACGATGCGCGGGGCCCCGACGACCTGCGGGTCGCGGATGCTGGAGGGCTGGGAGCCCCCCTACGACGCCACCATCACCCAACGGCTGCGGGCCGCCGACATCGTCGTGCTCGGCAAGACCAACATGGACGAGTTCGCCATGGGCTCCTCCACCGAGAACTCCGCCTTCGGCAACACCCGCAACCCGTGGGATCTGGACCGGGTGCCGGGTGGCTCCTCCGGAGGGTCGGCCACCGCGGTCGCCGGGCTGCTGGCGCCGCTGGCGATCGGGACGGACACCGGCGGCTCGATCCGGCAGCCGGCGGCGCTGACGGGGCTGGTCGGGGTCAAGCCGACCTACGGGACGATGTCGCGCTACGGGCTGGTGGCCTTCGCCTCCTCGTTGGATCAGGCCGGGCCCTTCGCCCGGACCGTGGAGGACGCGGCCAGGCTGCAGTCGGTGACCTGGGGGCACGACCCCCGCGACGCCACCTCGGTGCCCGGGGAGGTGCCGGACCTGCTCGCCGGGTTGCAGGACGGCGTGGCCGGCCTCAGGGTCGGGGTCGTGCGGGAGCTGCAGGGCGAGGGATACGAGCCGGGTGTGGAGCTGGTGTTCGCCGCCGCGCTGGAGCGCCTGGCGGGCCTCGGGGCAGAGATCGTCGAGGTGTCCCTGCCCCGCGCGTCCTACGGACTACCCGCGTACTACCTCATCGCCCCGAGCGAGGCGTCGTCGAACCTCGCCCGCTTCGACGGGGTGCGCTACGGCCTGCGGGTCGACGCCCCCACCGCCGAGGAGATGAACGCGGCGACCCGTGCCGCCGGGTTCGGACCGGAGGTCAAGCGCCGCATCATGATCGGGACCCACGCGCTTTCCAGCGGCTACTACGACGCCTACTACCTGCAGGCCTCAAAGGTGCGCACCCTGATCGCCGAGGACTTCCGGAGCGCGTTCGAGCAGGTGGACGTGCTCGTCAGTCCGACCTCGCCGTCGGTGGCCTTCCGGTTCGGTGACAAGACCGCCGACCCGATGGCGATGTACCTCAACGACGTCGCCACGGTGCCCGCGTCGCTGGCCGGCATCCCGGCGTTGTCGCTGCCCGCGGGGCTGGCCGCTGCCCCCGACGATCCCGCCACCTCGCTGCCGGTGGGTCTGCAGCTCATGGCGCCGCTCAAGCGGGACGACGTGATGTACCGGGCCGCCTGGGCCTTCGAGCAGGCGACCGGGTTCGCGGCGCTGCCAACGGGTCCGCGGGCCGTCACCAGTTCGGCCACCGGGGCGGTCACCAGTGCGGCCACCGGGGCGGCCACCACGCAGGAGGTGCGCTGATGGCCACCGACACCTTGGAGGTGCGCTGATGGCGACCGACGCGTTGCTGCCGGAGGGGTGGGAGCTCGTCGTCGGGCTCGAGGTCCACGTCGAGCTGCACACCCGCACCAAGATGTGGTGCGGGTGCTCGACGGAGTTCGGTGACGAGCCCAACACCAACGTCTGCCCGGTGTGCACCGGCCAGCCCGGTGCGCTGCCCGTGCCCAACGCGCGCGCGATCGAGGACGCCACCCTGCTCGGCCTCGCCCTGGCCGGCGAGGTCGCCGAGCGGTGCTGGTTCCACCGCAAGAACTACTTCTA
>JAWLFQ010000073.1:0-8151 GCA_041685505.1 Nitriliruptoraceae bacterium
GACGACGCCACAGCCGAGCAACAGCAGCATGAAGGTGCCGGCGACCTCCGAGATGAAGATCTCGCCTACTGATAGGTCCATGTCTCACTCCCTCGTCCGGTCGCTCCAGGTCGGTGGCCTCCCGATGCTGGCGTCCGTGGCCAGCTCCACCACATCGCACCGGTGCCGGACTGACCGGTGGAACATGGATGCAAGACGGACGAAACCTGCACGACAACAAGAGGTGTTCAGCAATGCCGAACCAGGAGATGGCGCAGAACGCCGTTCGGCGCTGTCGGACCGGATCCGCCGCTCGTGAACGTGTTCACGAGGGGCACAGCGCCCGACCGAGGGCATCCAGTGGCGACGGAACCGCCGCCGGGGGCCGTTCGGCGCACCTACGAGGTTGTTCGTAGATGGTCGGCATCGCCGAACGTTTGATCCGCAACCGGCCTCGAAGATGGTCCCCCTCACACGTCGGCGACGGTTCCGACCGCGCTCACGACCCGTCGAGCGGAACCCACAGGCGGACCTCGCAGCCGCGCTGCACAGCGGCGGCCACCTCCACGTGCCCGCCTCGGGCCTCGATCCGGCCCCGCACCGACCGTGCGAGACCGAGCCCCTCCGCGACCGCCGTGGGGTCGAAGCCGACGCCGTCGTCGCGCACGGACACGAAGACCTCGTCGGTCTGCGGCTCGGCGTAGACCACGATGCGTCCGGCAGCCGCGTGCTTGCCCGCGTTGGTCAGCGCCTCGCCGACGGCGCCACCGACGGCCTCCACGGTCGCGGTGGCCAGCGGCGGGAGATCCTCGGGGACCAGCACCTGGGTCGGGACCCCGTGACGCGCCTCAGCCCGGCTCGCCACCCGACGCAGCGCAGCGCCCAGATCACCGCGGTGACCGGCGCCCACCCCGCCGGTAGCGCCGTCGGTCGCATCCTGCGACGCCTGGAGGTAGGCACGCAGCTCGCGCTCCTGATCGCGGGCCAGGCGAGCGAGGTCGGGTGCATCCGCCCGGCGCTCGACCAGGGCGAGGGTCTGGAGCACACCGTCGTGCAACCGGCGGGCGACCTCCTCACGTGCCTCCAGCGCGGCGACGGCACGCTCGGCACGCAGCAGGCGCTCCTCCGCGCGGGACAGCAGGCGTGTGGCGTAGCCCGCCGTCCCGCCCGCCAGCGCGTACAGCACCGTGGTCGTGACCAGCGACAGGGCCTGTTCGGCGTCGAGCGGTCCGACCCAGCCCTGGGCGGCCGGGACCACGTTGACGATGGAGGACACCGCCCGCGCGCCCCCGAGCAGCGCGCCGGTCGCCGCACCCACAACCGGCCCCAGCGCCACACCCGCTGCCAGGACCGAGGCGGTCGGCCACGCCACCCCGAGCGGCTGGCGTGCGGTGAACACGTGGGGGGCGACGTAGACGAACCCGTCCGCCAGTTGCAGCGCCACCGCCACGCCCACCTCGACGCCGACCGCACCCCGCCCGACGAGCCGCTGTGGGTCACGACGCAGCAGCCAGGTGAGCCACAGCGTCACCACACCGGCCAGCGCCACCAGCAGCACCGCGGTCCGCGGCGCCACGAGGCTGCCACGGGCCAGCACCAGGACCGCAGCCATCCAGGCCCAGGCCAGCCAGCGGAAGGCGGCCAGGCCCCGTAGCACCGTCCGGCGGGTCTGCTCCACGCCGGACACGCTAGGCCACCGCCAGCCCGCACGGATCCGGCCGCGGAGCTGCACACCCTGGGGTGGCGCTCCGCGGCCGGGGGCGCGGGGCCGCACCCCCCGCGCCGGTCGTGCCGGCCGTCGGTCACCCCGGCTGCGCGTCGATGGTGACGGACCGGGTGACCGACGGCCGTGGGTATCAGGCGGTCGTGCCCGGACCGCTCACGTCCATCGCCGCCTGCGCGGCAGCCAGGCGTGCCACCTCGATCCGCGACGCGGAGCAGGACACGTGGTTCATCCCGACCTTGTGGCAGAGGTGGATCGAGTCCGGGTCGCCGCCGTGCTCCCCGCAGATACCGGTGACCAGGTCGGGCTTGGCCTCGCGCCCCTCGGTGACCGCCATGTCGACCAGACGGCCGACGCCGGCGGGGTCCAGGGAACGGAACGGGTCGACGGGCAGCAGCCCCTGCTCGAGCGCGGTGGGGATGTAGCTCGCCTCGACGTCATCCCGTGAGAACCCGAAGGTCAGCTGGGTGAGGTCGTTGGTCCCGAAGGAGAAGGCGTCGACGTGCGGCGCGAGGTCCTTGGCCCGCAGCGCGGACCGCGGGGTCTCGATCATGGTGGCGGTGGTGTAGTCCACCTCGACACCGGCATCCGCGAGGACCTCCTTGGCGGTCTCGTGGATGAGCTCGATCCCCCACTGGAGCTCCTGGGAGGTCGCCGTCAGGGGCAGCATGATCTCCGGTAGCGGGTTCCCCCCGGCCTGCTTGCGGGCCACGGCCGCACCGATGATCGCACGCACCTGCGCGGCGTAGACGTTCGGGCGCAGGATGCCGAGCCTGAGGCCGCGCACACCCAGCATCGGGTTGTGCTCGTGGTGGAACTCCGCGGCCTCGAGCAGCTTCTTCTCGTCCTCGTCCAGGCCCTCGGCCTGCTCCTTGAGCCGGAGCTCGAGCGGGTCGGGCAGGAACTCGTGCAACGGCGGGTCGAGCAGACGGATGACGACGCGCTTGCCGTCCATCACCTCGAAGAGCTGCTCGAAGTCCTCCTTCTGCTGTGCCTCGAGCGGCTCCAGCGCAGCGCGCTCCTGCTCCTCGGTCTTCGACAGGATCATCTGACGGATCAGGGGCAGGCGATCGCCCAGGAACTGGTGCTCGGTCCGGCACAGCCCGATGCCCTCCGCACCCGCCTCCAGCGCCCGACGTGCGTCGTCGGGGGTGTCGGCGTTGGCGAAGATGTGCAGGGTCCGTCGCTTGTCGGCGTAGACCAGCAGCTTGGCGACGTTCGGGTCGTCCTCGGGCACCTCGAGCTCCACCTCGCCGAGTACGACCTGCCCGGTGGTGCCGTCGATGGAGATGACGTCATCGGCGTTGATCACGGTGCCGTTGACGGTGACCGTGCCGGCCTTCGCGTCGATCTTCAGCTCGTTGGCGCCGCAGACCGCGGGCTTGCCCAGGCCGCGGGCGACCACGGCAGCGTGGCTGACGAGACCACCCCGGGCGGTGAGCATGCCGGCCGAGGCGACCATGCCCTCGAGGTCCTCAGGGGATGTCTCGGGCCGCACCAGCACGACCGACTCGCCGGCCTCGCCACGCTCCTTGGCCTCCTGCGAGGTCAGCACGACCTTGCCGACGGCAGCACCGGGCGAGGCGGCCAGACCGGTGGTGATCGCCTCCGGCGCATCCGGGCCGAAGCGCGGGTGGAGCATGGCCTCGAGCTGCTTCGGGGTGACACGGCGGACGGCCTCGTCCTCGTCGATCAGCCCCTCGTCGACCATCTCGACGGCCATCCGCAGCGCCGCGGCCGCCGAGCGCTTGCCGATGCGGGTCTGCAGCATCCAGAGCTTGTCGCCCTCGATGGTGAACTCCACATCGCACATGTCGCGGTAGTGCTGCTCGAGGGTGGTGAGGGTCTCCTCCAGCTCCTCCTGCGCGTTCGGGAAGGTCTCACCGAGCGCGGACAGCGGCTCCACGGCACGGCTGCCGGCCACCACGTCCTCACCCTGGGCACCGACGAGGAAGTCGCCGTAGTGGACGTTCTCCCCCGTGGCGGGGTCGCGGGTGAAGGCCACGCCCGTGGCGGAGCGATCGCCGAGGTTGCCGAACACCATCATCTGCACGGTGACGGCGGTGCCGAGGTCGTCCGGGATGCCCTCGATACGGCGGTAGGCCTTGGCGCGGTCGCCGTTCCAGGAGTCGAACACGGCCTCGACGGCCAGCCGCAGCTGGTCCCGGGGGTCCTCCGGCAGCTCCTTGCCGGCAGCGGCGATGGTCTCGCGGTGGCTGGCGACCAGCTCCTCGAGCTGCTCGACGGTGAGGTCACGCTCGCTGGTCACGCCGGCGGCCTGGTTGGCGCGCTCCACGTTCTCCTCGAACAGTTCCCCGTCGACGCCGAGCACCACGCGCCCGAACATCTCCAGGAAGCGCCGGGTCGCGTCCTGGGCGAACCACTCATCGCCCATGGCAGCAAGCCCCGGCGCGGTGTCAGGCATCGCACCGAGGTTGAGCACGGTGTCCATCATGCCGGGCATGGAGAAGACCGCCCCGGAGCGCACGGACAGCAGCAGGGGGGAGTCGGGGTCACCGAGCTTGCGGCCCGCCTGAGCCTCGAGCTCCTCGAGCGCCTCCTCGACCTGGTCGAACAGACCCTCGGGAGAGCCGCCCTCCTCCATGTACTGCCGGCAGGCTTCGGTCGTGACGATGAACCCGGGCGGCACCGGGAGACCGATGCGGGTCATCTCGGAGAGGTTCGCTCCCTTGCCGCCGAGCAGCGACTTCTGGTCGGCGCTGCCCTCGCTGAAGGGCATGACGTAACTATCAGGTGTCGTGTTCACGATCGTCCTCTACGTGCGGTCGGATGTCGAGGTGAAGACTCTGCCAGCGTAGGGCTGGCGTGCGGATGGGACGGTCCGCCCAGGGACCGGGGCCGAGTCCACCCCGCCAGTGTGGTCGCCGGCAGGGCACCACGTCCACCGACCATAGGACCATCGGCGGCCCGGCCGGCACCGGTGGGCGGCTGCCGAGGTCCCGTTGCGCCCGGAGCACGCGCGCTCAGACGAAGCGCACCAGGGCGTAGCGCTTCTTGCCGGCACGCAGCACAGCGGTGGTGCTGCTGGCGAGATCCTCCGGCCCCAGCCGGTACCTCGGATCCTCGATGCGGGCGTTGTTGAGTCGGACCGCACCCTGCTCCACCAACCGACGTGCCTCGGCGTTGGCGCGGGTCAGGCCGGTGGCGGTCATCGCCTCCAGCAGCCCGACCCCCTCCGACGTCAGGCGCCCGCGTTCGAGCGTGATGCTCGGCGCACCCTCGAAGGCCTCGGCCAGCACCGCGTCACTCAGGCCGGTGAAGGGGGCGTCACCGAACAGCACGCCCGTCGCTGCCTCGGCCATGGCCACACCGGCATCGCCGTGGATGATGCGGGTGGCCTCACGGGCCAGGGCACGGTGGGCGACCCGGGCCGAGGGATCACGCGCCAGCTCGCGCGCCAACCCCGCGATGTCGTCGAGATCGAGGAAGGTGAACAGCTTGAGGAACCGGACGACGTCGGCGTCGGCGGCGTTGATCCAGTACTGGTAGTAGGCGTAGGGGCTGGTCAGCTGCGGGTCGAGCCAGATCGCGTTGCCTGCCGACTTGCCGAACTTCGCGCCGTCGGCCGTGGTCAGCAGCGGCCAGACCAGACCGTAGGCCTGCCCACCGCCACGGCGACGGATCAGATCGATACCGGCGACGATGTTGCCCCACTGGTCCGAGCCACCACCTTGCAACAGGCAGCCGTACCGCTCGAACAGATGGGCGAAGTCGAAGGCCTGCAGCAGCTGGTAGGTGAACTCCGCGTAGGTCAGGCCCTGCTCACGCTCCTCGAGGCGACGCTTCACGGAGTCGCGGGCGATCATCTGGTTGACCGAGGCGTGCACCCCGACGTCCCGCAGGAAGTCCAGGATGGTCACCCCGCGCGTCCAGTCGTGGTTGTCCACCAACAGCCCACCGGTGTCCCCGCCGCCGTCGAGGTCGAGCACCAGCCCGAGCTGGCGACGGATACCGGCGAGGTGGCGCTCGAGGGTCGCCTCGTCGAGCACCTCGCGTTCGGTATCGCGACCGGAGGGATCACCGATGCGTCCGGTCGCTCCACCCGCCAGCGCGATCGGCCGGTGGCCGCAGCGCTGCAGCCAGGCCATGGCCATCATCCCCACCAGGTTGCCCGCGTGCAGCGAGGGCGCGGTCGGGTCGAAACCGACGTAGTAGGTGACGGGCCCGCGCGCGAAGGCGGCTTCGAGCCCGGCGGCATCGGTGACGTCCTGGACGAACCCCCGCGCGCGCAGCAACGCGAGCGCGTCCTGACGTGAGGACGCGCCCGTGGTCGACGCCGGCGGAAGCACGGTCATGGACCGCACGCTACCGCGTGGAGGGAACTCAGCTCCAGGCGGGCAGATCGGCGCGCATCTGCGCCGGTGGCGTCACCGCCGGGACCTGACGGGCAGGCATCCACTCCGGCATGCCATCGGCCCAGACGTAGGTCTCCGGCCCGACGGTGCCGTCGAGCACCCGCGCCCGGATGTCCTCGAGGCTGATCGGGCCACGTTGCTCGGCACCATCGAGGTGGTACCAGCGGGCGGGGTCGGGCTGGTTCGTGCCGTGATCGCTCACGTGCGCCTCCGCGGTCGGCCGTGGGTTCGCACGGTAGCGGCCATGCTGCAGGCGCGTCGGCACCGTCCGGCCAGCCTGGCCGACGCCGCCGGCAACCATCGAACCGTGCCCGCTACGGTGGCGGCGTCCGCACCTGGCGAGGGCCGAGATGAGCGAGGACGACCGCACCCGTTGCCGCTGCGCCGTGCTCAACGTCATGAGCGGCGAGGTCGCGCGGGAGTACGTGCGCTACCACCTGCAGGTGGAACGCACCGACGGGATGGGGCGCCAGGTCCACCGCTGCGAGGAGAGCGGCGTGAGCTGGATCGAGGAGCGTCGCCCCTCGGGATACGGCGAGGACGTCACGGTCCTGCGGCGGGCCCCCGACTGACGGATCCGGACACGCTGGCCCGCCCCGGCACAGCCGCGACGGCTCACGTCGCGTCGTCGGACAGGGCCAGGCGGATGCGTCGGAAGCCCTTGCCCTTGGACTCCACCTTGGCGATCCGTACCGCTCCCACCTCGGTGGTGTCGGCGACATGGGTGCCACCGTCGGCCTGACGGTCCAGACCCACGATGTCCACCACGCGCACCTCGGTGAGCGTGGCCGGCAGCAGCGACACCTTGGTCCGGATCAACGAGGGATCCTGGTCGGCCTCGGACCGGGGCAGGAAGGCGATCTCCACGGGGCGCGCGGCCGCCAGCTGGCGGTTGAGCTCCTCCTCCAGGGTGGCCTTGTCCTCGGGGTCCCAGTCGGGCAGTTCGAAGTCCAGCCGGCCCACACCCGGCTCCATGTTGCCGCCGGTGACCGGGCTCGCGTACCGCTCCCACACCACCCCGCACAGCGCGTGCATCGCGGTGTGGGTGCGCATCAGCCGGTAGCGGCGCTGCCAGTCGACCTCGCCCTGGACCGCGGTCCCGGCTGACGGAAGCCCACCTTCCAGCCAGTGCCACACCCCTCGCCCATCCTCGGCGACCCGCACCACGGGAAGGCGGTCATCGCCGATGGTGAGCGCTCCGATGTCGTGGGGTTGCCCCCCACCGCCGGGGTAGAAGACGGTGCGGTCGAGCAGCACCCGTCCATCGTCGGGGTCGAGGTCGACCACCGTCGCCGCCGCGCTGCGCGCGTACTGATCGGTGGAGTAGAGGCGCTCGGTCACGATCGGCTCCTCGGTGTCGGCAGCGGGCGCTGGTCGCGGCGGTCGAGGCAGCTGTGCCTCCCCGACCACTGCGCACCGGCCACCGTAGCGAGACCGAACGCCTACCCTGGGTGTCATGCGCTGCCCTTCCTGCCGCGACGAGTACGAACCGGACGTCGTCCGGTGTGCCTCGTGTGACCTCGAGCTGGTCACCGATGAGGAGCTCGAGGCCATGGGCGATGACGCGCCGGTGCCGCAGCCCCGTGCCGCGCGCAACGCCGACGCGGGCCCGCGACCCCTCGGCCGCTTCCACCCCGACATCGTCCAACTGGTCCTCGACGTGCTGCAGGACAAGGGTGTGGACCACGAGGTGCGCCGCTTCGACGACCACGTCGAGGTGGCGGTCGACGGCCGGTGGCGGGACGATCTCCGCGCCGAGTTGGTCGTGCGCTGGGACGAGCTGCTGGCAGAGCTCGACGCGGATCTCGGCCCGGAGGTCCTCGGATCCGGTGCGCACGCCGCCGGTTGGTTCGACGCGCCGCTCGGCAGCTACATCGACCGGGACGGCAAGCTGGTCGTCGACGCGCCACCCGAGGACGACGCCGACGACCGTCGCACCCTCGGTCCGACGCTGGTCGCCGGTGGCGTGGCGCTGGCCATCGCCGGCTGGCAGGTGGTGGACGTGGGCGCGCTGATCATCGCGGGCGTCGCGCTGGCGCTGATCGGGCTGTTCATCCCGCGCTAGTCGCCCGC
>JAWLFQ010000073.1:8251-12938 GCA_041685505.1 Nitriliruptoraceae bacterium
GGCCATCGCCGGCTGGCAGGTGGTGGACGTGGGCGCGCTGATCATCGCGGGCGTCGCGCTGGCGCTGATCGGGCTGTTCATCCCGCGCTAGTCGCCCGCACCGCCGTCCTCACCCGACCGCCGAGCCGCCCGCACCGCCGTCCTCATTCATCCCGCGCTAGTCGCCCGCACCGCCGTCCTCACCCGACCGCCGAGCCGCTGGCCAACAGGCGGTAGGACTCGAGGAGATGGTGCCAGTGGCACGCCGTGCAGACCTCGACGGTGTAGACGGTCAGGTCCCCGTACCGCTCGGCGTGACGGCGCAGCGCCTCCGCGGGCAGGGCACGACCCGAGGGGGTACGCGGACCCTTCCCCTCGAAGACGTAGGAGACGTGCTTGAGGGTGTCGCGCTGGCACAGCGGGCAGGCCTCGTCCGCGTCGCTGCCGATGTGGGTACCGGCCCGGACCAGGTCCGGGTGGGCATCGCGGACGTCGTCGAGCGGTCGGGCGCCCTCGATGACCTCGCGTAGCAGCGAACGCCGTCGCAGCCGGTAATCGGTCCGAGCCTCACGCACCGTCCTGCACCTTCCCTGCCCGGCGGTCCCCCGCCGTCCCCCGACGGGGACCTACACAGGCTACGGGCGCGGGCGCACTCGCGCAGGTCCGACCGCGGTGCGCAGTACCGTGCCGCCCCCAACGTGCCGGGAGACCGCCATGGCCGACGCCCCACACCCACCGGCGACGGCGCCGACCCACGCGGCGCCTGCCACCGCCCGCGAGCACCACGTCGAGGTGCTGCACGGCCACGAGGTCGCCGACCCGTACCGCTGGCTGGAAGCACCGGCCCATGACCCCCGGGTCGCCGCCTTCATCGATGCTCAGGACGCACACGCACGCGCGCACCTGGCCGCTCTGCCCGCACGCGCGGGGTTCGCCGAACGGCTCGAGCAGGTCTGGAACCATCCTCGGCGCGGGACTCCGTGGCGCCGGGGTGGCTGGTGGTTCCAGCTCCGCAACGACGGCCTGCAGGAGCAGGACGTCCTGTGGTGCGCACCGGGTGAGGTCGATGGGGCCGCTGGACGGCTGCCCGGCGACGAGCGCTGGTCAGCACTGGTCGACCCCGGATCGTGGACCGCTGAGGGCACGGCATCGCTGTCGGGACTGGCCACCAGCGACGACGGTGCCCTGGTCGCGGTCGGCCGCTCCGACGCCGGATCGGACTGGACCAGCTGGCGGGTGGTGGAGGTGGCCACCGGCCGCTGGCGGTCCGACGAGGTGCCGTGGTCGAAGTTCGGGCCGGCGACCTGGCTCCCCGATGGCAGCGGGTTCCTCTACACCGCCTACGACCCCCCGGCAGCCGGACAGGAGCACGCGGCAGCGAACCGCGACCAGCAGGTCCGTCTCCACCTCCTGGGTACCTCCACGCAGACCGACGCGCTCGTGCACGCGACGCCCGACCATCCGGAGTGGGGCTTCCATCCCGCCGTCAGCCATGACGGACGCTGGCTGGTGCTCACCGTCACCCGGGGGACGGATCCCGAGACCGGGGTCCAGGTCGCCAGGATCAGCCCCGACGGCACCATCGGTGCGGTCGAGACCCTGCTGGGTCCGGGACAGGCGGAGTACGAGCCCCTCGGGGTGCTGGGCGACGAACTGCTGGTGCTCACCGACCTGGACGCGCCACTGGGACGCGTCCTGGCCGTCACGCTGCCCGCAGGACCGGTGCCCACCGCAGCCGAGGGCGAGCATCCACCGCGGCGTGAGGTGGTCGCCGAGGGCGAGGAGCGCCTCCTCGATGCCCGACTGGTCGGTGCCGACCGGCCTGGCGCACCGGGCTGGCTCGTGCTGCACCGGCTGCACCACGCGACCTCACGGGTGGAGGTCGTCTCTCCGGTCGACGGGACGGCGCTCGGCGACGTGCCGGTGCCATGGCCCGTCACGGTCACGGGCCTGTCGGGCGGACGGCACGACGACACCCTCCACCTCGGTATCGGGTCCTTCACCGCACCCGACCGCCTCCTGGCCTGCTACCTGCCCAGCCTGGCCACCGAGGAGGTCTGGCGGCCCCAGCGGCCGGGCGCCGAGACCGGGATGCCGGCGTCGGATCCCAGCGAGGTGGTGGTCGACCAGGTCCACGTCCACCACGACGGTGTGGCCGTGCCGCTGTTCCTCGTGCACCGAGGCGATGTCGCCCCCGACGGCGCCCGGCCCACGGTGCTGTGGGGCTACGGCGGCTTCGACATCCCGGTGACGCCGATGCACCGGCCGGCATGGCGCACGTGGGTCGAAACCGGTGGGGTGCTCGCCGTGGCCTGCCTGCGGGGTGGTGGCGAGTACGGCCGGGCCTGGCACGACGACGGTCGCCGAGCCCGCAAGGGGCACGTGTTCGACGACGCCCTGGCCTGCGCCGCGTGGCTGACGGGCCGCCGGCGCGACGAGGTGAGCGCCACGGCGCTGTCCCGCGACGCGGATCCTGACGCGGTGTGGACGCGGCCGTCACGGCTGGGTATCGAGGGGAGATCGAACGGCGGGCTGCTGGTGGGGGCCTGCCTCACACGCGAACCCGAGGCCTTCGGATCGGCCGTGCCCGAGGTCGGCGTGCTGGACATGGTGCGCTTCCACCGCTTCACGATCGGGTGGGCGTGGACCTCCGACTACGGATCACCGGACGACCCCGACGACCTGGCGGTGCTGCTGCGCTACTCGCCCTACCACACCGTCGCTGAGGGCCGCTGCTATCCACCGACGTTGCTCACCACCGGGGACACCGACGACCGCGTCGTGCCGGCGCACTCCTTCAAGTTCGCCGCCGCGTTGCAGCACGCGCACGCCGGTGACGCCCCCGTGCTGCTGCGGGTCGACCGGTCAGCCGGCCACGGCGCCGGCAAACCGGTCTCGAAGCTGCTGGAGGAGCGGGCCGACGTGCTGGCCTTCCACGCCGCACACCTCGGACTCACCCTGCCCGGGGGTCGATGAGCTCACCCCCGGGCGGCGCCGATCCGCCGTGCCCGCCGTGCCCGCCGTGCCCGCTGGGCCTGCCGTGCCCGCTATGCACGCTGTACCCAACGTCCACGCCGTACCCGCTGTGCCCGTGGAGAGATCGCCTACCGCGTCCGCCACACTCCCGCAACGCATCGTGCCCCCGCGTGGGCGGGGGCACGATGTCGCCGGGGGCGGCCGGTGCGGGACCGCGCTCGGCGAGGACTCAGGAGGTCAGCCACTCGGGCTTGCCACCCTTGGTCTTGTAGAAGATCTCCGAGATCGCGTCGATCTTGGCGATGAGGTCCTCGGCGACGGCGACGTCCATGGTCTTCTTGGACTCACCCGCCGCCTTGATGGCGTGCCAGAACATCTCGTGCAGCTCGGGGTACTCCTCGAGGTGCGGAGGCTTGAAGTAGTCGGTCCACAGCACCGAGAGGTGGTGCTTGACGAGCTCCGCGCGCTCCTCCTTGATGGTGATGGCGCGCTGGCGGAAGACCGGGTCGTCGGAGTCGTGGTACTTCTTGGCGCTCATCAGGACCGACTCGGCCTCGATGCGCGCCTGCTCGGGGTAGTAGACCCCGCACATCAGGTCGCAGTGCGCGTCAGCGGTGCGGGCGGGGCGCACGGGGTTGAGCGCACGCAGGAGGGTGCTCGGACGCATCCGTTGCTCCTTGGATCGATGAGTCGATGGTCGTTCGAGTGGTAGAGGCGAGCCTAACCGTACGAACGGCGCGACGGACCGTCCGGACGACGCCGTTCGACACCGGCCGGTGGCTATCGTCACGCTGTGTCGACGTTCGCAGCCCACGACCGGACGGGTGGCCGTCGCCCTGACGATCTCACCACGAGCCTGCAACGAGCCCGCGGAGAGCCGGCGGCGAGGGCGCGACGGGCCCGCGGGGATCCGCACGTCGACGAGGAGGTACCCGTGCAGCGGTCGCTCCCCCCGCGGGTCCTGCCCTGGGTCGCCGGGGGGCTCGGGGTGTACCTCGGCCTGCTGGTCGCCGATCGCTCCCGCATCGTGGTCCGTGGTCCCTCCATGGCACCCACCCTGCTGGCGGGCGACGTCCTGCTGACGGTCCCCGTCCACGGTCCCATCCGGCGGTTGCTGACACCGGGGAGCGTGGTCCTGCTCACCGACCCGCAGGACGAGACGCACCTCGTCGTCAAGCGGATCATCGCGGTCCAAGACGACCGGGTGTGGGTCGAAGGTGATGACCCCACCCACTCCACCGACAGCCGCCGATGGGGGTGGGTCCCGCACGCACGGCTTCGACGGCTCGTCCTCCGTCGCTGGCCGCAGCTCCGGACCCCGGTGCGCAGGCAGACGCAACCCCCACGGTGATCACCGCCGGTGCACGGCGGGCGCGCAGGCTCGACCCGATCGCGCGTCAACAGCTCTGCCCCACGCGCCCACGCGCCCGCCATCGGGTCCGTACGGCGCGTCACGGTGGTCGCGCCGGCGGGTGGGGACCATCCGCGGTCGGTAGCGAGAACGGGAGCTGCGGCGCAGCCGGCGGTGACGGCGCGCCCGGTGCGGGTCGTGGCGCTGCGCGTACCGGTGCCTCGGTCGCCGGGGCTTGGCCCTGGGATGCGCCCGGAGGAGGTGGATCATCCTGGCGGGGGTGCTGGTCGGCCTGGACACGGGTGATGGTCACCTCGTCACCGTCGATGACGGCACGGTAGGGGCCGTGGTCGAAGCGGCGGTGGTGGGAGCGGCACAGCA
>JAWLFQ010000074.1:0-7275 GCA_041685505.1 Nitriliruptoraceae bacterium
TGAAGCTGCAGGGAGTTGACGTACCTATGCGAACGACCGTGAAGCGGCGCCAGCCGCGCTGGCGTGCCGTCGCCGCCTCGCTCCTCGCACTGTCGCTGATCCTGGCGGCCTGTGGAGACGGGGACGAGGCGCCCGATGGGGACGACGCCCCCGACGAAGCCGGCGACGACGGCGACGACGCCGACGACGCCGACGACGCAGATGACGGCGCCGCCGACGACGGTTCGGGCGAGATCGCCACGGACTTCGGCGTCGACGTGGAGAACCAGGTCCTGACCATCGGTGCCCTCGACGACACCTCGGGCCCGGCCTCGACCATCGGCCTGCCCTACGCCGTCGGCAAGCGCGTGGCGGTAGAGCAGCAGAACGCCGGCCAACTCGACCTGCTGCCCGAGGGCTGGACCGTGGAGCTCGTCGAGCGCGACCACGGCTACAACCCGCAGCAGGCCGTCGCCGAGTTCAACGCCATCAAGGACGACGTCCTGTACTTCGCCACCACCTTCGGCACACCCAACACCCTGCCGCTGGTCGACCTCGCGACACCGGAGGAGATCACCCTCTACCCGGCGTCGCTGTCCAGCGAGCTCGCCGTCAACGAGTACACCCCACCGATCGGTGCGCCCTACAAGGTCGAGGCGGAGCACGCTGTCGCCAACGCCGTCGAGGAGGCCGGTGACGACCTCGCCTTCGGCGTCATCTACCAGCTCGACGACTACGGCGGCGACGGCCTCGCCGGTGCCGAGGACGCGGCTGCCTTCCACGGCATCGAGATCGTCGGTGCCGAGGGTGTCGCTCCCGGCGAGACCGACGTGACCGCGCCGGTCCAGGCCCTGGAGAACGCCGGTGCCACCCACATCCTGCTGGCAGTGCTGCCCTCGACCACCGGTCCGGTGCTCGGCACGGCCGCACAGCTGGGATACCAGCCGGTGTTCTACGGCCTGACCGCCTCCTGGATCGACGCGTTCTTCAACCCCGAGGTGCTGCCGCCCGAGGTCTACGCGAACTTCCGCTGGGCCACGGGCCTGCCGCTGTGGGGCGAGGACCTGCCGGGCATGGAGGACTTCCTGGCCGCCTACGAGGAGCACGGTGCGGACGACTACCAGCCGGACTTCTACATCCTTGCCAGCTACACCCAGGCGCTGCTCGGCTTCGAGGCGTTCGGACGCGCCCTGGAAGCCGGCGACGTCACCCGCTCGGGCTACTACGAGGCGTTGCGCACCATCGACAACTTCGACGCCTTCGGCCTGTACCCGACGCCGATCGACATGACCAGCTTCCCCTTCGTGACCCTGACCGACACGCGGATCCTGCAGCCGGGCGAGACGCTCGAGGACTGGACCACGCTGTCGGACTTCGCCACCCCGGAGAGCTGGACCGGCATCGAGCAGTGAGCAACATCGAGGTCCCGGTCGCGCACGGGTGCACCGCACCCGTCGCGGCCGGGACGCTCGCACTCAGCGGGCCGCGGCAGCTGCGAGGCGGTTGACCGTGATCGACCGCGGTGGATGGGGGCCACGGCCCGTCCACCCCACCGCGCAGGCGACCAGACAAGGGCGTGTCCGTGCTGGAGATCAACAACCTCGAGGTGGTCTACAACAAGGTCATCCTGGTCCTTCGGGGGATCAGCCTGACCATCGACGACGGTCAGATCGTCGCGTTCCTCGGCTCCAACGGGGCGGGCAAGACCACCCTGCTGCGCGCCATCACCGGGCTGCTCGACATCCACAACGGCGACGTCACCAAGGGCACCGGCTCCTTCGACGGCCAGCCGCTCTTCGGCCCACAGCCCGACGTCATCGTCCGGCGCGGCATCAGCCAGGTGATGGAGCGCCGGCGCATCTTCGCCGACCTCACCGTGGAGGAGAACCTGCGCTCGGGGGCCTTCACCCGCCGTGACGGCGGGATCAAGGACGACATGGAGGCGCAGTACGTGCGCTTCCCGGTGCTCGGTGAGCGCCGCAACCGCACCGCCGGCTACCTGTCCGGTGGTGAGCAGCAGATGCTGGCCGTGGCGCGGGCGCTGATGGCCCGGCCGAAGATGCTGCTGCTCGACGAGCCGACCCTCGGCCTGGCGCCACGGCTGGTGGAGGAGGTGGCCCAGGTCATCACGGACCTGAACGCCGACGGCATCAGCGTGTTGCTGGTCGAGCAGAACGCGGCCGTGGCGCTGCAGATCGCGGACCACGGCTACGTGCTGGAGAACGGCAAGATCGTGCACGACGGCCCCGCGGCGCAGCTGCGCGAGGACGAGGACGTCAAGGAGTTCTACCTCGGCGTCGGCGGCGAGGGCCGCCGCAACTACCGCGACGTCAAGCACTACCGCCGCCGCAAACGCTGGCTGTCCTGAGCCGACGCACGCGCCGCGACCCCCGAAACCTCGACGTCTCCCACGGAGCACCGATGGACGCACCCGCCCCCGAGCACGCCAGCTCTGCGCCCTCTCCCGCACGCGAAGGTGAGCCTCTGGTGCGCTTCGAGGAGGTGACGCTGAGCTTCTCCGGCATCACCGCGATCGACGACGTCAGCTTCGAGGTCCACCCGGGCGAGTTGTTCGCGATCATCGGCCCCAACGGGGCCGGCAAGACCTCCACGTTCAACTGCATCTCCGGGGTCTACCGGCCGAGCCGCGGGCGGGTGGCCTTCGACGGCACCGACGTCGCGGAGCTGTCCCCGCACCAGGTCACCCGGCTCGGTGTCGCCCGCACCTTCCAGAACGTCGAGCTGTTCCCGATGCTGACCACGCTGGAGAACCTGCTGGTCGGTCGGCACATCCACTACCGCACGAAGTGGCTGGCCGACGGGCTGTTCGTGGGCCGCGCCAAGCGCGAGGAGGTCGCCAACCGGGCCAAGGTCGAGGAGATCATCGAGTTCCTCAACCTCGAGCGCTACCGCGACATGCCCGCCTCCTTCCTGCCCTACGGCGTCCAGAAGCGGATCGAGCTCGGACGGGCGATGGTCATGGAGCCCAAGCTGCTGCTGCTCGACGAGCCGGCCGCGGGCATGAACCAGGAGGAGACCGAGGACGTCGCCCGCTACATCCTCGACATCAAGGAGGAGCTGGGCATCACCCAGATCCTCGTGGAGCACGACATGGGCGTGGTCATGGACCTCGCCGACCGCGTCACGGTGCTGGACTTCGGCCGCAAGATCGCCGAGGGCCTGCCCGACGACGTGCAGCACGACCCGGAGGTCATCCGGGCCTACCTCGGATCGAGCGCGGAGGTCTAGACCATGAGCGCGACCCTGACCGCCGATGTCAACGAGCTGGTGCAGCGCATCTCCCGTGACACGCTGCCCGGCCGGCTGGTGCACCTCGCCCACGACCGTGGGTCCGATCCGGCCCTGCGCGAGAAGCGGCTGGGGGTGTGGGAGGAGCGCAGCTGGGCCAGCTACCTCGACAACGTGCTCGCCGTCGCCATCGCCATGCTCGACGCCGGTGTGCAGCACGGCGACCACGTCGCGATCCTCAGCGAGAACCGGGAGGAGTGGGTCTTCGCCGACCTCGCCGCACAGTCGATCGGGGCGCGTTCGGTGGGGGTGTACCCCACCAACCCCGAGCCCGAGGTGGCCTACATCCTCTCCCACTCGGAGTCGGTGCTGGTCGTGTGCGAGGACCAGGAACAGGTCGACAAGGTGGTGGCGATCGCGGACCAGACCCCGACGGTGGCCACCGTGGTGGTCATCGACCCGCGCGGCACCCGCGACTATCCCGACCGCCGGCTGGTCAGCTGGCAGGAGTTCCTCGCCCGCGGGCAGGAACAGCTCGAGGCACGCCGTACCGAGGTCTTGGAGCGCATCGCGGCGCTCGATCCTGACGAGCCGGCGATGATCGTCTACACCTCCGGGACCACGGGCCCGCCGAAGGGCGCGATGCTGTCCTCGCGCAACGTGACCTCCTCGGCCGATGCGGGGGTGGACGCCTTCGGCTACTCGCGCAAGGAGCAGGTGCTCAGCTACCTGCCGCTGTGCCATGTGGCGGAGAAGATCTTCACCCTCTACCTGCCCCTGGCCACGGGTGCGGTGGTCCACTTCGGCGAGTCGATCGACACCGTCTCCGAGGATCTGCGTGAGGTCTCGCCGACGGTGTTCGTCGGGGTCCCCCGCATCTGGGAGAAGATGCACTCCAGCGTGCTGGTCAAGATCGGTGACTCCTCACGGCTCAAGCGGTGGCTGTTCAACCTCGGCATCGCCCAGGGGCAGCGGTTGTCGGCCAAGAAGCAGGCGGGCAAGGCTTGGAACCCGATCGACCGCCTGCTGTGGAAGGTCCTCGACCTGCTGGTGTTCCGCGCGTTGCAGGAGCGTCTCGGACTGCGCCGGTGCTGGTTCCCGGTCTCCGGTGCGGCCCCCGTCGCGCCGGAGCTGCTGCGCTGGTTCCACGGCATCGGGGTCGAGATCGCGGAGGGCTACGGGCAGACCGAGTGCGCCGGGGTCAGCCACGCCAACCCGCCGGGCGACAGCAGGATCGGCACCGTCGGCCCGGCGATCCCCACCGTGGAGTGCATGCTCGGGCGCGGTGACGAGGTGTTGGTGCGCGGGCCGCAGGTCTTCGTCGGCTACCTCCACAACCCCGAGGCGACGGCCGAGACCGTCGACGCCGACGGCTGGCTGCACACCGGCGACGTCGGCGTGATCGACCAGGACGGCTACCTGTCCATCACCGGGCGGATCAAGGACATCATCATCACCGCCGGGGGCAAGAACCTCTCCCCGGAACAGATCGAGAACCAGATGAAGACCTCGCCCTACATCAAGGAGTGCGTGGCCATCGGCGACGGTCGCAAGTTCATCTCCGCCCTGATCCAGATCGACGCCGACAACGTCGGTGACTGGGCGTCGCGCAAGGGCATCGCCTACACCTCCTTCCAGGACCTGGCGGCCAAGCCCGAGGTGGTCGAGCTGATCGATGCCGAGGTGCGCCGCTGCAACGAGCATCTCGCCCGGGTCGAGCAGGTGCGTGCCTTCCGCCTGCTGCCCAAGGAGCTGCACCAGGACGACGAGGAGCTCACCGCCACCCAGAAGGTCCGGCGCACGGCGTTCTACGACCGCTACGCCGCCCTGATCGAGGAGATGTACTGACCGTGCAGACCTTCCTCCAGCTGCTGTTCTCCGGGCTCGCCCTGGGGTCGATCTACGCCCTCGTGGCGCTCGGCTTCGTGGTGATCTACCGGTCCTCCCAGGTGTTCAACTTCGCCCACGGCGAGTTCGTGATGCTCGGCGCCTTCCTGATGATCACGCTGGTGCAGGGTGGGGTGTGGTGGATCGTCGCGCTCGTGATCACCATGGCTGTGACCGGGGCGGTCGGTATGGGCGTCGAGCGTGCGGTGCTCCGGCCGATGATCGGGCGCCCGGTGTTCGTCACCGTGATCGTCACGATCTTCGTCGGCGCGATCATGCGGGTGGCGATCAACCTCATCTGGGGTGGCACGGAGCGCGGCATGCCCACACCGTGGGAGAACACCGGCGTTGTGGAGATCCTCACCGCCAGGGTGCTGTACAACTCCGTCGCCGCGATCGCCGCCACCGCGCTGGTGCTCATCGGCTTCTACCTGCTGTTCCTGCGCAGCCGGATCGGGGTCGGGATGCGGGCCACCGCCTCCGATCAGGAGGTGGCGCTCGGGCTCGGGATCCCGGTGGGCCGGGTGTTCGGCTTCTCCTGGTTCCTGGCCGGATCGCTGGCGGCCCTGGCCGGGGTGTTCCTCGGCATGTTCCCGCGGATCGTGGACGGCAACATCTGGCTGATCGCCCTGGTGGCGTTCCCGGCGGTGCTGATCGGTGGGCTCGAGTCGCCGCTGGGCGCGGTCATCGGCGGGTTCGCACTGGGTGTGGTCCAGCTGCTGGCGCAGGGCTACGTCAACCCGCTGCTCGGCGCCTTCGGGAACAACTTCCACCAGGTGTTCCCCTACGTCCTGATGATCGGGTTCCTGATGTTCAAGCCCTACGGGCTGTTCGGTACCCACGAAGTGGAGCGCGTGTAGATGCCCACCAAGCCGCTCTCGGTCCGCTACGAGGACGACCTGCGCCTGTTCGCCTCCCGCTGGCGGCAGGTGGGGACCGTGCTGTTGGTGCTCGTGGTCCTGCTCTACCCCCTGCGGGCCTCCTCGTTGTGGCTGACGCTGGGCACCGAGATCCTGGTGTTCATCGTCGGGGCCGTGGGCCTGATGATCCTGACCGGTTTCACCGGGCAGATCTCGCTCGGTCACGCGGCCTTCATCGGGATCGGTGGGTACACCGCCGCGATCCTCGGGGGCAGCTTCGGCGTGCCCTTCTGGCTGGTGATCCCCGTCGCCGGGGTGTTGTCCGCAGCCGTGGGGCTTGCGGTCGGACCCTTCGCCCTGCGGTTGCGCGGCCTCTACCTCGCCATCGTCACCCTGGGGCTGGTGTTCCTCGTCGCCCACGTGCTGCGTTCGTTCCCCGAGCTGACCGGGGGTCTGTCGGGGATCAGCGTGCCGATGCTGTGGTGGTTCGACGGCCCGCCGGTGGCGTCCTCGCAGGTGGAGCTGCTGGGCACGCCCCTGAGCACCTCGGTCCAGAAGTTCTACATCTTCCTGCTCCTGGCCGTGGTCGCCGTGCTGTTCGCCACCAACCTACGCCGCTCCCACACCGGGCGGGCGATGGCCGCGGTCCGCGACCGCGACGTGGCGGCGGCGGTCATGGGGGTCGATGTCGCCCGGACCAAGTACGTGGCCTTCGGGGTGTCCTCCTTCCTGGCCGGGGTCGCCGGTGCGATGTTCGGCTGGGAGGCGCAGTTCCTCACCATCGACGCCACCGTCAACCTCATCATCTCCATCGAGTACATCGCGATCGTGGTGATCGGCGGGATCGGCACGGTGGTCGGTGCGGTGCTCGGCGCGGTGGCCTTCGTGGTGCTCGGCCAGCTCGCCGACGCGCTGCTCGGTGAGCTGCCCATGCTCAGCGAACTGTCCAGCTCCCAGCGGCGGACGTCCTTCCAGGCGATCCTGGTGGCGGTGTTCCTGATCGTGGAGCCCTTCGGCCTGTACGGGATCTGGCTGCGGATCAAGCTGTACTTCATGGCCTGGCCCTTCCGCTACTGACCGGTGCGCTTTCGGGTGCTGACCGGCCGCGGGCCGCTCGCCACGGCCCCTGACCCGACCCGGGGAAGTCAGGGTCGTCTGCGGGGGGTCCCCGATGGTGGCGTCCACGCGAGGCTGCCACCATCGACCTCGATGCACGCACCGCTGCAGGCCCCGTCCCGAGGTGTGGACGGTCCGGGTCGTCCGGGCGGTGCCGACGAGGAGGAACGACGATGACCTGCCC
>JAWLFQ010000074.1:7375-12920 GCA_041685505.1 Nitriliruptoraceae bacterium
GGTCCCGCTGCCGACCGTTCCGACCGACTGCCGACCGTTCCGACCCACGAGGACGCACCGTGCCCGCCACCCACGCCGACTCGCCCCTGCTCGCCGGGCTGAACGACGCGCAGCGGGCTGCCGTCGTGGCCACCGAAGGCCCGGTTCTGGTGGTCGCCGGCGCCGGCTCCGGCAAGACGCGGGTGCTGACCCACCGCCTCGCCCACCTGGTGCGTGACCACGGCGTCAGTCCCTTCGAGGTGCTGGCGATCACCTTCACCAACAAAGCGGCGGGCGAGATGGCCGAGCGCGTCGGCGGGCTCCTCGGCCAGCGGCTCGGTGAGCGCATGTGGGTCACCACCTTCCACAAGGCCTGCGTGCGCATCCTGCGCCGGGAGCTGACCCGACTCGGCTACCGATCAGGCTTCACGATCTACGACGCGCAGGACTCCGGGCGGCTCATCGCCCAGCTGGCGAAGGACGCCGGCGTCGACGACAAGCGCTTGAGCCCTCGCGCGATCCAGACGGCGATATCGAACGCCAAGGACCAGCTGATCGACTTCGAGGCCTACAAGGCCGCGGCCAACGCATGGCCGGAGATCCAGATCGCCGAGGTCTACCAGGCCTACGAGGACCGCCTGTTCCGCGCCAACGCCCTGGACTTCGACGACCTGATCGTCAAGACCGTGACCCTGCTGCAGCTGTTCGATCCCGTCCTGGCGCACTACCAGCGCCGCTTCAGCCACCTCATGGTCGACGAGTACCAGGACACCAACCGCGCGCAGTACCACCTCGTCGAGCTGCTCTCCGGCGCCCACCACAACGTGATGGTGGTGGGTGACCCCCAGCAGGGTGTCTACGGCTTCCGCGGCGCCACGATCCGCAACATCCTCGACTTCGAGCGCGACCACCCGGACGCCGAGGTGATCGTGCTCGACCGCAACTACCGCTCCACGCAGACGATCCTGGACACCGCCAACGCCGTGATCGCCCCCGGCGCCGTCAGCCGCCGGGCCGAGCTGTGGACCGACCGGGGCATCGGCCAGCCGGTGGTGCGCTACCACGCCGATGACGAGCACGACGAGGCGGCCTTCGTCGCCGAGCAGGCCGAGCAGCTGCGCACCGACGGGGTCAGCTTCGACGACATCGCCGTCTTCTACCGCACCAACGCGCAGTCACGGGTGCTCGAGGACGTCTTCATCCGCGTCGGTCTGCCCTACCGCGTGATCGGCGGGGTGCGCTTCTACGAGCGCAAGGAGATCAAGGACGTCCTGGCCTACGCCCGCCTCCTCGCCAACCCCGACGACGACGTCTCGGCGCGCCGGATCATCAACACCCCGCGCCGCGGCATCGGCGACCGCACGATCGAGGCGCTCGACTGGCACGCCCGCCGCGAGGGGGTCAGCTTCCTGGCCGCCTGCCGCGACGTCGAGGTGGTGCAGGGCCTCGGGGCGCGTGCGGTCAGCGCCGTCACGCGGTTCGTGGATCTGCTCGATGGTCTGCGTACGGAGCTCGAGCACGACCTGTCGACCGCGGACCTGCTCCAGCTCATCATGGACCGCACGGGCTACCTCGCGGATCTCGAGGCGGAACGCACCGTGGAGGCCGTCGGCCGCGTGGAGAACCTCCAGGAGCTGCGCTCGGTGGCCGCGGAGGTCGCCGAGCGCGGCGGGCAGCCCACCGGCTACGAGGGTCTGTCCACCTTCCTCGAGTCGGTCACCCTCGTCAGCGACCAGGACCAACTCGCCAGCTCCGCTGCGGGAGGGGTCGGTGCCGACACCGCACCCGAGTCCCGGGAGGAGGGTCGTGTCACCCTGATGACCCTGCACACCGCCAAGGGGCTCGAGTTCCCGGTGGTCTTCCTGGTCGGGATGGAGGACGGGGTCTTCCCCCACGTGCGCTCGCTGTCGGAGCCCGACCAGCTCGAGGAGGAACGTCGGCTGGCGTACGTCGGGATGACCCGCGCCCAGGACCAGCTCTACCTCAGCCACGCCGACCACCGCACGCTGTGGGGCGGGACCAACTTCAACCCGCCGTCGCGGTTCCTCGACCAACTGCCCGTCGCACTGATCGAGGAGCGCGGCTCGTCGCCGGGCCGTTCCCCGGCCCGGCGGACCCGTGACCGCGAGGTGCTGGAGATCGGCGGGGCGGAGTTCCACCTCGGCGACGACGTGATCCACCCTCGCTTCGGCCCGGGGCGCATCACGGCGCTGTCGGGGGAGGGGGAGCGGGCCGAGGCCACCGTGGACTTCGTCGACGAGGGCCGCAAGCACCTGATGCTTGCCTACGCGCCCCTGGTGAAGGCGTGAGCCCGTCCGGGTCGTCGTTGCAGCGGCCCGGGGCGTCAGGGGGGAGCGCCCCGTCGGTGACGGGGCACCCGGACAGCGGTGCACGTTCCTCGCTCCCACGTGCGCTCTCCGCACTTCTCCCCGGTTCCTCGGGACATCGATAGCTATCGAACAGGTGTTCGGCTACCTTCGAGGCCAGGCCTGGGGGCAGGTCAGGTAGCTGATGTGGGCACTTCTCCGGGAGATCCGCCATCTTCTTCGGGTGGGCAGTCTGTTGGTGGGGCTGTCGATGCCGCGGAGGTGTTGGCTGCGTTGGGGCGTGTGGAGTCCGAGGTCGATGGTCTCGCGCATGTGGAGCTGGACGGGCTCTGCGATGGGGACGTGGAGGTGTTGCTCGGGCGCTTGCGTCGGCCGCTGGCCCAGTTGGAGGGTTTGCGTGCGCGGGCTGCTGCCCTCTCGGCGGCCCGCCGTGTGGCTGTAGCGGGGGATGGGACGGGCACGGTGCTCGAGCATCAGCGTGCGTTGGGTCGTCAGCAGCGGATGCCGCCGGCCGAGGTGAAGAAAGCGATCGAGGCGGGCCGGGCTGCGCGGGATCATGCGGCGACCGACCGGGCGGTACGCGATGGGCAGTTGGGTGCGTCGCAGGCGCAGCTGATCGCACGGATCCTGCGGGAGGTCGACCCGGGTCATCGTGCGGCGGTGGAGGACGAGCTGCTCGCGCTTGCCCGCGGGCTCGATGCGGTGGTGTTCGGCCGGCGGGCGCGAGAGGTGTTGGCACGGCTACGGCCGGCAGCGCTGGCTGCCGATGAGCGGCGCCAGCAGCTCGACCGTCGTTTCCGCGGGCATGACACCGAGGACGGCGGGTTCGCCTTCTCGGGCCTGTTGTACGGCACTGCCGCCGAACAGGCCCGCATCGCCCTGCAGGCCTTCCGCCGGCCCGACACCCCCGGTGAACACCGCCGCCCGGAGCAGCGCGGCGCCGATGCCTTCGAGCAGTTGTGCGCTGCTGCCTTGGCTGCGGGCCGTGCCCCGACACGCCACGGCGTGCGACCTCAGGTCGTCGTGGTGATGGACGCCGAGGCGCTCGCGCTCCTCGAGCACGACCCCGCGGCCACCTCGGGACGCTTCGTCGGTTCCGGACAGCCCATCAGCGGCACCGCCCTGCGGCACCTGGTGGCCGACAGCCAGCTGGTGCGTCTGGCCGTCGACGCCGACGGCACACCCGTGGAGGTCTCCACCACCGTCCGCACCGTTCCCCAAGGGCTCTGGCGCGCGCTCCAGGTCCGGGATGGTGGGTGCGTCTGGCCAGGCTGCGACGCCCCACCGGCATGGTGCGACGTGGCCCACGGTGCCGACGCGTACGCCGACGACGGCAAGCTGTCGGTCGACAACGCCATGCTGCTGTGTCGACGTCACCATCGCCGCTTCGACAGCGGCACCCGGCAGGTCCACATCGACGGCAGCCACGTCCACTTCCCTGGACTCTCCGACAGCCCGGTCGCCACCGCCGGCGCCCAGCCGTCCCTGCCAACACCGACGGCGGCACCACGGAACCCACCACCCCGACGACCACCCACCCCCGACGACGACCACCGACCACCATGACCGCTGCGGGTGGGAGGTCCACGCGCGCCGCCGCGCGCCACGGGCTGGTGGCCTGCGGCGGGGTGCGGCACCATCTGGGCTGCGATCGGACCGCGGTCCTGGGTGTCGGCGTCACGATCCTGCAGCCGAGCCGACGGAGGTCTGCGTGTTCGAAGCGTTCCTGGCGGCCTTCGGGCTGGTGTTCCTCGCCGAGCTCGGTGACAAGTCGATGCTGCTGGCCATCGCCTTCGCGGCCCGCTACCGGCCCTGGCCCGTGCTCAGCGGGATCGCCATCGCGGCCTTCGCGATGCTCGGGCTGTCCACCCTGCTGGGCGCAGCGCTCGGTGCGGCTCTGCCGGAGCGGACCGTGGCGATCGTCGGTGGGCTGATCTTCCTCGGCTTCGGGATCTGGACCCTGGTCGATGACGACGACGAGGAGGACGCGACCGCGGGGCTGCGCACCTCGTCGGTGCTGCTCGGGGTGACCCTGGCGTTCCTGGTGGCCGAGTTCGGTGACAAGACGATGCTGGCGACCCTCGCGCTGGCCGGCACCCAGGCGCCCGCCCCGACCTGGGTCGGAGCGGGTCTCGGCATGACCGCGGCCAGCGGGATCGCGATCGGCATCGCGACCATGGTCGGTCGCCAACTCAACGAACGCGTGCTGCGGCTGGTCGCCGCCGCGGCGTTCCTGTTCTTCGGCGCCCTGCTGTTGATCGAGGGCGTGCGGGCCTGAACGCCGGCCGGGGGTGCGCCACCTGCGTGGAGGACGACCGGTCACGCGCGGTGCGGTCGGGCCGGTGGCAGACTGCGATCCCTCGACAGGAGTCCCGGCCGATGCCCCACACGATGTCGGACGACGAGCGGCGTGCCTTCCTGCTCGCCCCCGGTCGCACCGGTCACCTCGCCACGGTCCGGGCGGACGGGCGGGCGCACGTCGCGCCGGTGTGGTTCACCCTCGACGGTGACGACGTGCTGTGCAACACCGGTGCGGACACCGTCAAGGGCCGCAACCTGCGTCGCACGGGCCGGGCAGCGTTGTCCGTCGACCTGCCCGTGCACCCCTACGGGTTCGTGCATCTCGAAGGGCCGGTCCTGCTCGACGACGATCACGACGGTTTCCGGGAGTGGTCACGGCGCATCGCGGCGCGCTACGTCCCCCACGACGAGGTCGACGCCTACACCGAGCGCAACGCCGTCGCCGGAGAGCTGCTGGTCCGCCTGATCCCGGAGACCGTGGTCGCCGTCAACGACCTCGCCGGGTGGGAGTGACCGGCGCAGGGCGCGGTCGACCAACCGGTTGCCGTCCACGCGCCGAAGCCTGCGATGATGCCGGTCCCCGTCAGGAGCCCTCCCCGTGGCCAAGGAACGCAAGGTCTCGACCAGCCGTGTGATCGCCGCCGACCGGCAGGCGTTGTTCGACATCGTCGCCGATCCCGTGCTGCATCCCGTGATCGACGGTTCCGGCACCGTGGCCGGCGCGCGTGAGGGCCTCCCGGAGCGGCTCTTCGCCGGGGCACGCTTCGGCATGGACATGAAGGCTGGCGCGAAGTACCGCATCACCAACACCGTCGTGGAGTTCATCGAGGGCGAACGGATCGCCTGGCGGCACATGAGCGGGCACCGCTGGCGCTACGAGTTCCGTGACGTCGAGGGCGGCACCGAGGTGGTGGAGACCTTCGACTGGTCGACGGCCA
>JAWLFQ010000154.1:0-3087 GCA_041685505.1 Nitriliruptoraceae bacterium
TCGGTCTCGCCCGGACGGCCAGCCTGTTCCCGGACGCCGATGTGGGCGAACTGCGCGCCGTCGCGGTGGACGCCGCACTGCACGCGCTCCAACCGGACTACGGGTTGCGCCCCCCGGGCCGCGATCGGTGACACCCGGAACCGACCGCTAGGGGCGGAGCGGCCCATGCACCGCTGCGTCATCGTCGTGGTGTGCACGCACCCGGCGCGGTTCACCGGATACTGTCGCCCGTGCTGTTGGTTGCATGCCTGTGTGGGAACAGGCCGGTGGCGTCAGCATCGCGCGGGCACCTGACCGCGGGGGTAGGTCCGCACCGCGAGCTTCGCCCACACACGACACCGCCACCAACCGACAGGTCCTGCCTTGCGATCCCGATCACCCCGCCTGCTCTCCACGCTGCTCACCGTCGGCTTCGTGCTCACCGCATGCGGCGGGGGCGGCGCGGAGAGCTCGGACGGCACCACCACGATCGTCACCGACCAGGACGGCGTCGTCAGCGATGACGACCCGGACGCCGGCGCTGCCGATGGCGACACCGACGTCGATGATCCCGACGAGCCGTCCACCGACACGGACCCCGACACGGACGAAGAACCGGCCTCCGGGTCCAGCGGCGGCGACGGCCAGATAACCATCGATGGCGAAACCCGCACCTTCGACACGATCGAGCGCTGCGAACCGTTCGAGGCCGGCGATTCCGAGAGCGGAGACGCCCAGGACGGCAGCAGCACGCTGATCCTGGTTGGTGTCGCGCCACAGGGCCGCTTCCAGGTCTCGTTCACCGAGACCACCGGGGCCACAGCCAACCTGACCTGGAACGACGGGCCGACCGACACCCTCTACGGCGGCGACTTCACGCGCCTCCCTGACGAGACCGAGTGGTTCTTCCGCGACCCCAGCACGCCGCTCGATCAGGTGCCGGTCGAGGTCGCCAACGACCGTGCCACCGGCGCAGGCGACCTCGAAGCGGTCGGCAGCGACGACCAGGTCTCGGCATCCTTCGACATGGCCATCCCTACCGAGTTCAGCTGCTGAGCCCTGCTGGGTCTGACGCCACTGGCAGGTCCCCATGGGAAGTTCCCATGTCCGCTCCCGGGGACAACTACCAAGTGTCCGCTTGACACCGGAAGATGACCTCCCTGGTGGTCACCTCGACGTTGGCACGGCGGGCCAGGCGTGCGCTGGAGGCCGATGGCGATGCGCCGTAACGCGGCCCGGCGACACAGATCCGTAGCAGCGCACTGCGAGAGCTATTGCCAGGTCCACACCACTGGCCGGCCGCACATCTTCACAGCTGCGGCCGCCGATCGGTCGTTCGGTCCTGCCGAGGTGTCGTTGGCCGGTCTGGAGGAGGTGCGGTGCTGGGATCCGGTTCGCGGCTGGCGCGTCGGGTCCGGTGGACGAGGACGGCCGACAGCGTCGGGAGGGCGATGAGGATGAGGGCATCCACGACCAGGATCAGCCCGGATCGGTCCATCACCTGGGTCGGGGTGGCCATGTAGCCGTCCTCGACACCGAGGAAGATGTGCAGGTTCAGCGTCACGACGATCGCGACGATGAGCCCGGCGGTGCCGCCGGCTGTCGCCAGCGCTGCAGTGGCGAGGCGGCGACGGCCGTGTCCGGCAGGGGTGAGGCTCATCGTGGCACCGTCCGGGCGGTGGCGCGCAGCTGTTCGGGGTCGTGACACACCGCCGGGACCTGGCCGGTGTCGAACAGCACCACAGCGTCCGCATGGTCGATCAGGTAGACGTGGATGGTCAGGCGCACCCACCGGCGCCCCACGAAGATCCAGACCAGCTCGGGCTCGCGGGTCCCGTAGACGTGCTCGTGATGCACCAGGCCATCCCCCGTGGTGAGCACCCGCACATCCCGGATCGGGTCCGCACCCGAGGACACGATCGCACCTCCCCGCCGTGTCACACCCCACGATCCCTGGACCGCCGTCGCCGTGCCAGAGGCAAGCGTCACTGTCCCCCTGCCCCTGCCGCACGACGACCACCTCGAGCCCGCACCCGCAGCGCTCCCTTCCGGCTCATGGCCCGCATCCTGCGGCCCCGGCACCGATGATCGAGCGCCGGCGGGCAGGGGATCAGCTGGTCCCGGCGAGGTCCGCTCTGGGCTGCACCGAGGTGCCGCCGTTGACCAGCACCACCGACCCTTCGCCGGCCTCACGCATACCCGGCAGCACCTGGTGAAAGGCGGTGGCGAGTCCGAGCACGGAGAACTCCAGGGCGTCGCGGAGGTTGGCGACGTCGGTGTCGAGGACGGGCTCGAGGTAGCGGCGCGCCGGGAGCGGGCTGTACTGCAGCGCGGCGACAGCCCTGACGATCGCGAGGGTGGACATGGTGTCTCCTGGATCGGTCCGGAAAGGATCGGTTCGGACAGCCCACCGGTCACCGTACGGACCTCGAGGTCACCGAGAGCCGTACAGGCGGACGCGGGCCGCCAGCCGGCCGTGTTCGGCCAGGGTTGCGAGGCGCTCGAGGTGGCGGTGTGCCCACTCGCGTTGCAGGAGCTCTGCGACGGATGCGGGTGCGCTGCGCTGCTGGAACCCGGCGCCGACGTGCAGCCGTCCCAACTCCGCCAGCGCCGGTGCCAGGCCGTGGCCGGGCGAACAGCAGGACCCCGACGAGGTTGCTCACCAGACCCATGACGTTCCCCGCCATCGTGATGGTCTCGAAGGCCGGGAACCGTGCCCTGACCGTCGACCGGGCGCACCCCGGGGGTACGGGGGTCGCCGGACGGCAGCGCGCGCTGCTGGGTCTGCTCCCGGTGCACCCCCCCGAGGTCGGAGCGGTAGTCCGTGGGCCCGGCTCACGACCGAGGGCGTCAGCTGCGACGGGGAGGCAGCTCAGCCGTAGGCGCGGAGTGGGCGGCCTGGGCGAGCAGGAACGTGGCCGCGCTGGACACCGCGCTGGGGTCGTCGCGGGGGCGGGCGAGCAGGAGCGCACCTTCGAGGGCGGTGAGGAAGGTCCTCGCGAACGCCTCGGTGTCGAGGTCGGCACGGAACTCGCCCGCCTCGACCGCTTCGGCAGCCTGGGCGGTGATCCATCCGATCTCACGGTCGAAGAAGGCCGTGACCTCCGC
>JAWLFQ010000155.1:0-3050 GCA_041685505.1 Nitriliruptoraceae bacterium
CTGCTGGCGTTGCTGGGAGGCGTGGCCGCCGCCTGGACCCAGACCGAGCCGATCGATCCGGTCGCGCACTTCGCGGCGCGTGAGGTGTCGATCATCGCCCATGCGGGTGCGCAGGCCCACGCGCCTCCGAACACCCTGGAGGCCTTCTCCACCGCCCTGGAGCTGGGGGCGGACACCCTGGAGATGGACCTGCAGGTCACCGCCGACGGGCGTATCGCCACCATCCACGACGGCACCGTCGATCGCACCACCGATGGCACCGGTGCCGTCGCCGACCTGACCCTGGCGCAGCTGCAGTCCCTCGATGCGGGCGCCACCTGGACCGATGCCGACGGTGCCACGCCCTTCGCCGGTCAGGGCGTCCGCCACGCCGCCTTCGAGGAGGTGCTGGAAGCCTTCCCCGACACCCACCTGGTCGTCGAGCTGAAGACCGACGGTGGCACCGACATCATCGAGCCGGCCATCGATCTGATCAGCGCCTACGGACGCGATGACGGCAGCCTCACGGTGGCGTCCTTCGACGAGGAGTACCTGGCACCGGTGCGGACGCGGTTGCCCGAGGTGCCCACCAACATGCCGGAGTCCGAGACCACGGCCTTCTACACCCGCCAGCTCGTCGGGCTGCACCCCTGGTGGACACCGCCCGGGCAGGTGTTCCAGGTGCCCGAACGTTTCGACGGCCGGCAGGTGGTCACGCCCCGCTTCACCCGCGCCGCGGAGCGCCTCGGGATCGAGGTGCAGGTGTGGACGGTCAACGAGCGCGAGCAGATGCACCGCCTGCTGGATGCCGGTGTGCACGCCCTGCTGACCGACCATCCCGACCGGGCCGTCGAGGTGGTGCAGGAGCGGGCCGCCAGCCGTGGCGGGGTGGTGCGTGGTCCCGACCCCGGTCGCTACCAGCAGCAGCTGGACCGCGCCGAGCGGCTGCAGGACACCGCCGCCTGGCTGACGCCGCTGTGGGCGGTGATCACCTTCCTCGGCGACGAGGAGTTCTACCTCCTGCTGCTGCCCCTGACCTACTGGGCGGTGAGCCGCCGCTTCGGGATCCGGCTCGGGGTGATGCTGCTGGTCACCGCCAGCCTCAACGGTGTCCTCAAGCTGCTGTTCACCACCCCACGGCCGTCCTTCCTCCGACCGCGTCTGGCAGCGGTGAGCGAGACCAGCTTCGGCCTGCCCTCGGGGCACGCCCAGAACGCGACGGCGATCTGGGGGTTGCTGGTGGTCACGCTGCGATCGTGGCCGGTGCGCGTCGCGCTGCTCGCCCTCATCGCCGGCATCGCATGGTCACGTATCCACCTCGGTGTCCACTTCCTCGAGGACATGGTCGCCGGCGTGGCGATCGGTGCCGTGCTGGTGGGACTGTTCGTGCTGCTGGAGCGGCCGGTGGTGCGGTGGTGGCTGCGGGTGGGTGCCACCGAGCGCGTCCTGGCGTCACTGGTCGCTGGGCTCGCCTTCATCGCCCCCGCGACCCTGCTCGCCGGCCGTCTGGTCAACGTCTCCTTCCCCTGGCCCGGCGTGCAGGATCCGGCTGCCCTGACCGGTGCCGGCGGTGTGGTCACCGCCGCCGCCACCCTGTCGGGATTCGGGATCGGTCTGGCGTGGCTGCAGGAGCGCGGCGGGTTCGACCATCGTGGCCCGGTGCTGCGCCGCGCCGCCAGGGTGCTGCTCGGGCTGGTGGGGGTTGCGGGCCTCTACCTCGGCCTCGCAGCGGTCTTCCCCGGCGGTGAAGGACCGGCGGCACTGAGCCTGCGGGCCCTGCGCTACGGGCTGATCGGCGCCTGGGTCGGCGGCGTCGGGCCGTGGGTGTTCGTCCGCCTCGGGTTGGCCGATCCGGCACCCGTGGAGGCCACGGACCCGGAGGGTGCTGCCCGCTACGGGTAGCGTGCTGAGCCAGCGTCGAGGAGCCCGAGGTGGTCCGTACCCGACTGAGCGAACCCGATGCGGTGGTGGTGGGTGCCGGCCCCAACGGGCTGGCGGCGGCGATCGCGCTGGCGCGCGAAGGCTGCAAGGTCACCGTCATCGAAGCGGCCGACGAACCCGGCGGCGGGACCCGCACCTACGACGACCCGGAGGTGCCGGGCCTGCGCCACGACCACTGCGCGGCGGTCCTGCCCTTCGCCATCGCCTCGCCGTTCCTGCGCACCCTGCCCCTCGAGGCGCACGGCCTGAGGTGGCGTCACGCCGAGATCGACTGCGCGCACCCCCTCGACGACGGCACCGCGGTGGCGGCGTACCGCGATCTGGATCGCACCTGCGCGGAACTCGGTGCGGACGGACCGGCCTGGAACCGGCTGGTCGGCGCGGCGGCGCACCGCTTCGGTGCCCTCGGCGCGGACGTGCTCGGCCCGATCCTGCGCGTGCCCCGTCACCCCTTCGCGACCGCGCGGGCGGGGTTGCCGGCGTTGCTGCCCGCCGACCTGCTCGCCCGCGGGTTCCCCACCGAGCGGGGTGCCGCCCTGTTCGGTGGGATGGCGGCCCACTCGATCAACCGCCTCGATCAACCCGTGACCGGGGCCGTCGGCGTGCTGCTGGGCGCCGCCGGCCACCGTCACGGCTGGCCGGTGGCCGAGGGTGGTGCCGAGAACCTCTGGCGCGCGATGGTCGGTGTGCTGACCGAGCTCGGCGGCGAGGTGGTGACGGGCACACGGGTGCGCAGCTTCCGCGACCTGCCACGGGCCCGGGTGGCGCTGTTCGACACCACCCCGACGGTGCTGGCCGGGATCCTGGGTACCCATCTGCCTGCGCGCGATCGCCGGCGTGCCGAGCGCTGGACCTACGGCCCGGCGGCCTACAAGATCGATCTCGCCATCCGGGGGGCGGTGCCGTGGACCGCCCCCGAGGCACGCCGCGCAGGCACCCTCCACCTCGGGGGCACCTTCGAGGAGATCGCTGCGGCGGAGGCTGCGGTGGTCGCGGGAGAGCTCCCCGAGCGTCCCTTCACCCTGGTGGCGCAGCCCCACGTGGCCGACCCGACCCGTGAGGTCGACGGCATCACGCCGCTGTGGGCCTACGCCCACGTCCCCCACGGCGCCACCGAGGACATCGCTCCG
>JAWLFQ010000156.1:0-2972 GCA_041685505.1 Nitriliruptoraceae bacterium
GAGCACCTGCTCGTCCTGGTGGGCGGCCACTACTGGGCCGTGGGGGTCCTCCTGGTCGCGGGGTTCGTGCTCATGGACCGACGCCTCGGCCTGATCAGCGGGGTGACCATCATCACGACCTCACTGCTGCTGGTGGCCACAGGAGCCGGTAGCGCCCTCATCGCTGCGGAGGGAACCCGGCTCGAACTCCTCTACCTGGTCCGCGTACACGGCTTCCTGGTGGTGCTGCTGGCGCTGACGATGGCCGTGGCCACGATGCGCGAACAACTGGACCGCTCCCTGGCGCGCGCGGAGGCCTTCGAGGAGTTGGCCAGCACCGACCAGCTGACGGGCCTGGCGAACCGGCGTGCCGCCCTCGAGGTCCTGGACCGCGAACGCCAGGCACAGCGCCGTTACGGCCGATCCGTCGCCCTCGTGCTCGCCGACGTCGACCACTTCAAGTGGGTCAACGACACCCACGGGCACAGCGTCGGCGACCGGGTGCTGGTCGAGGTCGCTGCCGAGCTCGCTCGACACGCCCGGGACGCCGACGTGGTCGCCCGGTGGGGCGGCGAGGAGTTCCTGCTGGTCGCGCCGGAGGTGGATCGCCACGGTGCACTGGTGCTGGCGGAGCGGTGTCGGGCGGCGATCGCAGCGCTGCACCCCGCCGGGCTGGAGATCACCGCGACCTTCGGCGTGGCGGAGCTGCGGCAGGACGATGACCTCGATGCGCTGCTCCAGCGCGCCGACCACCATCTCTACCAGGGCAAACGCGCGGGCCGCGACCGGGTCGTCGGGGAACCTGACCTCGCGTAGCCTGCTGCCGTCACGATGCGGCTGCCACCGGGCTGGGCGAGCCCGAGCGAGGGAAGCACATGCCACTGGACGCGGATCTCAAGCACCTGGCGAGCGGACGCAACTTCGCCGCCCTGACCACCCTGTTCCCGGACGGCACCCCGCAGACCCAGGTCATGTGGGTGGACGCCGACGACCACCATGTCCTGATCAACACCGAGGTCCATCGCGCCAAGTTCCGCAACGTCGAGCGTGACCCGCGCGTCACGGTCACCATCTGGCAGGCGGACGACCCCTACCGCTACATCGAGGTCCGCGGTGAGGTCACCGACATCGTCCGCGGACCGGCTGCCCGGGCGCACATCGACGCCTGCGCGCAGCGCTACCTGGGCCGTGACTACCCCGCGGAGCAGATCACCTCTGAGCGCGCGATCCTGCGGATCAGCCCGAGGCGGCTGCACCGCAACGGCAGCTAGTCATCAGTCCGGCGGCGCCTGCTGCGCATCGCCCGGCGTGCCGGTGCCACCGGGCTGCCCTCCTGTCGTGGCGTCGTCGTCACCTCGGCGCAGCAGCAGCACCGCACCGACGACGATCAGCGCTGCGGGCACGAGGTAAGCGGGGAGGTCCTCGATGCCGGTCAAGGCCGCCGCAGCGATCACCAGCAGGATCCCTCCCGGGATCGTCGGCCACCACCAGCCGGGGCCGACGGCGCCGAGCACGCGGTCGACCGCGGCGATGAAGAGGAAGCCGCACCCGAGCCCCAGCACCACCGCCGCGCCGGGAGCGCCCTGTTCGGCCGCGATGATGCCACCCGCCAGCCCGGTGACGATCCCTCCGGGGACCAGGAAGCCGTAGGTACGGGTGGCGCCGTAGGCGACCAGGAAGGCCAGGCCGACCAGAGCCAGCAGGACCTCCCCGCCCAGCTCGGTGGTGGTGACCAGCAGCAGCGCGCCGCCCAGGGCGATCAGCAGCAGGCCAACGATCCGGTTGGTGGACATCACGACCTCACGGGAGTGCGACCTCGATGGTTCAGGACGGGTGTTGCACGTCGACGTAGACCCGCTGAGGGTCGTCGAGCCGAGCTACCTCGAAGGCGAGCAGGCCGCGGGTACCGATGAAGAGTTGCTGCTGCCCCTCGAACACGCCTGCATCGACGATCTCCACGATGGCATCGCCGTCAAGGCCGACTCGCCCCTGGTCCCACAACCGCTCTTCGACGTCATCGGGTAGATCGAAGGGTATGGCCAGACCCTCGAGGCGGACCTCCAGTACGGCGTCACCATCCACCTCCACGGGGTTCCCGGACCCGTCCTGGCGTGCCTCATCGACGTAGCGCATCCGCCAGCCCGCCTCGCCATCATCGCCCTCGAGGGTGAAGGTGACCCGGTCGAAGCCGTCCCGCGCCGCGACGTCGACGTCGGTCAGCCCGAGCAGCACACCCGGATCCCCCGGCTGGAAGGCCAGGGGCTGTAGCAGGCCCTGGTCGACGAAGAAGCTCAGGGTCCGTGCCAGCAGGGTCGCCATCTGCTGCCGTTCGATGGGGGCGGCGGGGCTGTACACCCCGGGGGAGGTGCCCTGCACGACACCGATGGTGGCCAGCTTCTCCACCCCGGGTCGGTGGACGCCGGCAACGTCCTCGAAGCCGGTAGCGCGGTCGAGTTCCTCACCGACCACCCCCTCGATGGCCCGTGCGAGGAAGGTCGCCATCTGCGCACGCGTCACCGCTTCCGCCGGCCGGAAGCTGTCATCGTCGAAGCCCTGGACGATCCCGAGGTCGGTGAGCCGCAGCACGCTCTCCACGTGCGCACCGCTGATGTCCGCAGCGTCGATGAAGTCGGGTTCGGCCTGCGGATCAGGGAGTGGGGCGAGCCGGGCAGGGAGCTGATCGAGGGTGCGCACCAGGAACGAGGTCATCTGCTCACGCGTGACGGTGTCGGCTGGCCGGAACACCTGCTGGCCGTCGTCGAAGGACCCGCTGGCGACGCCGTAGGCCCACAGGCAGGAGATGGCGGCAGCGTGGGTCGTGCCCTCGACCACGTCGGCGAAGGGTGCACCGGTCTGCACGTCCTCGAGGCAGGCCGCCTCGCTCGAGCCTGTGGCAGGAAGGTCCTGCGCGCCTGCCGGGACGATGGTCAGCAGCAGCGCGGCGATCGACGCCGCGACCACCATGGTGGCAACGCGTACCGATCGGGGTTCGG
>JAWLFQ010000157.1:0-2922 GCA_041685505.1 Nitriliruptoraceae bacterium
CGCCAGGGCACCGAGCCGGCGGATCGCGTCCACGCGCGCCTGGGAGAAGCGCCCCTGATCCTCGGGCCCGAGGTAGTGGCGGGTCATGCCGAGCTGCCAGTCGCTCGTGTGGAGCACGCGCACGCGGGACCTCCGGCGGGATGCGGGCGGGCACCCTACCCAGGCCCTGCGACGTCCTGCCGGTCCGCCCGCGCCGCCCTGGGGATACCGGGCCGCGAGACCGTCGGCCAGGCGGTCAGGCAGGCAGGCGGTCAGGCAGGCGGTCAGGCGATCAGCGTCTCGAGAGCCCGTGCCAGCTGGCCGAGGCCATCGCGGATCCAGGGCAGAGCCAGCGGATCGTCGTCGACCAGCGCCGTCTGGCGCCGCAGCTCATCCGGGCCGTACAGCAGCGAGGTCGCCACCCGCAGCCGCAGCGCGTCCGGGTCGTCGCCGAACACCTCGCCCGGCAGGGTTGCGATGTCGAGGCGGTCCAGCAGCGTGGCGGCCAGGCCCGCCCCGTCGGTGACACCCCACCGGTCCCGCAGGACATCACGGCGGGCGCCGAGATCCGGGTAGACGTAGAACGCGCCGACCGGTCGCGCCAGCGACGCGCCCGCCGCCAGCAGCACCTCGCTGACCGCGCCGGCGACAGCGGCATGCAGCCGCACGGAGGCCGCGAGGTGGGTGCGCAGCACCTCGGGCTCGTCATACGCCCAGGCGGCGACCTGCTGGACCGGGTTGGGCGCGGACGACCAGACCTCACTGGCGAGATGCAGCACGCGCGCTCCCAGCCGATCCCCCAGCTCACCCGACGGTAGCCGCAGCACGCCGAGCCGCCAACCACCCAGCGCCAGGCTCTTCGAGAGCCCGGTGGTGATCACGGTCCGCTCGGGCGCGAGCTCGGCCGGGCTGACGAACGCCCGGCTCGGGTCGTGGAGGAGGTCCCGGTAGATCTCGTCCGACACCAGCACGAGGTCGTGCGCGCGCGCCACCGCGACGACCTCCTCCAGGTGGCGACGCCCGGCGAGGGTGCCGGTCGGGTTGTCCGGCAGGGTCAGGACGACGCTGCGCAGGGGGTGGCCGGCGTCCCGTGCATGCACCGCCACCCGGGCCAGCGCCCGTGCGTCCGGTACCCCGCCGCTGTCGGGCAGGGTCGGGAGCAGGTGCACCCGCTGTGCCAGCAGATCCGCCTGCGCCGCGTAGCTGACCCAGCTCGGCCGCGGGAGGGCGACGTCGCCGCCGACGGCCCGGAGCAGGGCGTACAGCAGCGGCTTGCTCCCGGGCCCGACGATCGCCTGATCGGGCTCCGTCGGCAGGCGGCGACGGGACCAGTAGCCGGCCACCGCCTCGCGCAGCGCCGGCAGCCCCGCGACCGGGCCGTAGCCGTTGCCGCCGGCTGCAGCCGCGAGCCGCTCCTTGAGGGCCGGGTGCACCGGCAGTCCCGCCTCCCCGAACCCGAGGGCGAGCACGGGGCGGCCGTCACGTCGGGCACGCTCGATGGTCTCGTTGATGGCGAGGGTGGCGGACACGGCCACGGCACGTTCTCCCAGGTCGAGGGCGGGGCGGCAGGATGCGGGTGGTCCGCCGGGCGCAGCGGACGGGGGCGCCGCGCAGCACCGGCACCGTGCGCCACCCCGAGCAACAGCGCAAGCGGGATATGGTTCGGGTGACCATCAGGAGAAGTGATGCTCGACCTGCACCGACTGCACCTGCTGCACCGCTTCGCCCAGCACGGCAGCATCGTCGCCACCGCTACGGCGCTCGGGTACACCCCCTCGGCGGTGTCGCAGCAGCTGGCGACCCTGGAGCGCGAGACCGGTGTCGCCCTGCTCGACCGCACGGCGCGCAGCGCCGAGCTCACGGCGCTCGGCCGCCGGCTGGCGACCCACGCGGCCGGGATCCTGGCCGCCGTGGAGGCCGCCGAGGTGGATCTCGCCGACCGCAGCAGCCGCCCGTCCGGCTCGGTCCGGATCGCCGCGGTGCCGAGCGCCGCGGTCGCCTTCGCTCCGGCGCTCGCCGCGGTCCGGACCCGGCACCCGGACGTCGATCTCGTCGTGCACCAGTCCCGCCCCCGCACCGCCGTGACCCGGCTACGAGCCCGCGAGATCGACCTGGCCATCGTCGACGACCACAGCGCCGAGCCGCCCGCGTGCGAACCCCGTCTCGACGCCGAGGTGCTGCGACCCGACCCGCTGGTGCTGGTGCTGCCGCTCGACCATCCCGAGGCCGACGGCCAGGGCCCCGTCGACCTCGGATCGCTGGCAGCGGGCCCGTGGCTGTGCGCGCCCGACGGCGAACCCTCGCGGGCGGCCAGTGACCGGGTGCTCGCGGAGGCCGGTGTCGTCCCGACCACGCTGTGGCAGTTCGAGGGCCTCGCGACCCTGGCCGCCCTGGTCAGCCAGGGTGTCGGGCTGGCCGTCCTCCCGCAGCTGGCGATCACCCGAGCGCTCGAGGACCGGGTCGCGGTGCGGTCGCTCCCGGTGCCGGCGAGCCGGGCGATCGTGGCCCTGACCCGTACCAGCTCGCGGCACCGCCCGGCGATCGAGGCCACCCTGGCGGCGCTGCGGACCCGCAGCTGAAGGTCAGTCGCCGCGGAAGCGTTGCTCGCGCCAGGGATCGCCGAGGTCGTGGTACCCGCGCTCCTCCCAGTAGCCCCGGACGTCGCGGTCCAGCAGCCGCAGCTCCGTCACCCACTTCACCGACTTCCAGCCGTACAGGTGGGGCACCACGAGCCGCAGCGGCCCGCCGTGCTCACGCGCGAGCGGCTGCCCGTCGTGCGCCCAGGCGAGCAGCACGTCGTCCGCGAGCAGGTCCTCGAGCGCGAGGTTGGCGCTGTAGGCCGGATGGCCGGAGACCACCGCGTGGGTGGCCTCGGGACGGACCCCTGCCTCCTCCAGCACGTCGGCGACCCGCACCCCGGTCCAGGTGTTGTCGAGCCGGCTC
>JAWLFQ010000075.1:0-11890 GCA_041685505.1 Nitriliruptoraceae bacterium
GCTCGAGAAGAACGTGAAACACACCATCGAGGTGGTGGTCGACCGGCTCGTGCAGAAGGAGGACCTGCGCCGACGCCTGTCCGACTCCATCGAGACCGCGCTGCAGCTGGCCGACGGCGTCGCCATGATCGAGGTGCTGCCCACCCGCGAGGCCGTCGAGGCCGCCCGCGAGGCCGGTGCGCCCGAGCCCCGTCCGGAGGAGCTGACCTTCTCCGAGCACCTCGCCTGCACCACCTGCGGGCTCAGCTACGACCAGCTCGCGCCGCGCAGCTTCTCCTTCAACTCGCCCTACGGCGCCTGCGAGACCTGCTCGGGCCTGGGCACACAGCTGATGGTCGATGAGGAGCTGGTGCTCGGCGACCAGGACCTGTCGGTGGAGGAGGGCGTGATCCTGCCCTGGGGCACGGGCGCGCAGTCCAGCTACTACCGCCAGCTGCTGCGGGCCACGGTCACCCACCTGGGCGCGGATCCCACGACCCCATGGCGGGACCTCCCCGCGCACGTGCGCGAGGGCGTGCTGCACGGCACCGGGGAACGGGTGCAGGTCGCCTACACCAACCGCTACGGCCGACGCCGCTCCTACCGGGCGCGTGTCGAGGGCGTCCTGGCCTCGCTGCGTCGGCGGCACCACGAGACCGAGTCCGACCACGTCCGCACGCAGATCGAGCAGTACATGCGCGAGGTGCCCTGCCCCGACTGCCAGGGCCGCCGCCTCAAGCCCATCGTGCTCGCCGTCACCATCGGCGGCCGGTCCATCGCCGAGCTCACGGCGCTGTCGGTGGCCGACGCCGACGCCTTCGTACAGCAGCTCGCGTTGACCGAACGCGAGCAACTGATCGGCGCACGGGTGCTCAAGGAGATCCGCGCCCGGCTGCGCTTCCTCCTCGACGTCGGGTTGGACTACCTCACCCTCGACCGGGCGGCCGGCACCCTGTCCGGCGGTGAGGCCCAGCGCATCCGCCTGGCGACCCAGATCGGTGCCGGGTTGGTGGGGGTGCTCTACGTCCTGGACGAGCCCTCCATCGGGCTGCACCAGCGCGACAACGAGCGGCTGATCGAGACCCTGCTGCGCCTGCGCGACCTGGGCAACACCCTGATCGTGGTCGAGCACGACGAGGCCACCATCGACGCTGCCGACCACGTGGTCGACATCGGTCCGGGCGCGGGCGAGCACGGTGGGGAGATCGTGCACTCGGGTTCCGTGGAGCAGCTCAAACGGCTCACCCGACGCTCGCTGACCGGTGCGTACCTGGCGGGTGAGCGGGCCATCCCCGTACCCGCCACGCGTCGCCCCGGCTCGGGTGCCCACGTCGAGGTCCAGGGCGCCCGCGCCAACAACCTGACCGGCGGGGATGCGGCGTTCCCGCTCGGCACCTTCACCTGCGTGACCGGCGTGTCGGGTTCGGGCAAGTCCTCGCTGGTCAACGAGATCCTCTCCAAGGCCTTGATGCGCCACGTCTACGGCTCCCGTGACCGTCCCGGCGCCCACGAGCGCATCACGGGGCTGTCGGCGGTCGACAAGGCCGTGGTCGTGGACCAGTCACCCATCGGGCGCACCCCCCGCTCCAACCCGGCGACCTACACGGGACTGTTCGACCACGTGCGCAAGCTCTTCGCCGCGACCCCGGAGGCCAAGGTCCGGGGCTACCAGCCGGGGCGTTTCTCCTTCAACGTCAAGGGCGGGCGGTGCGAGGCGTGTCGCGGCGATGGCACCCTGCGGATCGAGATGCACTTCCTGCCCGACGTGTTCGTGCCGTGCGAGGTGTGCAAGGGACGGCGCTACGACCGTGAGACCCTCGAGGTGCACTACAAGGGCCGGACCATCGCCGAGGTGCTCGACATGCCGGTGGAGGAGGCGCTCGGGTTCTTCTCCAACCAGCCGGCGATCGCCGGTCACCTCCAGACCCTCTACGACGTCGGGCTCGGGTACGTGCGGCTCGGACAGCCCGCCACCACCCTGTCCGGCGGGGAGGCCCAGCGGGTCAAGCTGGCATCGGAGCTGAAGAAGCGGGCCACGGGCCAGACGGTCTACATCCTCGACGAACCGACCACCGGGCTGCACTTCGAGGACATCAGGCGCCTGCTCGACGTCCTCCATCGGCTCGTGGACAAGGGCAACACCGTGATCGTGATCGAGCACAACCTCGACGTGATCAAGACCGCTGATCACGTCCTGGACCTCGGGCCGGAGGGTGGCAGCGGTGGCGGGCGGATCGTCGCCTCCGGGACCCCGGAGGACGTGGCCGCGGCGGCCGGCAGCTACACCGGCAAGTTCCTCCGGGAGCTGCTCGCGCCCACGGGGATGTGACGGCCCCTGCCCGTCGGCCGCCGGGGCCGCATCCGGGGTCCGTCACGCGGCGGTGCCGCCCCGCTCAGTCCGGCCGGGCCCGCGGGCCCTGGCGCAGCCGCAGCTCCATCGTGGCATCGCTCGGGCGCGTCGCCCGATCGTCACCCTCGTCCTCCGCCGGCTCCGCCACCACCTCGGCGGTGTCGTCGGGGTCGTTGGCCGCCGCGTCGGTGCCGGGGCGGCCGGGTTGCGCACCCGCCTGCTCCCCGGTTCCCGGCCGCTGTGGGTCGCGGTGACGGTGCTGGACGCCGCCCTCGGAGGTCGTCCCGACGCCGCGGGTCGCGACCGGGTGGCCGCCGCCCTGGCCGCCGAGGTCCACCAGTTGCCCGGGCATGCGGATCCCGGCTGCGTCGAAGGCGACCTTGAGCCGTTCGCGCAGCTGCCGCGCGAGGTCCCAGTTGCGCAGGGGCTTGGTGGGGATCGCCACGCGGATGTGCACGCCCTCGGGGCCGAAGCTCTGCACACCCCACACCTCCGGTGGACCGATCACGTCCTGCCCCCACAGGGGATCGGTGGCCAGTTCCGTCGCCACCCGGGCGATCAGGGCCTTGGCGGCGGCCACGTCGGTGTCCAGCGCCACGGGCACGTCCAGGGTGGTGCGGGCCCACCGCTGTGACAGGTTGCCGACGCGCTGCATGTAGCCGTTCAGCACGTGGTGCAGCACGCCATCCACGTCGCGGTAGGCCGTGGAGCGCAGCCCGACGCGCTCCACCTCGCCGAAGACCCCGTCCACCTCGATCCAGTCGCCGACGCCGTACTGGTCCTCGATCAGCATCGCGATGCCGGCCAGCACGTCACGGACCAGCTGCTGTGCGCCGAAGCCGATGATGACGCTGGCCAGCCCGGCGCCGGCGAGCAGGGGCTGCAGCGGGACCCCGAACAGCTCCAGGATCAGCAGCAGCGTCGTCAGCCAGATCACCACGCCGATCACGCCGTGGACGACACCCGAGGTCGCGTTGAGGCGCTGCAGACGGCGGGTACGGAAGCGCTGGGTGTCGGTGATGGCACCGCGCTCGTGATCGCGCTCCAGTCGTCGGGTGGTGCGCACCTCCAGCCGGTCGGTGTAGCGCAGGACGGCTCGACGGCTGAGCCTGGTGGCGACCAGGGCCACGAGGATGATCACCACGGCCCACACGGCCGTGGCACCGAAACCGGCGGCCTGCGCCAGCCCGGTGTTGCCGGTCACCTCGAAGACGACCTCACACAGCCACTCGGCCTCCTCCACGGGCCCGCACACCTCACGTACCCCGGCCTGGGCCAGCACGGTCCCCATGGACCACCTCCTCGACGCATCGATGCTAGGAGCCTCCCGGCGGGGGACGCCGGCCACGCCCGGCGTGCGGACGGACGGGGCCGCGCACCACCGCAGCGGAGCGGCCCGCGGCAGTACCCTCGGTCGGGTGGAGAACCCTGCGAGCAGCTTCCGTCCTGAACCGGGCAGCATCCCCGACAGCCCGGGGTGCTACCTGTTCCGTGACCAGCACGGCCGCGTGGTCTACGTGGGCAAGGCCCGTTCCCTGCGCTCGCGGGTGGCCTCCTACTTCCAGTCACCTGCCGGTCTGGCGGCACGGACCGTCGCGATGCTGGAGGCGGCGGCGTCCATCGAGTGGATCGTGGTCGACACCGAGGTGGAGGCGCTCCACCTCGAGTACACCCTGATCCAGCGGCACCGGCCGCGGTACAACGTGCGCTACCGCGACGACAAGTCCTACCCCCACCTGGTGCTGACCACCTCGCAGGAGATCCCCCGCGCCCGCGTCGCCCGCGGCAAGGTGGCGGCGGGGGACCGGCGGTTCGGCCCCTACGCCCACGCCTACGCGATCCGCGAGACCCTCGACCTGCTGCTCCGGGTGTTCCCGGTGCGCACCTGCTCCCAGGGGGTGTTCGACCGGGCCGAGCGCACCGGCCGTCCCTGTCTGCTCTACCACATCGACCGGTGCGCCGCGCCGTGCACGGGCGAGATCAGCCCGGAGGCCCACCGTGCGCTGGTCGAGGGGTTCGCGCGGTTCCTCGACGGGGAGACCGCGCCGGTGCTCGCCGAGCTCGAGGCCCAGATGCACGCTGCCGCCGAGGAGCTGCACTTCGAGGCCGCCGCGCGCCGCCGCGACCAGCTGCTGGCCGCCCGCCGGGCGATGGAGAAGCAGCAGGTCGTCACCGACTCGGCCGAGGACCTGGACGCGATCGCCGTGCACGAGGACGAGCTCGAGGCGTCGGTGCAGGCCTTCTTCGTGCGCCGGGGGCGGCTGGTGGGCCGCAAGGGCTGGAGCGTGGACAAGGTGGAGCCGCTGACCACCGGCGCGCTGCTGACCTCCTTCCTCCTCCAGCTCTACGCCGAGCGTCCGGAGGAGATCCCGCCACAGGTGCTGGTCCCCGAGCTCCCCGACGACGCAGAGGCACTGTCGCTGCTGCTGGCCGACCAGCGTCGTGCCCACCGCCCACCGGCGCGCGGCCGACCCGTCGACCGGGTGCGCTTCCACGTCCCGCAGCGCGGCGCCAAGCGCGATCTGCTGGCCACCGTGGCCGACAACGCACGGGAGTCCTTCCAGCGCACCCGGTTGCAGCGGGCCAACGACTTCGACGCCCGTACCCGTGCGTTGGGTGAGCTGCAGTCGGCCCTGCAGCTGGAGGAGGCCCCGCTGCGCATCGAGTGCTACGACATCTCCCACCTCGGCGGTACCGAGGTCGTGGGCTCGATGGTGGTCTTCGAGGACGGTCTGCCGCGCAAGAGCGAGTACCGCCGTTTCAAGCTGTCGGTGGACACCAACGACGACTTCGCGGCCATGCACGAGGTACTGCGGCGCCGCTTCGCGCGACTGGTCGAGGAGCAGGCGATGCCCCTGAGCGAGCGGGACGAGGGGCGCGCCCGTTTCGCCTATCCACCGAACCTGCTGCTCATCGACGGTGGGCCCGGGCAGCTGCGCGCCGCGCTGGAGGGGGTGGCGGAGACCGGGTTCCAGGACGTGGCCGCCGCCGCGCTCGCCAAGCGGTTCGAGGAACTGCACCTGCCCGGCGGTGGCCCCCCGGTGGTGCTGCCACGCGGGTCCGAGGCCCTCTACCTCGTCCAACGCCTCCGCGACGAGGCGCACCGCTTCGCGGTCGGCTACCAGCGCACCCGTCGACGCAGGGCCGTCACCACCTCGGCTCTGGACGCGATCCCCGGGATCGGCCCCACGCGCCGGGCCGCCCTGCTCGAACGCTTCGGCTCCGTGGAGGCGCTGGCCAGGGTCAGCGAGGAGGAGCTGGCCGGGGTCCCGGGCGTGTCACGTACGCTCGCCCGGACCGTCCACCAGCACCTGCACGGTGGTGGTGACCCCGGCGGGACCGAGGAGGCATCGTGACCGCGCCCACGCCCGATCGCCCTGCGGCGCCCGGCCGGCTGGGCCAGCAGGTCAGCGAGGTCGAGGCCAAGCGACCCCACATCCTCATCATCACCGGCCTGTCGGGGGCGGGACGCTCCACCGCGTCCAACGTGATCGAGGACCTCGGCTGGTTCGTGATCGACAACCTGCCTCCCACCCTCATCGACCGGGTGACCGAGCTGGCCTTCGCGCCGGGGTCCTCGGTGTCCAAGCTGGCCCTGGTCGCCGACGTGCGCGGACGGGAGTTCTTCTCCGCCCTGGTGGACACCATCCGGGACCTGCGGCGCAGCGAGGCGGACGTCAAGGTGCTGTTCCTCGACGCCGAGGAGGAGGCCCTCATCCGCCGGTTCGAGGAGACGCGACGCCGGCACCCGGCGGCCGTCGAGGCGGGGGTGGTGGAGGGCATCCGTGCCGAACGCGCCCAGCTCGCCGAACTGCGCGGGCTGGCGGACCTGATCATCGACACCACCGACCTCAACGTCCACGAGCTGCGCGAACGGGTACTGGATCTGGTCGATGATCCGTCCTCGGCGACGCTGCGCATCGACGTGGTGTCCTTCGGCTTCAAGCGCGGGAGCCCGCGGGAGGCGGACCTGCTCCTCGACGTGCGCTTCCTGCCCAATCCCCACTGGGTCGAGGAGCTGCGCGGCTACTCCGGACTGGACGCGCAGGTCCGCGACTACGTCTTCGGTCAGCCTGCCACCGGGCCCTTCGTGGAGGCCACCCAGCGTCTGCTCGACGTGGTGGTCCCCGGCTACGTCACCGAGGGCAAGCGCTACCTCACGATCGCGATCGGTTGCACCGGCGGCAAGCACCGCTCCGTCGCGCTGGCCGACCAGATCGGCAGCTACCTCACCGACGCCTTCGGTCTGCCGGTCGAGGTGACACACCGCGACCTCGGTGCGGAGTGAGCCGCCCCCGGCCCCTGCTGCGTCGCGCTGTGGCGATCGGCGGTGGTCACGGCGTCGCACGCAGCCTGGCGGGGCTGCGGACGATCTCAGACGAGGTCGTTGCGGTGGTCTCGGTCGCCGACGACGGCGGCTCCTCCGGTCGGCTCCGCCGCGACCTCGGGGTCCCCGCCCCCGGCGACCTGCGGATGGCGCTGACCGCGCTGGCACAGCGGCGCGGGCTGGCGGAGCTGGCCGGCTACCGCTTCGACCGTGGCGAGCTGCGCGGCCACAGCCTCGGCAACCTCATGCTCGTGGCGTTGCTGGACCAGCATGACGGGGACCTGGTCGCCGCCCTCGAGGAGCTGGCGGTGCACCTCGGTGTTGCCGGTCGGGTGCTGCCCTGTACCCCGGCCTCGGTCACCCTCGAGGCACACGCCGCCGGCGGTGCCGTGCACGGACAGGCCGCCATCGCGGAGGCCACCCGGCTGGAGCGGGTGTGGCTGGAGCCACCCGCGCCGCCCGTCACCCCTGCCGCTGCGCAGGCCATCGCCACCGCCGACCTGGTCGTGCTCGGGCCGGGATCGCTGTACACCAGCCTGCTCCCCAACCTGCTCGTGCCCGGCCTGGCAGGGGCCATCGCGGCCACCGCGGCCACCGTGGTGCTGGTCGCCAACCTGCGCGAGCAGCCGGGGGAGACCGAGGGGATGGATCTGGTCGCCCATCTCGAGGCGCTGCGCCTGCACGTGCCCGAGCTGCGGGTGGACGTGCTGCTCGCCCATGAGGGACCGCCCCCCCGGGGAGCAGGGGCACCCCTGCTGGTGGACACCGCGCAGCTGGGTCGGTGGGTCGAGCTGGTCCACACCGCCGACCTGCGCGACGACCACGACGGCCACGACCCGGCCGCGCTGGCCGCGGCGCTGACCGCGATCGCCACCTCGCGCGGGAGGTGAGGTCGTGGAGGCCGTCTCCTTCACCGAGGCCGTCCGCCAGGAGCTGTCGCGACTGCCGCTCGGTGCGGCGGAACAGCTGCGCAGCGAGCTCGTGGGGCTGGTGCGCACCGCCGGGCATCTCACGCTGTCTGGCGGCGGCCGTGCGCCGGTGCTCTCGCTGATCACCGGCTCCGGCGCCGTGGCGCGGCGTGTCCACGCGTTGGTGGTCGCACGCTACGACGTGCGCCCCGAGCTCCAGGTGCGCGAGCGCTCGGGGGTACAGCACGCACCCCGCTACGCCCTGGCGCTCACCGCGGCCAGCGTGCCGGTCGCCACCGATCTGGGCATCCTCGACGCCGCTGGACGGCTGCAGCGGACCCTGGGTGTGGAGCCCGGCACGGGACAGGCGGTGGCGGTGCTGCGCGGTGCCCTGCTCGGCGGCGGGTCGCTGTCACGCCCCGGTCGAGAAGCGCACATGGAGATCGGTGTCAACGCGCCCGAGGTGGCCGAGGGTCTGGCCGCGTTGGTCGGTGAGGTGGTCGACGCGCGGGCCACCGTCGCCTCCCCGGGTTCCGGGCGGGCGCGTGTGGTACTCAAATCGGGGGAGCGCATCGCCGCCCTGCTGGCCGCGATGGGCGCGACCCGCGCCTACCTCGAGGTGGAGGAGCGGCGCCTGCGGCGACAGCTGCGCGGCGAGGCGAACCGGTTGGCCAACGCCGACCGTGCCAACCTCCGCCGCACGATCGAGGCGAGCGCCGTGCAGGTCCGCAACGTCGAGCGCGCCATCGAGCGGCACGGGTGGGACGCCCTGGAGGAGGGGCTGCGGGAGGCGGCGCTGGTGCGGCTGGCCAACCCGCAGGCGAGTCTGGCCGAGCTCGGCAGCCTGCTCGACCCGCCCGTGGGCAAGTCGGCGGTGCACCGGCGGCTGGCACGTCTGGAGGAGCTCGGCCGCGCGCGCCCGGACGAGCGAGCGGGGCCCGCGGCCACCGTCGAAGGGGAGCCGACGGACCAGTGACCGCGGGTACGAGCCGGTGGTAGGGTCGGTCGCGAGCGCGGGACGCACGGCGCCGGATGGCCACGTGTCGCCCAGCGCACCACGCGGTGAGGGCCATGCGGCCTCCACCCACCTCAACGTCCGGCGACCGGACCGGTCGACAGCACCGGCCCGCCGGATGATCCCAGCCCATCGAACGGGAGCAACCAACCATGTCCGTGAGCGTTGCCATCAACGGCTTCGGCCGCATCGGCCGGAACATGCTCCGCGCCGCGTTGAAGAACGAGATCGACCTCGACATCGTCGCGATCAACGACCTGACCGACACGACCGCCCTGGCGATGCTGCTCAAGTACGACAGCGTCCACGGCCGCTTCGACGGCACCGTCGAGGTGGACGGTGACGACCTGGTCGTCAACGGCACGCGGCTCAAGGTGTTGTCCGAGCGCGACCCCGCCAACCTGCCCTGGGGCGAGATGGGCGTCGACATCGTCGTGGAGTCCACCGGGTTCTTCACCAAGCGCGATGACGCCGCCAAGCACCTCGCCGCCGGCGCCAAGAAGGTCATCATCTCCGCGCCCGCCAAGGGTGAGGACAAGACCATCGTCATGGGCGCCAACGAGGACGAGTACGACCCCGCGAGCCACGACGTCGTCTCGATGGCTTCGTGCACGACCAACTCCGTGGTGCCGATGGCCAAGGTGATCCACGACGCCTTCGGGATCGAGCAGGGTCTCATGACCACGATCCACGCCTACACCGGTGACCAGCGCCTCCACGACGCCCCCCACAAGGACCCGCGCCGCGCCCGTGCTGCCGCGATCTCGATGGTGCCGACCACCACCGGGGCCGCTGCCGCCACCTCGCTGGCGCTGCCGGAGATGGAGGGCCGCCTCGACGGTTACGCGATGCGGGTGCCGGTGCCCTCGGGCTCCGCGACCGATCTCACGCTGCTGCTGTCGAGGGAGGTCACCACCGACGAGGTCAACGCGGCGATGAAGGCGGCTGCGGACGGCCCCCTCCAGGGCGTCCTCGAGTACACCGAGGACCCGATCGTCTCCGTCGACATCATCGGCAACCCCCACTCCTGCATCTTCGACAGCGGCGTGACGATCACGTCCGGCAAGATGGTCAAGGTGCTGGGTTGGTACGACAACGAGATGGGCTACTCCACCCGTCTGGCCGACTTCACCCGGTTCGTGGGGGAGAAGCTGTGACGACCGAGATGCTCGCGGGGGTCCGGACCTTGCCGGACCTCGACGCCGAGGGCAGGCAGGTCTTCGTCCGTGCGGACCTGAACGTGCCGCTGCGTGACGGGGCGATCACCGACGACCTGCGCGTCAGGTCATCGGTGCCGACCCTGCGGGCGCTGCTCGACCAGGGTGCGAGCGTCGTCGTGGCCTCGCACCTCGGTCGGCCGAAGGGGGAGCCCGACCCGGCGTCCTCCATGGCCGCGGTCGGGACACGCCTGCAGGAGCTGCTCGCCACCGACGTGCTGGTCGCCTCCGACGTGGTCGGTGACGACGCCACAGCCAAGGCCGAGGCGCTGCAGCCCGGTCAGGTCCTGCTGCTCGAGAACCTGCGGTGGGATCCGGGGGAGACCAACAACGACGACGACTTCGCCGCGGCCCTGGCGTCCCTGGCCGATGTCTACGTCAACGATGCCTTCGGGGCCGCCCATCGGGCGCACGCGTCGATCTCGGGCATCCCGGCCCGGATCCCCGGGTACGCCGGGTTGCTGCTGGAGCGGGAGCTCGCCGTGCTCGGGGGGCTCCTGGAGGACCCTGCGCGGCCCTACGTGGCCGTGCTCGGGGGTGCCAAGGTCAGCGACAAGCTGACCGTGCTCGAGAACCTGCTCGAGCGGGTCGACGCCATCGCGGTCGGTGGGGCCATGGCCTTCACCTTCCTGGTGGCCGAGGGCATCGACGTCGGGTCCTCACGGGTGGAGTCCGACCAGGTCGAGACCGTCGCCCGGCTGGTTCGCGCAGCCCGCGAGCGTGGCGTCGAGGTGCTGCTGCCCACCGACGTGGTGGTGGCCCCGGAGTTCGCGGAGGACGCCCCCGCGACCAGCGTCGCGGCGGCGGAGATCCCTGCCGACCAGATGGGCCTCGATGTCGGACCCGACACCTCGGCTGCGTACGCCACGGCCATCACCGGCGCCGGCAGCGTCTTCTGGAACGGCCCCATGGGCGTGTTCGAGTGGGACGCCTTCGCCGCCGGCACCCGGACCGTGGCCGAGGCCATGGCCTCCTCCGACGGGTTCACCGTGGTCGGTGGTGGCGACTCCGCCGCCGCGATCCGCGCCTTCGGCCTCGCCGACGAGGTCGACCATGTCTCCACCGGTGGCGGGGCCTCCCTGGAGCTGCTCGAGGGCAAGGAGCTCCCGGGCGTGGTGGCGCTGCGCACCTGAACCCGCGTGACCACATCACCACCCATCGAGCCCGGCGGCAGGTCCGCCGGGCGGCCGGGTCCCGTCTCCTGCACCGACGAGACGGATGACTAGGCTCGGGACAGGTGGCCTACTCCACACGCGTAGCGCACACACGACCGACGACACACCGAGCCCAAGGAGCCCCACCGTGGCCGAGCGGACCCCTGTCATCGCGGGGAACTGGAAGATGCACCGCGATCATCTGGAGGCGATCCAGCTGGTCCAGAAGCTGGCCTACCACCTCGAGGAGGCGGACTACGAGGGCCAGGAGGTGGTCGTGTGCCCGTCCTTCGTCAGCCTGCGCTCGATCCAGACCCTGATCCAGTCGGACCGGTTGCCGATCGCGCTCGGTGCGCAGAACTGCCACTCCGAGGATGAGGGGGCCTTCACCGGAGAGGTCAGCCCCCCCATGCTCGAGCGGCTGGACGTCACCTACGTGATCGCCGGGCACTCCGAGCGGCGTGCGCTGTTCGGCGAGTCCGACGAGATCGTCAACGCCAAGGTCGCCGCCATCCGTACCCACGGGATGCGCCCGATCCTGTGCGTGGGTGAGTCCAAGGAGGAGCGCGAGGCCGGCAACGCCGTCGACGTCGTCGTCTCCCAACTGCGCGGCAGCCTCGCCGGGATCCAGATCACCGTCGACGACGCCGAGGAGGTCGTGGTCGCCTACGAGCCCGTGTGGGCGATCGGCACCGGCCTGACCGCGACCCCCGAGGACGCACAGGAGATGTGCGCCGCGGTGCGTGCCGAGCTCGCCTCCCAGTACGGCCAGGAGGTCGCCGACCGCATCCGGATCCAGTACGGCGGCAGCGTCAAGCCGGGCAACGTACGTGCGTTGATGGGCCAGCCGGATATCGACGGCGCGTTGGTGGGGGGCGCGAGCCTGTCCAGCGAGGACTTCGCGCTGATCGTGGGCCACCGCCGCGAGAGCTGATCGCCG
>JAWLFQ010000158.1:0-2866 GCA_041685505.1 Nitriliruptoraceae bacterium
TTGCTGCCTGACGGGCTTCGCGGACCCACCACTCGCCGCGGCCCCGCCAAATGGCACATGCCGCCCCGAACTCCCCGCGCAACGGGTCGCAACGCCCGTGTCATCCACCCGGTGTGACGCGCCTCGTCCTCGTCAGGATTCGTGCGAGCGGTCTTCGCAGCGCCCACGTTGGGTGAGTAGGTTGCGGACGTCATGAGGGGGAGTGATGGCCGAGGACGTGCGCGATCGCGTCGCTGGGTTCTGGGATGCGCAGGCGGCGAGTTTCGACGACGAGCCGGACCACGGCCTGTCGGATCACGTCGTCCGCGAAGCGTGGATGGCTCGGTTGCGGTCCTGGCTGCCGGGCCCGCCGGCCGAGGTGGCCGACCTCGGCTGTGGCACCGGCACGCTGTCGGTGCTGCTCGCCGGTGAGGGCTACGGCCTGCAGGGTGTCGATCTGTCCGCCCAGATGGTTCGGGCTGCGCGAGCGAAGGCAAGGGCGGCCGGCGTGGACGTCGAGTTCCAGCATGCTGACGCGGCCGATCCGCCGCTCGCGCCAGCATCCGTGGACGTGGTGCTGGCCCGGCATCTGCTCTGGACCCTGCCCGACCCGCACCGGGCGCTGGCCAACTGGACCCGACTGCTGCGTCCGGGCGGGACGTTGGTGTTGATCGAGGGTCGCTGGGACCAGCCGGACGGCACCACGGACGAGGGTGACCCGGCACTGAAAGCCGCGCTCCCGTGGCTGAACGGAGTCGACGCCGCCACCCTCACCGCCGCCCTGGTACCGCTGGTCGAGGCGTTCGCCGTCCACGACCTCAGCGACGACCCGCAGCTGTGGGGCCGAGCGGTACACGACGAACGTTTCGCGCTCGTCGCCCGCACCTCGTGACCCGATGCAGGGAGGACTGGTGTTCTACGGCGAGACCCGCTCGTGACCGTGCGGAAACGCCCGGTACTGATACCCCCAGTGGCCGCTGCGATGGCCTGGAGGTTGTGTCGTTCCGGGCGGGTGAACCGCCCCGACAACGAATGTCGCGGCAGCCGGCGATCGGGTATGCACGGGCGTGGTCGCGTCCGGGCTGGCTTCCTACAATCGTCACACGAAATCGGATGGAGCGAACTTGCATCACCACTGGGTGCAGATGAAGACCGACATCGAGGATCCGGATCTCCTGCGGCCTGGAGGCTTCGAGCGTCAGGTCCGCGGCCGTCTGCTCGGCTCATCGATCGTGCTCGGGGTCTGCATCGTGCTGCTCGTGATCCTCCAGCTCAGCTGAGCTGCGGCGGGTGAATCGCGAGACGGGCATCAACGCCCGTTGCAGCCTCAATCTCTGAAACGACCGGCGGCAGGCGCCGTGTTCACCCGTTGAACTCGGTCGTCGCCACCGCGATGTACCAGCCGCGGCCGTACGTTCTCAGGGTTGGGTGCAACAAAGTCAGCGGGACCTGGAAGCAGAAGGTGGTTGTCCATGTCTGTCCACAACCTCAGCGTCTCATGTGGCTGACAGAGAGGAGGTGCCGTGAACGCGATGGTCGAGCTGATCGTGGGCCTGCTCGCAGCTGTGCCACTGCTGGGTCTGCTCCTGCTGTGGAGACGCCGGCCACGGGCCCGTGGGAGGGCGCTGATTGACGTCGTGGCTGCTGTGCCCGCCTCGGTCTTGATCTTGATGATCGCTGGAGCCGTCCTCGATCCCGAGGCGGTGTCCGCAGCGACGTTCCTCCCAGTGATCATCAGTGGGTCGGTCGTAGCGGTCACAGCCAACCGCATGGTGAACCGGCCATCTGCGGGACCGAACGCCAGCCGCTGACCTCCGGGTCCGCCAGCCTTCGCCGCGAGGCTCGCGGCGAGGAGTCCACTCGGCGCAGCGTGCTCACGCCGTAGCGCCGCCATCCAGCGGCGGCGGTACCGAGACGTCACTCCACCACCAGGCCGGCTTTCCGCACTTCGCGGGCAGCTGTCGATGGCATTTACGTGACGGGGCTGTAGATGCTGGTGGGGATGTCGAGCAGGTCGAGGACCTGTTGTTGGAGGTCGGTGAGTTCGGGGTGGAAGGTGCGGAGCACCTGGCCGTCTGGGGCGGTGAGCTCGTGGCGGGCGACACCGGTGAAGATCTCGAGGATGCGGGCGGTGGTGGGTGCGGTGCAGCCGCGGTCCTCGGGGTAGAGCGACAGCTCCTCGATGCCCGCCTGGGCCATGGCGCGGCGGATGGTGCGTTCGATCAGGGAGGAGAGCAGCATCGCGATGAAGTGGCAGGTGAGCAGCCCTTCGATGCGGGCGGGGTCACGGAGCCACATGGGTGCGACCAGCTGGGTGCCCTTGAGCTGGGCGTGACGTTTCTCAAGGTTGGGTTGCCACCGGTAGGCGTCGAGCAGCTCGGCAGCAGGCATGTCGGGGTCGTTGGTGATCAGCGGCCACATCCCGTCGGACGCGGCGTCGTGGGCGACCTGGGCCTCGTCGACGGCGAACCGGATCCGCAACGTCGTGCGGGAGATCTTGATGTAGGCGGTGTTGGGGCCGGGACGGCCCCGTTTGGCCTGCCGGAACGACTCCACCGTGTCCTGTTCGACGTGGATGTTGACCCAGCAGGTCGCGTTGACCTCTTCGATCGCTTCGCGGGCTTCGGCCTCGGCGGTGACGGCGGTCTTGATCCGGCAGCGTAGGGAGGACAGCCGCATGTTGAGCGCGTCGATCGCGGCGATGGCGCGTGCGATGGACTGGTGGCGGCGGTTGGCGTCACGGCGGGCCTTCGCACTCGAGTGGATCCAGATGATGCGGTGCCCGTCTGCGGAGGGCAGATGGTCCTCGTAGGTCGAGACGACGTCGACGGGATGCTCCGGGTCGCGGGTGGGGCGCCGTTGCGCCTCGACCCAGTCCGGGGTGTTG
>JAWLFQ010000076.1:0-11732 GCA_041685505.1 Nitriliruptoraceae bacterium
CGCTGGGATTCGACCTGGGCGGCGACCTCGTTGACGATCTCCTCGAGGGACCGCAGCTGTCGCGTGGCCTGCTCCAGGTCCGCATCGGCGTCCTCGGCCTGCGACTCGGCCTGCGCCAGCTCGTCGGCGATGCGGTCCAGCTCCGAGCGCGCCTCCGCGAGACGCCGCTCGGCCGCGGTCTCGGCCTGCACGGCAGCGGGCCAGGTCAGCGACAGCAGCCCGAGCACCGCCAGGGCCCCACCGATGGCCGCCACCACGACCGGGATGCGACGGGACATCGGCGGTGACCTCCGCGCGTCGGGAGACGGCGATCGGGCGGCTCCGCTCGCGCGTCGCCGCGTGGATCGGGTGGGCGGGGACGCTAGCGGGCCGGCGCCACGGCCTCACACCCCGCCACGGCGCCGAGCGGCAGGCCGGGTGCCTCCGGGCCATCGCAGCACGCCTTGGTACCCTTCCGCGTCGGCCTCAGCGGTGAGGTCGGCCGCTGGGGGTCCCACGATGCTGCTCCGTTCCACCCCGTCCCACCGATCGGCGCGCGTCAGCGTGACCGTGGGCGGCGTCGTCCTCCTCCTCCCGGCGTTGCTGCTGGGGCTGCTGTGGGGCGTACAGCGGGGTGAGGCCCTGCCCAACACCGTCGTGGCGGGCATCGACGCGTCGGGCATGACCGACGCGGAGATCGTCGCTGCGCTCGCAGCCGAGGTCGAGGCCCGCGAGACGGACCCGGTCACCTTCCGGTTCGAGGGTGAGGATCACGTCCTGGTGCCGCGCGAGGTCGGCTACCGCGTCGATGCACAGGCCACCGCCGAGGCGGCGCTGGCCCGCGGCCGGCAGGGGCTGCCCGGCGACATCGTCACCCGCGTCACCGCGCTCCGCCGCTCAGAGGAGATCGCGCTGGTCGAGCGGGGTGCCGAGGAGGGTGTGGCCACCTGGGTCCAGGAACTCGCCGATCGCCTCGACCGACCGGAGATCCGCGGTGGTGTGACGATCGATCCACAGGGCCCCGAGGTCGTGGTCACCGCCTCGCAGGGCGAGGTCGTCGTCGACCGGACCTCGACCACACAGTTGGCGACGGCGGCGATCCCCAACCCCGGCCCCGACAGCTTCGACCTGCCCGCACAGACCACGGTCCAGCCCATCGCCGACGAGGTCCTCGAGGCCACCGCGGACCAGGCCGAACGCGCGCTCGCGGAACCCCTGGTGCTGCGCAGCGACGACGCCAGCCTGGAGCTTGCACCCACCGACCTGGCCGCCCTGCTGACCATCGACGAGCTGGGCCGGCCCGGTGCGATCGAGCTGGAGTTGGTCGTCCCGGCCGAGCGGGTCGAGGAGCAGCTCGCCGAGGTGGGCGCCGAGCGGTTCGACGTCGCACCGACCTCCGCCTCCTACAGCGCGAGCCGCGTGCCCCCGCGGACCTTCGACGCCCAGGCGGACGCAACCTTCCGTCCCGTTCCCGCCAACGTCGAGGTGGTGGCGGGCCGTGACGGGCGTGCGTTCGATCCCGAACTGGCCGCGACGCAGCTCACGGAGCTGCTGCGCGCCGGCAACCGGGAGGCGGAGCTGCGCCTCGCGGAGGTCGAAGCCGACTTCCCCACCTCGCGTGCAGAGGAGCTGCAGCCCACCCACGCCATCGGGACCTTCACCACCTACTACCGGGCCGGGCAGGTGCGCAACCAGAACATCCAGTTGCTCGCCGACGTCATCGACGGCGCACGGGTGCTGCCCGGCGAGCAGTTCTCCATCAACGAGATCTCCGGGGAGCGCAGCTGCGAGAAGGGCTACCAACCCGCCGGGACCATCGTGCGCGGCGAGCTGGTGGACACCTGCGGCGGCGGGACCTCGCAGTTCGGGACCACCACCATGAACGCCGCCTTCTTCGCCGGCGTACAGCTGGACCAGTGGCGCGCCCACTCCTGGTACATCAGCCGCTACCCCATCGGGCGCGAGGCGACACTCAGCTACCCCGTGCTGGACGTGAAGTTCACCAACAACACCGACGGGGCGATCGTGGTCAAGACCGCCCACACCTCCTCCTCGGTGACCGTGACCCTCTACGGCGTCCCACGGGCCGAGGCCGTCACCGCCCGGCACGGCTCGCGCACCCAACCCCGGTCCTTCTCCACCGAGGATCGCACCACCTCGGAGCTGTTCGAGGACCAGGAGCGCGTCCTGCAGTCCGGCAGCGACGGCTTCACGATCCAGGTGCGCCGCATCGTCGATCTGGTCACCGGTGGGACCGAGGAACGCACGATCACCACCACCTACGTGCCGCAGACGCGCATCGTGGAGCGCGGAACCCGTCCCCGCCCGAGCGCGAACGACGGTGGGGACGACGAGGATGGCGACGATGAGGCGTCGGAGGACGCCTGAGGCGGTGCGCCGGCGCCACCACGACCGCTGACGCGGCGCCCGGGACACACCCGGTGCTCACGGATCCACCCTGCGACGTCGGACGCCCGGCGGCCTGCCCCACACGGTGGCCTGGACCGACTCCGCGTCCGTGCCACGCCGGGGTTCCGCCGCCACCTCGAGCCGCACCAGCGGCCGTCGCCAACGTCCAGCCGGTTCCTCGACCCACCCCTCCAGGGCCGCGCGGACCTCGGTGCCGGCGTCGATACGCGGGGCGATCCGCGCGGCGACGGTGCGGTCGAGGTAGCCGACACGCCAGGACCGCTGCTCGTCGTCGATGACCCAGACCGCCACGGCGTGGGCATCGGCGGGGTTGTCGGGCTCACGCACCAAGGCCACCTGCCGGCCCGGTGTCATGATCTCGGCCGGGACCGGCCCGGCGAAGGCGTGCCCGCGCAGCGGGGTGTGGAAACGACGGGCGCCGGGCTGTGTCTCGCCCGCTGCCCCCTCGGGACCCTCGCCGTGCTGCCCCCCGCTGCTCATCGGTCCGTCGCCTCCTGGGTGCTCCCCGGGCCCTCGGCCATCTGCGCGCCGATCCGCTCCCCCAGCCACCGTGCCGTGCTGGCGAGCACCGCCACGTCGAGGTCCTCCACCTCGGCACGGCCGTCGGTGAGATGCAACACGGCCCACCGGAAGGGGACCCGCCCGGTGGCCAGCGCCGTCAGCAGCGCCGTCGCCCGTACCCGGGTCAGATCCTCGCGCGGACGCGGCATGCCCGCGCGCGTCACCAGGGTCAGGCTCCGTGCCCGCTCGTCCTGGCGATGGCTGGCCAACACCACGTCGGGGCGCACCGTCACCACCTGCGGCCCGGGTGCCACCTCGACGCGTCGTGTCGGACGGACCTCGACGGCGACGTGCGCCGGATCGAGCACCGGCCACAGGGTGCGCAGATCGGCGAGCGCGGCGGTCAGCTCGTGGTGCAGTTCGGTGCGCACCGACGGCTGTGCCGCGTTGCACCAGGCCGAGGCCGAAGCCGGGTCGAAGGGACGCTCACCGGCCAGCTCCGCGGTCACCTCGGCGACCACCGCTGCAGGCGTGGCGCGGTGCCGCTGCTCGACGTCGCGCGCGAAGCTGCGGCCGAGCAGCACCCCACGCACGGTGGACCGGTCGTGGTGCCAGTGTGCGGTGCCCGGACCGTCGTCGCGCAGCAACCCCAGCAGGTGACGGGAGCTCGGCAGGGGCGCGGACCGCGGCTGCCGCTCCGCCTGCGGCCACCTCGCCCGGACCGCCGCACGCAGCTCCGCATCCAGCTCCTGCAGCAGGCCGGCAGGGACCTCGGGCCGGGCGTGCCCCCAGCCGAGCACCTCCTCGAGGAACCGCGCCTGGGCCGGTGTGGGGGACGCTGACCACCGGGATGCCGTCACAGGCCGGCGAGCTCGCGCAGATCGGGGTCGGGGAGGTCCGCGGGGACCAGTGTCCCGTCGAGCTCCAGCACCGGTACCCCGCCGACACCGCGGCGTCGCTGGGCGAGCATGCGCTCACGCAGCGAGGTGCGTGCCGCGCGATCGGCGAGCCGCTCGGCGGCCCGGTCGGGCTCCAGGCCCGCCCGCGCAGCCAGGGTCGTGAGCACCTCCGGATCGTCGAGAGGGGCGTCATGGGCCCAGTAGGCCTGGAGGCAGGTCCACCGCCACGACGCGCCGAGTTCGGCCTCCTCGGCGAGTTCACCCACCAGGTGCGCGGACAGGGTCGGTGGCTGCCGGCTCGGACGCCGCATGGCCAGCCCGAGCGCCAGCGCACGGTCCCGGTACGCCTCGAGCTCGGCGAGCATCTCCGTGGTGACCGGGATGGAGATCTCGAGCCCGAGGACGTCCAGGGGCGAGAAGCCGACCTGGCCGCCGGCATCCACCACCCGTTGCACGCGCAGCAACGCCACGGCCGCAGCCGGGGAGGTGATGTCGTGGTGCAGGATCAGCACGCGGCGGCCTCCGTGATCGTGCCGGGGACGGTAACCCGCCGGTGCTCGCCGCGGCAGCACCGGTCTCGCCCTCGGGCAGGGCACAGCCGCAACACCCGCCGTAGTCTGCCGCGCGCGAGCCGCCGTCGGGGCGTGCTCGGACAGCGGAGGTCACCCCGGATGGACCGCGACGCGACCGGCGCCCAGGTACGCATGCTGGGGCAGTTCCTCGGCCGCGCGATCGATGAGGTCGAGGGCCCGGAGGCCTTCGCGCTGGTGGAGCGGGTGCGGTCGCTGGCCATCGCCAGCAGGGGCGGTGACGAGGCGGCCGCCGCGGAGCTCCAGGCGCTGCTGCAGGACGTGTCCGTCGACCGCGCACTGGTGGTGGTGTCGGCCTTCGCCGCCTGGTTCCACCTCGTCAACCTCGCCGAGGACCAGGCGCTGGTGCGTCAGCTGATCGTGGACCGGCAGGCGGCGGCCGCGGGCAGCGAGCCCCTCCCCGACACCCTCGTCGCGGCCGTCCGCACGCTCGCGGACCGCGGCGTCGACCGCGAACAGATGGGGCGCCTGCTCGCCGAGGTCGCGATCCAGCCGGTGATGACCGCCCACCCGACGGAGTCGAAACGTCGCACGATGCTGACCAAGCTCGGCCGGGTCTCGGCGGCGCTGCGCCGCCTGGACCAGGAGACCCTCTCACCCGAGGCGACGGCGGAGCTGCAACGTGGCCTCCAGGAGGAGATCACCTCGCTGTGGCTGACCGACGAGACCCGGTCGCGGGCACCATCGGTGCTCGACGAGGTCCGCAACGGGCTCTACTGGATCGACGCGACCCTCTACGACCTCACCCCGCAGCTCTACCGCGGTCTCGAGACCGCCCTGGCCACCGTCTACGGCACCGCACCGCAGCCGACGCCACGGTTCCTGCGGTTCGGTTCCTGGATCGGCGGTGACCGTGACGGCAACCCCAACGTCACCCCCCTGGTGACCGAGCAGACCCTGCGGGAGCAGCAGGTCACCGCCATCCGGCTGCTGCGGCGTTCCATCGATCGGATGCACGCGCACCTGTCGGTCTCCGCGTCGCGGGGCACCAGCCCACAGCTGACCGAACGGTACGACGAGCTCGCCGCACTGCTGCCGGAGGACGCAGCGGAGATCGACGAGCGCTACCACGACCAACCGCATCGCCGCTTCCTGGCGCTGACCTACCGGGTGCTGCGGGCGACCGAGGCGCGGGCGGCCCGTCCGTGGCGGGCCGACCACCGCATCGACCCACGGACCTACCCCGACGCACAGGCCTTCATCGCCGATCTCGAGCTCCTGCGCGACAGCCTGCGCTCCGCCGGTGCCGGCGCGATCGCGGACGGCCGGGTCCGGGACCTGCAGGTCCAGGCCGAGGTCTTCGGGTTCCACCTCGTCACGCTGGACATCCGTGAGCACGCCGCCCGCCACCGGGCCGCACTCACCGAGGTGTTCGCGCGCTACGGCATCGTGGAGGATCTCGACGCACTCACCGAGGCGCAGCGGTGCGAGCTGTTGAGCGCCGAGCTGGCCACGGGCCGTCCCATCACCCCCCACGTCCTCGAGCTGAGCGAGGAGACCGCCCGCACCATCGAGGTGTTCCGGGTCGTGCGACGCGCCCACGACCGGATCGGTCCCGCCGCCATCGACACCTACATCATCTCCATGACCCAGCGCGTGTCGGACGTGCTCGGGGTGCTGCTGCTGGCCCGCGACGCAGGGTGCGCCGACGGACTGGACGTGGTGCCCCTGCTGGAGACCGTCGACGATCTGGAGCGCGCCCCCGAGCTGCTGGGCAGCCTGCTGTCCGATGCACGCTACCGCGAGCACGTACGGCGCCGGGGCGACCATCAACAGGTCATGATCGGCTACAGCGACTCGAACAAGGACGGTGGCTACCTCACCGCCAGCTGGCAGCTGCAGCGGGCCCAGCGGGCCATCGCCCGCGTGACCGACGCCCACGGGGTACGCCTCACCCTCTTCCACGGTCGTGGCGGCTCGATCGGTCGCGGCGGTGGGCCGGCCAACGCCGCGATCCGCGCGCAGCCGCCCGAGTCGGTGCGGGGCCGCCTGAAGCTGACCGAGCAGGGTGAGGTCATCGCCGCGCGCTACCGCGATCCGGCCCTGGCACACCGTCACCTCGAGCAGGTGGTGCACGCCGTGCTGCTCACGGCCGCACCGACCGGCGTGCCGGCCGCATCCGGTCCGTCCACGGGCTCACCGCACACCGAGGAGCACCTCGACCGGGTGATGGGAACGCTGTCCTCGCTGGCCCGCGATGCCTACCGCGCGCTGGTGTACGAGACCCCGGAGCTGGTCGACTACCTGCACGAGGCGACCCCGCTGGACGCCATCGGCGAGCTCAACATCGCCTCCCGGCCGGCGCGCCGGCAGGCGGGCCGTGGCATCGCGCAGCTCCGCGCGATCCCGTGGGGCTTCGCCTGGACCCAGTGCCGTGTCCTCCTGCCGGCCTGGTACGGGGTCGGGTCCGCGCTGCACCACTACACCGCCGATGACCAGGACCGTTGGGACGAGCTGTCCGCCCTGGTCGGGGTGAGCCCCCTGTTGCAGGTCACGCTCGACAACGTGGCGATGGCGCTGGCCAAGTCCGACCTGCGCATCGCCGGGACCTACGCACAGCTGGCGCGCCCGCAGATCCGCGAGGTGGTCTTCCCGGCCCTGCGCGCGGAGCACGAGCGCACCGTCGCTGCGCTGCGGCGCCTCAGCGGAGGGCGGGACCTGCTGGCCTCGCATCCGGAGCTGACCGAACTGCTGCAGTTGCGCGACCCCTACCTCGACCCCCTCCACGCGGTCCAGGCGGCACTGCTGCAACGGCTGCGCGGTGCGCACGGCGCGACGGAGGAGCCCCGGCTGCGCGCTGCTGTGCTGGTGGCCACCAACGGCATCGCCGCGGGGCTACGCAACACGGGGTGACGTCCCCGCTACGTCCGGCGAGCTTCGCCGCACGGCCCCGCTGCACGGTGGCCACCGGGCCCATGCACCGGGGACCTCTTCCCCTGCACGGGCCCTCACTGCCGGTCGTAGCTTGCTGCCATCGAGGAGGGCATCACCGTGGCTCGTTCCGTGCGCACGTTCCTACCGGTCGTCGGGGACCCGGTCGCGCTCGCGGCCGCGTTCGACGGTGATCCGGCCCGCTGGCTGCCCGGTGCACGCCGGGACGGCTCCCACTTCGTGCTGGCACTGCGCGCCGGCTCGCTGACCCGGACCGTCCGCGCGACGGTCGGGGCACCGTGGCGTGCGGGGGCGACCCGCTGGCGCACGCTCAGCTGGGATCCGATCGCCGATGACGGCGAGCAGTCCGCCGTGGACCGGTTCCTGCCCAGCCTCGACGGCGAGCTCGGGTTGCACGCGCAGTCCGGTGGCCGCACGACCCTGCTGCTCGACGCGCGGTACCGGCCGCCGGGCGGGGCGCTCGGTGGGGCCGTCGACACCGTCGGGATGCACCGACTGGCCCGGGGCACCGTGGAGCGCTTCCTCGAGGAGGTCTCGGGACGGTTGGCGGGTGAGGCGTTGCTGCTCGACGACGGGCCCATGCCGCAGGCCCCGTCACGTCGCCGGGACGGTCCAGATCAGCTCCGTACCCCGGTCGGGACCAGCTGACCCGACCTCCATCGCGCCACCCAGGGCATCCGCACGCTCGCGGAGGTTGCGCAGACCGAAGCCGGCACGGGCATCCGATCGGATCCCGGTCCCGTCGTCGGCGATCCGCAGCCGGACCCCCGCGTGGTCGGCCGCCAGCTCCAGTTCGATGTCCTCGGCCCCGGCGTGCTTGGCCACGTTGGTCAGCGCCTCCCGGACCACCGGCAGCAGGTGATCGGTCACCTGCTCGCTCACGACCGTGTCGATGGGGCCGTCGAAGCGGACCCGCGGCGCGCGCGGCAGCACGCCACCGAGCTCCTCGACCACCTCCAGGACCCGCGCCCTCACGCCCCGCTCGGCGTCACCCGACGACTGCAGGGCGAAGATGGTCGCTCGGATCTCCCTGACGATCCCATCGATGTCGTCGACGGCCTGTTCGAGCCGTTCCTGCACCACCTCGGGATCATCGAGCTTGCGCTGTGCCGCCTGGAGGGACAGGCCGGTGGCGAACAGCCGTTGGATCACGGTGTCGTGCAGGTCACGGCCGATCCGTTCCCGGTCCGCCACCAGCGACAGCTGCTGCACCTCGGCCTGTGCCCGTTCGAAGCTCCAGGCGACGTTCACCTGGGAGGCCAGGGCGACGAGTTCCTCGACCTCCCGTGCGGTGAAGGCCCGCCCTCGCCCCACCCCGATCGCAGCGACGGTCTCCCCGGCGACCTGCACCGGCGCCCACGCCGACGCGCCGTCGAAGATCGGATCAGCCTCCTCGCGTCGCGACGCACCCTCGCGCAGGGTGCGCTCCGCGGGTGACCCCCCGACGGCGAGGAAGCCCTCGGAGGGTGCCTGCCCCGTCCCGGCCAGCACCCACAGCGCGTCGTCGTGCAGCTCGACCAGGCAGGCACCGGCGGCGTCGAGCAGCTCCGCCGCCCCCGCCACGACGCGGTGGCGTACGCGCTGGCTCGGCTCACCGGCCAGCACCGCCCGTGCCACCTCGGCGGTGGCACGACGCCAGCGTTCACGGCGCCGCGCCTCCCCGTACAGCCGTGCGTTGGCGATGGCCGACCCCGCGACGGCCGCCAGGCCCACCACCAGCTCCTCGTCCTCGTCGGTGAAGTCCCCGCCCGAGGCCTTCTCCGTCAGGTAGAGGTTGCCGTAGACCTCGTCCGCGATGCGGATCGGCACACCGAGGAAGCTGTGCATCGGCGGGTGGTGTGCCGGGAACCCCACCGAGCGCGGGTGCTCGTGCAGGTCGGCCATCCGGATCGGTCGCGGCTCGGAGATCAGCAGCCCGAGGACACCATGACCGGAGGGCAGCTCCCCGACCGCCTCGACCTGCGCGGCGTCCATGCCCTCGTGGACGAAGGCCTCCAACGCCTCCCCGTCCTCGTCGATCACCCCCAGGGCGCCGTAACGGGCCCCCACCAGCTCGCAGGCAGCCCGTACGACCCGGCCGAGCATCGCCTCCAGCTCCAGGTCGCTGGCCACGGTGAGCACCGCCTCCAGCAGTGCCGACATGCGCGGGTCGCTCTGCGGGCTCTCCATCGGGACTGACGCCACACTGCACCTCGGCGGGTCGCTCGCAGGGACCACTAGGACGCCGACACGGTAGCCGTCGCCGGCGTCGGTACAGGAAGACAGCCCGATCGCCGCCGGGGCACTAGCCTCATCACGCCGGGACCCGCACCCACCGCACCCCTCCGGAGGCCGTCCGTGTCCATCCGCGTCTTCCTCGTCGACGACCACGAGGTCGTGCGCCGGGGTCTCAAGGATCTCCTCGACGCCGAGGAGGACATCGAGGTCGTCGGCGATGCCGCCACCGCCGGCATGGCGCTGGCGCAGATCGCGCGCACCTCGCCGGACGTGGCGGTGCTCGACGTCCGGCTGCCCGACGGCAACGGCATCGAGGTGTGCCGTGAGGTCCGCGCCCGCGACCCCCACATCGCCTGTCTGATGCTGACCTCCTTCGGCGACGACGAGGCGCTGTTCGACGCGATCATGGCGGGGGCCGCCGGGTACCTGCTCAAGGACATCCGCGGCAACGACCTGATCGACGCCGTCCGGCGGGTCGCGGCGGGCGACTCGCTGCTCGACCCGGCGCTGACGGGCAAGGTGCTCGAGCGCCTGCGCAAGGGCGACGAGGAGGACCCGCGGCTCAAGGCGTTGTCCGACCAGGAGCGGCGCATCCTGGCACTGATCGCCGAGGGCCTGACCAACCGCCAGATCGCCGACCGCATGCACCTGGCGGAGAAGACGGTCAAGAACTACGTCTCGAACCTGCTGTCGAAGCTGGGGATGTCGCGGCGCACCGAGGCGGCCGTCTTCTACACCCAGGTGGAGCACGGCGAGGAGTAGCCGACCACCGCCACCCGGGTGGCATCGTGAGGACTGAGGTCCCACGGACGGACCCCAACGAGCGGTGACGGAGGTCCCTGCCGCGACGCCAGCCGAGCGCGCAGGCTGCCCGCAGGTGTCGAGGAGGAACCCGGTGGCCAAAGCAACGGACCGTCACGGACTCGAGGTACTGCCGCTCAACCAGTGCCTGTCGTTGCTGCGCAGCCGGCCGCTGGGCCGCCTGGCCTACCAGGCGGAGGGCGCCCCGGTGGTGGTACCCGTCAACCACCTCGTCGACGGCTCCACGGTGGTGCTGCGCACGGTCGCAGGGGGCAAGCTCGACGTCGGGCTCGCGGGCCGCACGGTGGCCTTCCAGCTCGACGACCACGACCCCGCCCGTGGCACGGGCTGGAGCGTGCTCGTACAGGGACGTGCGGAGGTGGTGGACGATCCGCAGCTGCTGGCACGCTACGAGGACACCCTCGACAGCTGGGCGATCGCCGACTCGACCGAGGTGAGTTGGCTGCGGATCGTGCCCGACGAGGTCTCGGGGCGTCGCCTGCGCCGGACGGGCTGAGCGAGCCGCCCTGCCCCCGCCCAGCGCTCGCGGGCGCGAGTGGGAGGTTCCCTCCGTTCGTCGGGAGGTGCACGGGCCGTTACCCTGACGCGCGTAGGCGCTCAGACAGCGCCGAACTGACACCCGGGGAGCTCGGGCCGCCGAGCTGAGAGGGTGACCGGCCACTCGTGGCAGCGTCACCGACCCGTGGAACCTGAACCGGGTAATGCCGGCGATAGGGAGGTGACACCGTGGACGCAGACGACGAGCCCACAACGGGCCGTACCACGGGGTTGCGGGAGGTCGTGGTGCTCGCCGGTGGCGAGCCCGTGGTGACCCCGCTGTCCGGTCCCCTCCACCCGGCTGACACCGTGATCGCCGCTGACAGCGGCCTCGGCGCAGCCGCGATCCTGGGGCTGGAGGTCGACCTGGTGGTCGGCGACCTGGACTCGGTGGACCCCGAGGATCTGGCCCGTGTCGAAGCGCTCGGTACCCGGATCGATCGCCACCCCGAGGACAAGGACCGCACGGACCTCGCGCTCGCGCTGGACACCGTGCGCGGGCAGGGGCCTGCGCAGGTCACGGTCGTGGGCGGCCATGGGGGCCGTCTGGACCACCTGCTGGCCAACGTCGCCCTGCTCGCATCGGATGCCTACGCCGAGCTGCGGATCCGGGCGTTGCTGGGCCCGGCGCTGCTCCACGTGGTGCGCGACGAGGTGCGCCTGGCGGGTCGGCCCGACGAGCTGGTCAGCCTGCTCGCCGTCCACGGCGAGGCGCACGGGGTGACCACCCACGGTCTCAGGTTCCCGCTCGAGGACGCGACCCTGCACCCGGGCTCCTCGCGGGGTGTCAGCAACCGGTTCTCAGGACCGCACGCCCACGTGACCGTCACCGACGGGGTGCTCGTGGTCGTGCAGCCCGGACCGC
>JAWLFQ010000159.1:0-2830 GCA_041685505.1 Nitriliruptoraceae bacterium
CATCACCGCATCCAGCACCCGCAGGCCCTCGAAGGCGTCCTTGCAGTAGAAGACCTCGCCCTCGTAGATCGCCCGCAGGTCGTCCTCGACGTAGCCGCGGGTCAGCGCGGCACCACCGAGCAACACCGGGTAGCGCGTCGCCAGCGCGCGGGCGTTGAGTTCCTCGAGGTTCTCCTTCATGATCACCGTGGACTTCACCAGCAGGCCCGACATGCCGATCGCGTCGCAGTCGTGCTCCTCGGCGGCGTCGATGATGCGGTCGATCGGCTGCTTGATGCCGAGGTTGACGACGTCGTAGCCGTTGTTGCGCAGGATGATGTCCACGAGGTTCTTGCCGATGTCGTGGACGTCGCCCTTGACGGTGGCGAGCAGGATCCGGCCCTTGGTGGAGGAGGCGCCCCCGGCCGCCTCGATGTGCGGCTCGAGGTGTGCGACGGCGGTCTTCATCGTCTCCGCGGACTGCAGGACGAAGGGGAGCTGCATCTGTCCGGAGGCGAACAGCTCGCCCACCGTGGCCATCCCCGCGAGCAGGAAACGGTTGATGATGTCCAGCGGCGGATGGTCGGCCAGCGCCGCGTCGAGGTCGGCGTCGATGCCGTCCCGGTCGCCGTCGATGATGCGGCGCTCGAGGCGCTCCTCGACGCTCAGCGCGGCGAGCTCCTCCGCCGTCGCACCGGCCTCGCGCTCGCCCTCGAACAGCCGCATCAGTTCGTGGAGTGGGTCGTAGTCGGCGCTGCGGGGGACCGGGTCACCGCCCCCCTCGGACGCCACGGGGGTCCCGGTCGTCCCGCGGCGATCGTGGATCAGGTCCGTGGCGACGGCGACCTGTTCCTCGGGGATGCGGTGCAGGGGCAGGATCTTGCCGGGGTGCACGATGGCGGAGTCGAGCCCGCGCTCCATCGCCTCCTTGAGGAACACGGAGTTCAGCACCTGTCGCGCCGCGGGCGAGAGCCCGAAGGAGACGTTCGACACCCCCAGTGTGGTCGCGCAGCCCGGGACCGCGGCCTTCACCCGCTCGATCGCCTCGAGCGTCTCGCTGGCATCGCGGCGCAGGTCCTCCTGGCCTGAACCCAGGGGGAAGGTCAGGCAGTCGAAGATCAGGTCGTGGGCCTCGAGGCCGTACTCGTCGATGGCGATGCGGGCCACGCGTTCACACACCTCGACCTTCCAGTCAGCGGTGCGGGCCTGGCCCTGTTCGTCGATGGCGAGCACGATCACCGCCGCGCCGTAGCGCTTCGCGAGCGGCAGCAGACGGTCGGCCTTGACCCGCCCGTCCTCGAGGTTGACGGAGTTGATCACCGCCCGGCCCCCCAGGCGGGTCAGGGCCGCCTCGATGACCTCGGGTTCCGTCGAGTCGATCACCAGCGGCAGGGTGGACTGGGTCGCGTAGCGGTCGACGATCGCGCGCACGTCGGGCACGCCCTGTCGGCCGACGTAGTCGACGCACACGTCCAGCACGTGGGCGCCCTCGCGGGTCTGGGAGCGGGCGAGTTGGACGCTGCCGTCCCAGTCCTCGGCGAGCAGCAGCTCACGGAAGGCCTTCGAGCCGTTGGCGTTGGCCCGCTCCCCGATGGCGAGGAAGGCGTTCTCCTGCTCCATGGGTACGGCGGCGTACAGCGAGGCGAGCGCCGGGCGCCACTCGACGGTGATCGGCTCCGCTGCCACCTCGGTGTCGGCTGCCGGTACGGCACCGGTTGCGCCAGCCGGCCCGGCTGCCGGCCCGGCTGCCACCTCGACGTCGGGGCCCGGCGTCGCGTGGCCGTCATCGCCCGGCGCCGTCAGGCGGCCGGCTGCGCCCCGTCGCACGGCACCCGGACGGTCCACCACCCGGGGACGCGGTCGCAGCCCCTGCACGGCGTCGACCACCGCTGCGAGGTGCGCGGGCGTCGTCCCGCAGCACCCGCCCACGATGCCCACCCCCAGCTCGGAGACGAACTCCCGCTGCGCGTCAGCCAGCCCTGTGGGGTCCAGCGGGTAGACGGTGCGGTCGTCCTCGAGATGGGGGATGCCCGCGTTGGGGATGACGCTGATCGGCAGCCGGGACGTGCGCGCGAGGGTCCGCACGTGCTCGCGCATGTCGGCCGGGCCGGTGGCGCAGTTCATGCCGAGGACGTCGATGGCCAACGGGTCGAGGGCCGCGATCGCCGCCGGCGGCTCGGTGCCCAGCAGGAGGGTGTTGATGTCCTTCTCGACGGTGAACTGCACCATCAGCGGAGCCCGCTGGCCACGCTCCACGAACACGTCGTTGGCGGCGGCGACCGCGGCCTTGATCTGGAGGAGGTCGAAGCTGGTCTCGATCAGGATCACGTCGCTGCCGCCATCGAGCAGCCCACGCACCTGGCGGCGGTAGCCCTCCTCCATCGTGGCGATGTCGATGAAGTCACGGGCGTCGGCCGGATCCTTGCCCAACGACAGGGTGGGCGAGCGCGTGCCCGGACCGATCGAACCGATCACGAAGCGCGGGTCGCCGGGCGTGGCGTAGGCGTCGGCGGCACGTCGTGCCACCTCTGCGGCCAGGCGGTTGAGCTCCTCGGTGTCCTCGCCGAGGCCGTACTCGTCCAGCACCCACGGCGCCCCGCCGAAGGTGTCGGTCTGCACGGCGTGGACCCCGACGTCGAGGAAGTCGCGGTGCACCTGCTCGACGACGTCCGGGCGGGTACGGACCAGCACCTCGTTGCAGCCGTCGAGGTGGTCGCCGCCGAAGTCCTCCGGCGTCAGCCCGGCTGCCTGCAGGCTCGTGCCCATACCGCCGTCGAGGACGAGCACACGTGTGTGCAACCCGTCGAGGAACGGGTGGCTGTCGAGCGGAGGGAGGGGTGCGGCACTCACC
>JAWLFQ010000160.1:0-2798 GCA_041685505.1 Nitriliruptoraceae bacterium
GTCGCCGCCGCGATGCCGCCCGAGCGGTTGCTGCTGGGACCCGGGCCGTCACCGGTGCACGCGGAGGTCCTCGCCGCGCAGGCGCGCGGGATGGTGGGCCACCTCGATCCCTGGTTCCTCGACGTCACCGATCAGATCGCCGCGATGCTGCGCCAGGTGTTCCGCACCGACAACCGCCTGACCTACGCCGTGTCGGGCACGGGGAGCGCCGGCATGGAGACGGCGGTCGTCAACCTCGTGGAGCCGGGCGACACGGTCATCGTCGGCGTCAACGGCGTCTTCGGTGGCCGGATCGCGGATACCGCTCGGCGTGCCGGCGCCGAGGTGGTCGTCCTCGAGGAGGAGTGGGGTCGGGTGTTCGCACCGGAACGGGTCGCCGAAGCGCTGGCCGCCCACCCTCACGCCAGGATGGTGGCACTCGTCCACGCGGAGACCTCCACCGGGGCGCAGCAGCCGCTCGAGGAGATCGGTGTCCTGGTCGCCGAGACCGATGCGTTGCTGCTCGTCGACACCGTCACCGGACTGGCCGGCGTGCCGTTGGAGGTCGACGACTGGCACCTCGACGTCGTCTACTCGGGCACCCAGAAGTGCCTGTCCGTGCCGCCCGGGCTCGCACCGATCACCTTCAGCCCCAAGGCCGAGGCGGTCATCGACGGGCGGACCTCCCCGGTGCGGTCCTGGTACCTCGATGTCGCCGCGATCCGCCGGTACTGGGGGGCGGAACGCGCCTACCACCACACCGCGCCGATCAGTGCACTGCTGGGACTGCACGAGGGGCTGCGCCGGGTGCTGGCCGAGGGGCTCGAGACCCGGTGGGCACGACACGCCGAGGTGGGCGCGTTGTTCCAGGAGCACATCCAGGACCGCGATGCGGAACTCCTGGCGGCGTCCGGTGCGCGGCTGCCGCAGCTGACCACGCTGGCGTGGCCGGACCAGGTCGACGAGGCGGAGCTGCGCCGCCGGCTACTCGTCGAGCACGGCATCGAGGTGGGTGGCGGCCTCGGGCCCTTCGCCGGTCGGGCCTGGCGCGTCGGGTTGATGGGGGAGGGGGCCACCCACGCGACGGTGGATCGCCTGCTGGACGCGGTGGACCAGTTACTGGAGGGGTGAGGTACGGGTCATGTTCCGCGGCCGTGCGGCGCGTCTACGCTGCCCGACCATGGACGCCACCACCGCACCCGCGCACCTGACCTGGCTCTGGCGTGTGATCGCTCGCATCGTGATCGTCGTCGTGCGGCTCCTGCGCTGGCGGATCGATGTGCGCGGACTCGAGCACGTGCCCCGGCACGGCGGCGCGGTCCTGGCCTTCAACCACCATTCCTACCTCGACTTCGTGATGGTGGGCTGGCCCATAGTCCGGATCCTGCGTCGGCCGCTGCGGTTCCTCGCCAAGCGCGAGATCTGGACCAGCAGGAAGGTCGGGTGGATCGTGCGCTGGGCGCGGGCCATCCCGGTGGACCGGTCCTCGCTCAGTGGTCGGGCCTCGGCGTTCGATGGCGCCATCGACGCGCTGCGGTGCGGGGACCTGGTGGCGGTGGCGCCGGAGCAGACCATCTCGCCGTCCTTCGAGCTGCTGCCCCTGCGGACCGGGGCTGCCCGGATGGCGCAGCTGTCCGGTGTCCCGATCGTGCCGGTGGCCGGGTGGGGTACCCAGCGCGTGCTCACCAAGGGCGGGCCGAAGCGGCTCGTGCGCAAGCTGCCGGTGCTCGTCCGTTTCGGGGCGCCGCTCAGCGTGGGCCCGGAGGACGACCCCGTCGCCGTGACCGCCGAGCTCGCGCACCGCCTGACCACGTTGTTGCACGAGGCCCAGGAGGAGTACCCGGATGGTGCGCCGGCCGGTGCCGACTGGGTGCCGGCGCGGCTGGGTGGCGGCGCCCCCGAACACGACGAGGTGCTGCGTGCGCACCTGGAACGCGAGCGCTCCTGGAGCGAGCAGGACCGTGGGCCGGACGCCTCGGCACGTGACGATGGGGAGGATCGCGGGACCGCACGCGGCGGTCCGGCACCGGCGTGAACCACGGAGGCGGCACCCAGCACGGAGGCGACGCCCAGCACGGTCGCGACGCCCCCGTCCAGCGGCCCAGTCTCCGGTTCCGGATCGTGGCCTGGATCGCGATCACCTGCCTGCGGCTGGCCCGCTGGCGACTCCGCGCACGGGGAACGCGCAACGTCCCGGCACGGGGTGGGGCGGTGGTCACCTGGAACCACACGAGCCACGTCGACTTCGTGGTCACCGCCTACGAGATCTACCGCCGGTTCGGACGTCCCGTCCGGGTCCTGGGCCGCGCCGACCTGTGGGACTCCTGGCGGACCCGCTGGATCGTCCGCTTCGCCGGCGCCGTCCCGGTGGCGCGGTCCGATCCAGGCAGCCGCGCGAGCTCCTACGCCGCGGCCGTCGAGGTGCTGCAGCACGGCGGGTTGGTGATGGTGGCCCCCGAGGGCGGCATCTCGACGTCCTTCGAGGTGCAGCCGATGCGCACCGGGGCGGCTCGCATGGCCCAGCAGGCGGGCGTGCCGATCGTGCCGAGCGCGAGCTGGGGCAGCCACCGCCTGGTGACCACCGGGTACCCGTTCTCCGCACGTCGTGCCTGGGGCATCCCGGTCGAGGTGGCCTTCGCCCCCCCGCTCCACGTCGGCCCCGACGAGGATCCGGTGGCGGCGACGACCCGGCTCCAGCGGACCACGACCGAGCTGCTCCACGTGTTGCAGCGCAGCTACCCCGATGGTGCGCCGCCCGGTGCCTGGTGGGTGCCGGCCCGCCTCGGCGGGAGCGCGCCGGCACCCCCGGCCGACCCGGG
>JAWLFQ010000013.1:0-42051 GCA_041685505.1 Nitriliruptoraceae bacterium
GGAGTCCTTCGAGGCTGCACGTGAGGTGGGCGAGGGGCTGCTCGACCGCGGCGGTGCGCAGGTCGTGGTGACCACGCTGGGCGCGCACGGGGCGCTGTGTTCCTCCGCCAGCGGCCACTACGCGGTCCACAGCCCGCCGCTGCCCGGGCCCGCGCGCAGCGACGCGGGCGCGGGCGACAGCCTGGTCGCCGGCATCGTCGCGGCACTGGCCGGCGGCGACGATCCGGTCGCGGCGTGTGCCCGCGGGGTCGCTGCCGCGGCCGCATCGGTACTCACACCGGGAACCGAGCTGTTCGACCCGGGCGAGGTCGAACAGCTCCGACCCGAGGTCGCGGTCGAGAGCGTGACCGCCAGCGCCTGAGCCTGCCCGGGCGGCGGTGGTCCCCCACGCCGGTGCGCGGCCGTGGTCGCCCACGCCGGTGCGCGGGCGGGTGCCGCGGTCCGGCGCGACGAGCGGGCATGGCCGTTCGGCCTCGAGCCCGGTTGCGCTGTCCGGTGGCCTGTTTAGGGTGGAAGACAGGTGCAACTGCACCGCCACCGCGCCCGTGCGACCCCCGAGGCAAGGAACGCGCATGATGCGTCGACTCGAGAAGAGCCACGACCAGATCATCGGCTACTCGCTGTCCGGTGAGGTGACCGCGGACGAGTACACCCAGATCGCCAGCGAGCTGCGCGACGAGATCGCCCGGCACGGCACCATCCGTGTGCTGTTCCGGCTGTCCGACCTGGAGCTGTCGAGCTTCTTCACCGCACTGGACGAGCGGCTGCGCTTCGTCCGGGACAACAGCGACGACGTGGAGCGTGTCGCCGTGGTGACCGACGACACGGCGACGCAGCTGCTGTCGAAGGCGGCGGAGGCGGCGCCGGTGGAGCTCGAGACCTTCTCCTCCGACGACGAGTCCAAGGCCTGGGCCTGGCTCGAGTGAGCTCATCCCACCCCCGGCGCGCGGGCCCAGCTGCGTGCGCCGGGACGCCACCCGGCGTGGTCTGGTCGGGGGGCGGTGATCGAGAGGTCCGGCATGCGGCTCCGCGAACTGCTCAACGACAACCCGGCCCACCTCGTGCTGCTGGTGATCGACGGACTGGGTGGGTACGCCGACGGGCGTCACGACAGTGAGCTCGAGGCGGCCACCACCCCGAACCTCGATCAGCTCGCAGCCGAGGCCGCCTGTGGGTTGGCCCTGCCCGCGGGACCGGGGATCACCGTCGGATCGGGCCCCGGGCACCTGGCCCTGTTCGGCTACGACCCGCTGGAGTACGACCTCGGTCGGGGCCTGCTGTCCGCCATCGGTCTGGGTGTGGAGCTGCAGCCGGGGGACCTCGCCGCGCGCGGCAACCTGGCGTTGCTCGACGAGGAGGGCCGGGTGACCGACCGGCGTGCCGGACGTATCGACGACGACCGGGCCCGGGCGATCGTCGACCATCTCCAGGAGCAGGTCACGCTCGAGGACGTCGAGGTGACCTTCGAACACGTCTCGGAACACCGCGTGCTGCTGGTCCTGCGGGGTGACGGGTTGGACCCCCACGTCGAGGATCTCGATCCCCAGCGCACGGGTGTGCCCCCGCTGGAGCCCACCGCGACCACGCCCGAGGCGGCCCGCACCGCGGCGCTGCTCGAGCGGCTCGACGCCGCCATCCGGTCGTCGCTGCGCGACCAGGACGCCGACACGATCCTGTTCCGCGGCTTCGACACCCACCACGAGCTGCCGAGCATGCAGGAGCGTTTCGGTCTGCGTCCCGCCACCGTCGCGACCTACCCGATGTACCGCGGTGTCGCCCAACTGGTGGGGATGGACGCGCTGCCGGTGGTGGGTTCCCTGGCGGAGCAGGTCGAGCTGATGGCCGCCAGCTGGGACCGGTACGACTACCTCTTCGCCCACGAGAAAGCGGCGGATCGGGCCGGTCACGACGGTGACCGCGAGGCGAAGATCGCCGCGATCGAAGCGGTCGACGAGGTGATCTTGCAACTGGTCGAGCTGGGCCCCGACGTGCTCGCGATCACCGGTGACCACTCGGCGCCCACCCAGCTGCACGCGCACTCCTGGCACCCCGTGCCGACGTTGCTGTGGGGGGACAGGGTGGGACGTGACCGGGTGGACAGCTTCGGTGAACGCGCGTGTGCCACGGGCATCCTCGGGCACCTGCGGACCCAGGACCTGCTGCCGCTGATGCTGGCGTCTGCCGGACGGCTCGAGAAGTACGGTGCCTGAGCAGGCGCGGCGGGAGACGTCTGCGGGCCTGGCACCCGCCTATCTCGCGATGCCGGCGCGGTCCTGACGGGAAGGCGACGAGGTGGGCCGCATCCGGATCGGCGTGTCAGGGTGGAACTACGACGGCTGGCGCGGCAGCTTCTACCCCCCCGACCTGCCGCGGCGCGCCGAGTTGCGCTACGCCGCTGCACGGTTCGACACCCTCGAGGTCAACGCCACCTTCTACCGGTTGACCAGCCCTAAACGCTGCCGACGGTGGCGTGACGCCGTGCCGGCCGAGGTCGTCCTCGCCGTCAAGGGCAGCCGGTTCATCACCCACAACAAGAAGCTCGCCGACACCGGGCCGGCGCTGGCCAACTTCTTCGCCTCGGGGATCCTGGCGCTGGGCACCACCCTCGGCCCGATCCTGTGGCAGCTCCCGGAACAGCTGCACTTCGACGCAGCCCGTGTGGAGGGCTTCCTCGCCGCCCTACCGCACGACACGGATGCGGCGGCTGCCCTCGCCCGCGGCCACGACGAGCGCGTCGAGGATCCTGCCTACGGCGGGGAGAACCACCGCCTGCGGCACGTGCTCGAGGTGCGTCACGACAGCTACCTGTGCGAGGAGATGGTGGCGATCGCGCGTCGGCACGGGGTGGCCCTGGCTGCCTCCCACGCACGCGCGTGGCCCTACACCGAGGAGGTGACCGCAGGGTTCGTCTACGTGCGCCTGCACGGCCCCGGTGAGCTCTACGCGAGCTCCTACGGTGAGCAGGAGCTGCGGAACTGGGCGCAGCGCCTCCACCACTGGCGCAGCGCCGACCAACCTGCCGACGCACACACGATCACCGACCGTGCGCCGCCGCAGCGTCAGGAGCGCGACGTCTACGTCTACTTCGACAACGACGCGGCCGGCTACGCCCCGCGCAACGCGGCCCGGCTGCGCGAGATGGTCGCCGAGGGCGAGGGGTCCACGTCGGGGTCCACGTCGGCATGACCGCCTGCTGCCACAGCGCTCATGCCCGCCGGTTGCGCACCGATCGACCACACGGCTGTGGTCGTGCTCGCGGTGCGCGACAGCGCTAGATGCCCGGACCTCGCCGGCGCTGTTCGAGGATCTGCAGCTCCGCCAGTGCGTCGTCCCTGCGATCGAGGGGGGCGTGGACCGTCCACAGGTCCTGGGCTCCGTCCTCGATGGTGACCGGGGTGATGCCGTGCTTCTCGAGCCGTTCCTTGGCGGCCTCGGCGTCATGCTGCGAAGCGAAGGTGCCGACCAGCGTGGGATCGGAAGCGGCGGTCATGGACATCCTCCATCGTGGGCAGCGGCTGGCGACGGCAGTCGTCAGCCGGAACGGTGCCGACCGTAGGACCCTCGCTGACGGGGCGACCACCGGCGATGGTCGGGGGCGCACGTTGGGGGCGCGGCGCACGCGCGGTCGGGACGGTGGGCGGTCGGTCCGGCTACGGTGTGCAGGTCCGGGTACAGCGTTGACGACCCAGCGGAAGGATCCTCCCGGGGATCGGTGCTGTGTTGTCCTCTCCCCGTCTGCTCGCCGCGATCCGCGAGTTCACCGACACGATCGTCAGTCCCTACGACCTCCAGGGGTTGCTGTACCAGCTGACCGGCTACGCAGCCGCGCTCACGGGCGCGCAAGGTGCCGGGATCATGCTCGCCGACCGTGCGAGCGGCCTGCTCGGTTTCGCCGCGGCCAGTGACGATCGCGTTGCCGGGCTGGAGGTGCTCCAGGACCACCTCGAAGCGGGCCCGTGCCACGAGGTGTTCGTCGGCAACGCGCTCGGCGCGGTCGCGGATCTGCAGGGGGACGGCCGGTGGCCGGCCTTCGAACGGCGCGCGTCGCAGCTGGGCGTGCGGGCGGTCGCTTCGGTGCCGATGCACACCTGGGGCCAGACGATCGGTGTGATCGACATCTACCGGGACCGTCCCGGGCCGTGGCGACCCGATGACCTCGAGGCCGCCCGGATCATCACGGCGCTGGGTGCCGGCTACGTCCTCCACGCCAGCCAGTTGCAGGCGCAGTTCGAGGTGGTCGACCACCTCCGGGGCGCGCTCGAGAGCCGGGATGTCATCGGCCAGGCCAAGGGGATACTGATGGCACGCCACGGCATCGACGCCACGGCGGCGCTCGCACGACTGCGCTCGATGTCGCAGGACGCCGGCGTCGAGCTGCGCGCCTTCGCCGACCGGCTCGTCGGGCAGGAGGCGATGGTCACGCCGTGACGCGCTACCGGCTCCCCGGGGGCAGCTCACCCGTCCGTACGACCGTTGCGGCCAGTTCCGCGAGCTTCTGGTTGCGCTCCTGGGACCGCCGCGTGAGGACCTCGAAGGCCATGTCGGCGGTGACACGGTGGCGGGCCATGAGGATCCCCTTGGCCTGGCCGATGACGTCACGTGACTGGATCGCGGCGTGCATGCCCGTTTCGACCAGGGCCGCCTTCATGGCCACCGCCGCCTGCGCGGCGAAGACCTGCCCGACCACCTGTGCGTGCCGGTCGAAGGCGTGGGGCCGCCGGGAGTACAGGTCGAGCGCACCCATCGAGTCGTCGGTGACGAACAGCCGGAAGCTGATCATCGAACGCACCCCGAGCTCCAGCACCCTGGCGCGGTAGTCGGGCCAGCGCTGCTCGGTCTCGAGGTCGTCGATCACGATGACCTCGTGGTCCGCGATGGCGTCCAGGCACGGCCCCTGTCCGGTGGCGTACTGCGCCATGTCGCTCTCGTAGGCCACGGAGGAGGAGGCCGCGGGCGTCTCGATGATCCCGCCCCGTCCGATGAGCATCATGCTCACCCCGTCACAGTGTTCGAGCATGCCCTCGCCGAGGTCGACGATGCGCTGCAGCGTGTCGTCGAGGCCGCTGGTCGCCGACAGCTCCCGCCCGATGCGCGCGAGGCGCTCGAGCAGGAGCTCGTTCGCGCTGTGCTCGTCGGTCACCTTCCCCCTCCTGTGACCCGGATGTGACCCTCGGTCGATGCCCATCACCGGCGCACCCTAGGGCCGGTGTGCGGCTGCGCAGTACCCTCCCGCCAGCCCGCACGACGCCGCACCACCCCGTCACCCCGCCGACGTCGTGGGGTTCCACGGCCAGCCGGTGGTGTTCCATGCGGGGGTCGGTACCCGAGCCAGGACGTGCGACGTGCCACACGAGGACGATCATCAGGCCCGAGCGGCCGGCCACGACCACCCGGATGCCGGCCGGTCGTCGAGCCATGTCCCGGACTTCTCCGGCGATGTGGCGGAGATGGCGCCCCACTACTACGGCGGGCAGGCCGTCATCGAGGGCGTGATGATGCGCGGCGCCGACCGCTGGGCGGTCGCCGTGCGCCAGCCCGACGGGGATATCTGGTTGGAGTGCCACCACACCTCGACCCTGCCCACGCGCAAGCCGTGGCTGAAGTGGCCGATGATCCGTGGCTGCTACGCGCTGTTCGACTCCCTGTCGATCGGGATGCGCGCGCTGGGGATCTCCGCCGAACGGTCCATGCCCGAGGACGAGGAGGAGGAGGAGCTCTCGGGCGCAGCCATGGGCGCCTCCATGGCGCTGGCGGGACTGCTGTTCATCGGGGTGTTCATCTTCCTGCCGTCGGCGGCCACGAAGGGGATCGATGCGCTCATCGGCAACGTGATGGGCGACGGCGTGTGGTTCCACCTCGTCGAGTCGTTCATCCGGATCGTGATCTTCCTGGCCTACCTGTGGTCGATCTCGCTGATCTCCGACATCCGCCGGGTGTTCCAGTACCACGGCGCCGAGCACAAGACGATCGCGGCCTGGGAACACGGTGAGGTCCTCGAGCCCGAGCATGTCGACCGCTACTCGACCCTGCACGTGCGGTGCGGGACGAACTTCCTGATCCTGGTGATGCTGCTCGCCGTGGTGATCTACACCGCCGGTGGCCTGCTGGTCCCACCCCCCGAGGGGATCACCTGGTGGGGTGCGGTCATCTACCACGTGCTGCTGCGCATCGTGCTGCTGCCGGTGGTCGCCGGTGCCGCCTACGAGGGCTTGCGGCTGGGTGCAGCCCATGGGAGCAACCCCCTGGTGCGTGCCATCATGCAGCCGGGGCTGTGGCTGCAGCTGATCACCACCAAGCAGCCCGACCACGACCAGATCGAGGTGGCGATCCGCTCCTTCGAGGCGGTGGTGCCCGCCGAACATCGCGAGGGCCGGGTGCCCACCAGCCTCGACAGCCCCGTCCTGCTCGCCCACGACAGCGTGCCCGTGGTGCTCGAGTCAGCCGAGCTGCGCGTCGCGCCGCCCGATGACCGCGCCGCCGCGCCGGATCGCGCCGCCGCGCCGGATCGTGACGACCTCGAGGTCCGCGGCGAGGAGGGCTGAGGTGTTCGAGCGTCTGTCGCAGCTCGAGGAACGTCACCGCGACCTCGAAGCGCAGCTCGCCGATCCCGCCGTGGTCGGTGACGGTGAGCGCTACACCAGCCTCGCCAAGCAGCACGCCGAGCTGAGCGAGGTGGTGGGGCTCTACCGCCGGTGGCGCGCCATCCGCGACGACCTCGAGGTGGCCCGCGAGATGGCCGCCGACACCGAGGTGGCAGATGCGCAGGCCATGGCCGCCGAGGCCGAGGTGCTGGCGGCCGAGCTCGCCGAACTGGAGGCCGAGCTGCAACTGGCCCTGGTGCCCACCGACCCCAACGACGACCGCGATGTGATCGTGGAGATCCGTGCGGCGGCCGGTGGTGACGAGGCCGGGCTGTTCGCTGGTGAGCTGGAGGAGATGTACCTGCGCTACGCCGAGCGCCAGGGGTGGCGCGCCCGGGTCCTGGACCGGACAGCGCAGGGGATCGGTGGCATCAAGGATGCCATCGTGGAGATCGTGGGTCGTGGTGCCTACGCCCACCTCAAGCACGAGTCCGGTGTCCACCGGGTCCAGCGCGTGCCGGCCACCGAGTCGCAGGGTCGCATCCACACCTCCACGGCCTCGGTGGCGGTGCTCGCGGCGGCCGAGGAGGTGGACGTCTCGATCGATCCCGGCGATCTGCGTATCGATGTGTTCCGTTCCTCGGGTCCCGGTGGGCAGAGCGTCAACACCACCGATTCCGCCGTGCGTATCACCCACCTGCCCACCGGGGTGGTGGTCAGCTGCCAGGACGAGAAGTCCCAGCACCAGAACCGCGACAAGGCCCTGCGGATCCTGCGCGCACGCCTGCTCCAGGAGGAGCAGGCGCGCTCCGAGCGCGCCCGGGCCGACGCCCGCAAGGGGCAGATCGGCACCGGCGACCGCTCCGAGAAGATCCGGACCTACAACCTGCCCCAGTCACGCATCACCGACCACCGCCTGGGGCTGAGCGTCCACGACGTCGACGCCGTCCTCGCCGGGCATCTCGACGACCTGGTGGCGGCGCTGCGGCGTGCCGAGCAGGAGGCCCGGCTCGCCGACCTCGAGGACGTCGACGCGCCGGCTCCGGGTGCGCGAGGCTGAGACGTGGACATCGAGGTGACGCACCCCGACATGGTGGCTGCGGTGACGGCCCGGCTGGCGGCGGCCGGGATCGCACCGGCGCGCACCGAGGCACGGTGGCTGGTGTCGCACGTCCTCGCGACGGCCTCCGAGCCAGCCGCTGACGTCGGTGCGGCACGCATGGGTGCGCGCCTCGAGGCGCTCGTGCGCCGGCGGGAGGACCAGGAGCCCCTGCAGCTGCTGCTCGGTCGCTGGCCCTTCCGTGGGGTGGAGCTCACCCTCGAGCCCGGGGTGTTCCTGCCCCGTCCCGAGACCGAGGTCGTGGCCGGTCTGGCCGTCGCCCACGCCGCGGCTGCCGGCCCCGGGGCGGTGGTCGCCGAACCCTGTACGGGGTCCGGCGCGATCGCCGCCAGCCTGCTGGCGGAGGTTCCCACGGTCACGGTCCACGCGACCGACATCGATCCGGCAGCGGTGGCGCTGGCACGGCGCAACCTCGGCGCCGTTGCCGCCCCGGCCCGCTTCACGGTGCAGCAGGGTGATCTGCTCGACCCGCTCCCCGACGCGCTGCGTGGCCAGCTCGACGTGCTGGTCGCCAACCCCCCCTACCTGCCCGCCGCCGACGCCGACCACCTCGACGTCGAGGTGACGCGGCACGATCCCGCCAGGGCGCTGTTCGGGGGAGCGGTCGGCCACGAGGTGGTCGACCGGCTCCTCGTCCTGGCAGCGGAGTGGCTCACGCCCGGTGGCGCGGTCGTACTGGAGATCGATGCCCGGCTCGGCGGCGCCGCCCTGGCTGCCGCGGCGCGTGCCGGCTTCGCGACAGGCGAACTGGTCCGCGACCTGGCGGGTCGCGACCGTGTGCTCGTGGCCCGGTGGCCGGAGCGCGCCGAGGGGACGGCACCCACCGGAGGCGTACCCTCGCCGCTGTCCGGGGAGACCGTCGAGCGCCAGTCAGGGGTGCAGTCGTGAGCGAGTTGCTGGACACCACCGGTGACGGCCGGGCAGCGGCGATCGCCCGCGCCGCGGAGCTGCTCCAGGACAGCGAGCTGGTGATCCTGCCGACCGACACCGTGTACGGCATCGCCGGCGATGCCTTCGACCTCGACGCCACCGCCGCCCTGCTGACGGCCAAGGAACGCGACCGGGCCCTGCCCTTGCCGGTGCTGGTGCGGAGTCAGAAACAGCTGCCGGGGATCGTGGCCGCTCTCCCCGAGGCCGCCGAGCTGCTGATCGCGGCCTTCTGGCCCGGGCCGCTGACCCTGGTGCTGCCCGCCAAGGGCGGACTGCGTTGGGACCTCGGCCGCACCGACGGCGCGGTCAGCGTGCGGATGCCCCTCGATGAGGTCGCGCTCGAGGTGGTCCGCGCCGTGGGGCCCCTGGCGGTCACCGCGGCCAACGCCGTGGCGGGCGAGCCGCCGTCCACGGCCGGGGATGCCGTGGCACAGCTCGGTGCCCGGGTCGCGGCGGTGCTGGACGACGGCCCCCGTCCCGCCCAGCTGCGCTCCACCATCGTCGACCTCACCCGGGCCCGCCCCCAGGTCCTGCGCGAGGGCGTGGTCCCCACCTCGCTGGTGCTGGAGGTGGCCGAGGGGCGCGTGGATCCCCTCGACGCGGCGTCCGCGCTGGACGGGGGGTCGAGCGAGGGTGAGAGCGCGCAGACCCACGAGGACCCCACGCCGTCGCCGGCATCCGAACCGCCCGGCGAGGACCGCCCCCTGCAGGGCCTGTCGCGCCGGCGGCGCGACGACGGGGGTGGCTCCCAGTAGCCTGGTGTCCGGGACGGAGGCGTCCCGCACCGTCCGGGACCCGTGTCCGTGGCTCCGGCCTGCGACGGCGCGGCCGTTCCGTCCGCCGGCACAGTCCGCCCGCACCATCGATGGAGGCACCTGGTGACGACCTTCTGGGGTCCCGATCTGGACCAGCTGCGTGACACCGATCCCGAGGTCGCCGACGGCATCCTCGCCGAGCTGCACCGCCAGCGCAGCACGCTGCAGCTGATCGCCAGCGAGAACTTCGCCTCGCCGGCGGTGCTGGCCGTCCAGGGATCGGTGCTGACCAACAAGTACGCGGAGGGCTACCCGGGCAAGCGGTACTACGGCGGCTGCGAGGAGGTCATCGACCCACTGGAACAGCTGGCCATCGACCGCGCCAAGCAGGTGTTCGGCGCCGATCACGCCAACGTCCAGCCGCACTCCGGTGCCAGCGCGAACATCGCGGCCTACTTCGCCACGGTCTCCCCCGGCGACAAGGTCCTGGCGATGTCGTTGCCCCACGGCGGGCACCTGACCCACGGCATGCCGATCAACTTCTCGGGCAAGTGGTTCGACGTCGTCTCCTACGGGGTCCGCGAGGACACCGAGGAGATCGACATGGACGAGGTCCGTGCGCTCGCCCTCGAGCATCGTCCCAAGCTGATCATCGCGGGCTGGTCGGCCTACACCCGTCAGCTCGACTTCGAGGCCTTCCGGGCCATCGCCGACGAGGTCGACGCCGTGCTGATGTGCGACGCCGCCCACTTCATCGGCCTGGTCGCCGGTGGGGTGCACCCGAGCCCCGTGCCCTACTGCGACATCATCACCTTCACCACCCACAAGACCCTGCGGGGTCCGCGGGGTGCGATCATCCTGACCAACGAGCGGTGGGCCAAGGCGATCGACAAGGCCGTGTTCCCCGGGACCCAGGGTGGTCCGCTGGAACACGTGATCGCCGCCAAGGCCGTGGCACTGCGCGAGGCGATGGACCCGAGCTTCAAGGTCTACGCCCAGCGCATCCTCGACGACATCCGGGCGCTGGCCGACGGGTTGACCGAGCGCGGCTACCGCATCGTCGCCGGCGGGACCGACACCCACCTCCTCCTCGCCGACGTGACCCCGCGGGGCCTGACCGGGGCCGAGGCGGAGTCGAGGCTCGATGCGGCGGGTGTGGTGCTGAACAAGAACGCGATCCCCTTCGACACCCACCCACCGGCCGTCGCCTCCGGCATCCGTGCCGGCGCCTCCTGTGTCGCCACCCAGGGCATGGAGCCGGCCGAGCTGACCCACGTCGCCGCGCTGATCGACCGGGCGTTGACGGGCTCCGATGACGACCGCGTGCAGGTCCGGCGGGAGATCGGGGCGCTGGTCGCCCGCTTCCCGGCCTACCCGGAAGCCGGGCCCGTCGTCGTCGACCAGCGCGGCTGAGGTGGTCGCCCACCTCGCCGTCGCTGCGCTCGCCGCGGTGGTGACCGCCGTGGTCGTCCCCCTGGTGGTGCTGCTCACGCGACGGCTGGGTGCCCTCGAGCGCCCCCCCGACACCGGCCAACGCCCCGAACCGCCCCGGGTGCCCACGATGGGTGGGCTGGCGATGGCGGCGGGTGTCGTGGCTGCCCTGGCGCTGGCCGCACTGCTGCCCGAGTTCCGACGGCTGTTCGCCGAGACCTCCGAGCCCGTCGCGGTGCTGGTGGGTGTGGGCATCATCGTGGTCGTCGGTGTGCTCGACGACCTGCGCCCGCTGCCGCCGGCGATCAAGCTCGCGGGCCAGATCGTGGCGTCGTTGGGGGTGGTGGTCTTCGGTGTCCAGCTCGTGCACTTCTGGGTGCCCGGCGTCGAGGTGGTGGCGCTGTCGAGCGACCTCGGCCTGCCGTTGACGGTGCTGGCCCTGGTGGTGATGATCAACGCCGTCAACCTCATCGACGGTCTCGACGGGTTGGCGGCCGGTGTCACCGGCATCGGCGCTGTGGCCTTCTTCGCCTTCGCGCTGGGGACCCCGCCGGGGCTCGGTGCCAGCGGCACGGTCCCCACCTCGGCCAGCCTGGTCGTCGCCATCGTGGCGGGATGCAGCCTCGGCTTCCTGCTGCACAACTGGCACCCGGCCCGGATCTACATGGGCGACACCGGCTCCCAACTGCTGGGGCTGCTGCTCGGGGTGGCCATGATCTCCTTCGTCGGGCGGACGGCTGCGCCGACGGACGCGGACTTCTTCGGCTCGATCCCGCTGCTGGTGCCGGTGCTGGTGCTGGCCGTGCCCTTCCTGGACACCGGCTTCGCCGTCGTCCGGCGCGTGGTGTCGCGCCGTCCCGTCACCGCCGGGGACCGTGGGCACCTCCACCACCTGCTGCTGGCCTTCGGCCACTCCCACCGCCGTGCCGTGCTCGTGCTGTACTACTGGTCGGCGGTGGTGGCCTTCGGATCCGTCGCGCCCGCCTTCTCGGCCTGGGAGCGTCTGCTGCCGTGGCTGGTGGTGGCAGCCGCGCTCGGCGCCGTGCTGACCGCCCTGGGCACCCGACCGGTCCGCGGGTCCGAGGAGCTGCACGAGGTCGAGCGTGACGGCGGCCCCGAACAGCGTTCCGCGACCCGCTGAGCGGCCTCTACAGCCGCGGGCCGGAGGGTCCCTGGCGCTGCACTGCGGTGGGGACCGCCCCGATGCCTGCTGCAGCGCCCACACCGAGCCCGGCCTTTGGCGTCCCTCCGGTGACCTTGCTAGCGTCCGGCGCGCTCGGGCCGGGTCCTGCGCTGCAGCCGATGCGCACACCCGTTCCGTACTGCACTCGGTGAGGGCAGGCTCGACGACAGGCCCGATCGCAGGGACACGTCCCGACCGCGGGGATCACGATGGACGCTGCAGACGCGCGCACGCCGGCGCCGCCCGCCCGGGCGGGGGCCGGTGCGTCGCCGTCCGCTGCCGGTGGCAACGCGGCGCTGTGGCACGGTGTCGAGCAGGCCCACATGATGGGCGTCGAGCTGGTCGTCGCCGTCGTCCTGTGGGGCGGTATCGGCTGGTGGGTGGATGGCCGGCTCGGCACCGGTGCGTGGTTCACCGTGATCGGCGCGCTGATCGGCAACGCCGCGGGCATCTACCTGGTGTGGCTACGCGCCCAGCGTCTCGACGGGCTCGACGCAGCCCCGGAGCCAGCGGCACCGACCGCGACCGCCGAGCCGACCCCGGGCACGACGGGAGGGCGCGCACGTGTCCGTTGACCTCAGCACCGCCGGCGCCGCGCCGCGCACCGGCGGGCCGCACCCTGCGGTGGAGCCGCCACCCGGGGCGGCGGAGTGGGAACTCGCCCGGGGCGCGGTATGGACCCTCGGGGTGCTCGCCGTGCCGGTGACCACGGCCGCCTGGCTGCTCGTGGGGCCCGCGGCCGCGCTCAGCGCGCTGATCGGGCTCGGCTTCGTGCTGGTGCTGTTCGGGGCATCAGCCGCCCTGCTGGCCGTGGTCGCCGCACGCCAGGCCGGTGCCGGTATCGGCATCCTGGCCGCCGGTGCGGCGCTGCGTCTGCCCCTCTACCTCGGCGTCCTCACCGCCTTGAGCGATGTCACCTGGGTGCACGGCCGGAGCCTGGCCGCTGCCACCGCCATCGCCGTGACCATCACGCTGGCAGCCGAACTACGGATGCTGGCGCGCTCGCCACGCCTGTTCTGGGTCGACGCCGCGGCCGCACGGCCGCCGGCGTTCCGCCGCGACACACGGAGCTGACCGCCGTGATCAACGTGCTAGCTGCCGCCGAGTGGGGTGGGGAGTTCGATGGGGTGCTCGAGCCCATCAACTCGCTGTTCGACTTCCCCGCCTACCTGCTGACCGACCTCGAGGTCTTCGGCATCAACCTGGGGATCAACCGCACGATCCTGATCTCGTGGATCATGCTGGCAGCGGTCGGGCTGGTGTTCTACCTCGGCACCCGCAAGGGCGAGGTCGTGCCCGGGCGCTTCCAGGCGCTCGTCGAGATGCTGGTCGACGTCAACCGCAACATCGCGATGGAGATCATCGGTCCCAAGGGGACACGCTTCGTGCCCCTGTTGACCACCTTCTTCGTGGCGATCTTCGCCCTGAACTTCGCCAAGATCTTCCCGTTGTTCATGATGCCGCCGACCGCGCGGGCCGCCTGGCCGCTGTTCCTGGCGCTGATCTCCTGGTTGGTGTTCGTCGGGGTCGGTATCAAGGAGCAGGGCTTCGGGCACTACGTCGGCGGGGTGCTGTTCCCGCCCGGTGTCCCGAAGGTGCTCTACGTCATCCTGACGCCGATCGAGCTGCTGTCGACCTTCGTGTTGCGCCCCTTCACCCTGGCGGTGCGGTTGTTCGCCAACATGGTGGCCGGCCACATCCTCGTGGTGATCACCCTGTCCACCATCCACATCTTCCTGCCCTCGCTGCCGGTCGGCTGGACCGTCGGCGGGATGGCGTTGCTCGTCTCTCCGCTGGTGTTCGCCTTCGAGTTCTTCATCATCGGCCTGCAGGCCTACATCTTCACGATGTTGACCGCGGTCTACATCAGCTCGTCGATGGAGGCGCACTGACCGCTGCCCTCGCCGCTGGTGCACCGGCGCGCGAGCGCTCCACGATCCAGATCCCCCGAACGTGACCCGCGGTGCGCACCGCACCGCTCTCAGGAGGAAACACATGGAAGGCACCCTCAACGTCCTCGGCTACGGCCTGGCGACGCTCGGCCCGGCGATCGGGCTGGGGATGGTCATCTCGAAGGCCATCGAGTCCATGGCGCGGCAGCCCGAGGCCGCCGGCATGGTCCGTACCACGATGTTCATCGGTGTCGCGGTGGTCGAGGCGCTCGCGCTGCTCGCCTTCGTCCTCGCCTTCGCGCTGTAGCACCCCACACCCGATGTCACCTGGAAGCGAGGGACCATCATGATCCAGGCGATCACCACGCTGGCTGCTGCCGACTCCGCCGGAGGGATCGAGCTCCTGCCCGTCTGGTCGGAGCTCATCTGGGGCTCGGTCGCGTTCGTCATCCTGCTGTTCGCGATGCTGAAGCTGGTCTTCCCCAAGCTCAACGAGACGCTCGCCGAGCGCGCCTCGCAGATCCAGGGGAAGATGGAGACGGCCGACGCCAAGCTCCAGGAGGCCGAGGCATCCAAGGCCGACTACGAGGCGTCCCTCGCGGATGCCCGGGGGGAGGCCGACCGCATCATCGAGGAGGCCAGGAGCGCCGCCGACGCGCTGCGTCAGGAGGCCAAGGCCCGCGCCGAGGCCGAGGCACAGCAGATCCTCGAGCGCGCGGAAGCCTCGATGGCCGCGGAACGTGACCGCGTGCTCCAGGAGCTGCGTGGTCAGGTCGGCGCCCTGTCGGTGGAGCTGGCCTCACGCATCGTCGAGCGCGAGCTCGACGCCAGCACCCATGAGGCGCTCGTCGACGACTACATCCGCCAGCTGTCGAGCCAGAACTGAGGTCGACCGTGAACGAGGACCCCACCCGCGCCTACGCCACGGCGGTGCTGGCCATCGCCGAGGCCGAGGACGCCGTCGAGGCGGCGCTCGGTGAGCTGCGCACCGTTGCCGACGCCGTGGAGGCCAGCGACGAGCTGCGCACCATGCTCACCGACCAGCAGCTGCCGCTCGGACGGCGGCTCAGCGCGGTCGACGGGGAGCTGCTCTCCGCCGCACACCCCGTGACGCGCACGGCGGTGGCCATGCTGCTGTCAGCAGGGCGTGCCGGTGAGCTCACCGCGGTCGTCGACGCGCTCAGCGACCTCGTGGCCTCGGAGCGGCAGGTGGCGGAGGTGCGCACCGCGGTCGAGCTCGACCCGCCGCGACGCGAGGCGCTCGTCCAGGCGCTCACCCGGGCCACCGGCAACGAGCTGGAGGTGCGCTTCATCGTCGACCCGGACGTGGTCGGCGGCGTGCGGGCCACGGTCGGCGACACCGTGATCGACGGCTCGCTGCTCAAGCGCATGGCGGAACTGCGCAGCCGGGTCGGCTTGTGACCGGCCATGTCATCTAGCACCGCACGACCACAGGGCCCCACGCGGGCGAGGATGAGGAACGAAGATGGCTGAACTGCAGCTCTCCTCGGAGGAGATCTCCGAGGCCGTACGCCGGATGCTCGAGGGCTACGAGCCCGATGTCAGCGCCGAGCAGGTCGGCCGGGTGCTCAGCACCGGCGACGGCATCGCCACGATCTCGGGGCTGCCGAGCACGTTGGCCAACGAACTGCTCGACTTCGGTGACGGCGTGTTCGGCATGGCGATGAACCTCGACGAGCGCACCATCGGTGCCGCCGTCTTCGCCGACGCCTCCCGCATCCAGGAGGGCCAGACGGTCCGCCGGACCGAGCGGGTGCTGTCGGTGCCCGTCGGGGACGCCATGCTCGGCCGCGTCGTCGACCCGCTCGGCCGCCCCATCGACGGCAAGGGCCCGCTCGAGCAGAGCAGGGTGGACGGCCAGCGGCCGCTGGAGGTCCAGGCGCCGGGCGTGGTCGACCGCCAGCCCGTGGACCAGCCGCTGCAGACCGGCATCAAGGTCATCGATGTCATGACGCCGATCGGTCGGGGCCAGCGCGAGCTGATCATCGGTGACCGTCAGACCGGCAAGACGGCCATCGCCATCGACACGATCATCAACCAGCGGCAGCTGTGGGGCACCGACGAGGCCGTCAAGTGCATCTACGTCGGTATCGGCCAGAAGGGCTCGACCATCGCCCAGGTGGTGGCCACCCTGGAGAAGTACGGGGCGATGGAGTACACCACGGTGGTCTCCGCCCCGGCATCGTCCCCGGCACCCTTCCAGTACATCGCCCCCTACTCCGGCGCCGCGATCGGCGCGAACTGGATGTACAAGGGTGAGCACGCCCTGATCATCTACGACGACCTGTCCAAGCAGGCGGATGCCTACCGGCAGCTGTCGCTGCTGCTGCGTCGTCCTCCCGGGCGTGAGGCCTACCCCGGTGACGTCTTCTACCTCCACAGCCGTCTGCTGGAGCGTGCCGCGAAGCTCAACGACGAGCTCGGTGGGGGATCGATGACCGCCCTGCCGATCGTGGAGACCAAGGCCAACGACGTCTCGGCCTTCATCCCCACCAACGTCATCTCCATCACCGACGGCCAGATCTTCCTCGAGACCGACCTGTTCTTCCAGGGCGTGCGACCGGCCATGAACGCCGGTATCTCGGTCTCACGCGTCGGCGGTGCCGCCCAGCGCGCGGCCATGAAGAAGGTCTCGGGCACCGTGCGGCTCGAGCTCGCCCAGTACCGCGAGCTGGAGGCCTTCGCGCAGTTCGGTTCCGACCTCGACAAGGCCTCCCAGCAGCAGATCGCCCGGGGACAGCGGGTGGTCGAGATCCTCAAGCAGGCGCAGTACCAGCCGCTGCCGGTCGAGCTGCAGGTGGCCTCTGTGGCAGCGGTGACCTCCGGGGTGCTCGACGAGCTCCCGGTGGTGGACGTGCGCCGCTTCGAGTCGGAACTCCACACCTACCTGGGCGATCGCCACAACGCCCTGCTGCAGCAGTTGGCCACCGAGAAGCTCACCGACGAGCTGCGGGGCCAGCTCGACCAGGCCATCGCGGACTTCGCCCAGGGCTTCGAGCCCTCCGAGGTCGCGGAGGAGGACGAGGAGTCCGAGGGCTGGGACGCCATGTCGGCCACCAGCGAGTCCGTCGAGTGAGGCCATCGCCGCGGCGCCGGTCGCCGCGGGTCGGGGTGAGGGTTCCACCCTCGCGAGGAGGATGCAGTGCCAGGTAGCGGCCAGATCCGGCAGCTGAAGCGGCGCATCAAGTCGGTCCAGAGCACGCAGAAGATCACGCGTGCCATGGAGATGATCGCCGCCTCGCGCATCGTCAAGGCCCAGGCTCGTGTGCGTGCGGCGCGCCCCTACGCCGAGGGCATCCACGAGATCATCCGCGGCCTGGCGGTGTCCAACGAGGTGCGCGCCCATCCGCTGCTGACCCAGCGCGACGTCGATCGGGTGGCCGTGATCGTCAACACCTCCGATCGCGGTCTGGCCGGTGCCTACAACGCCAACGTGCTCAAGGTCGCCGAGCGCACCATCGCCGACGAGGAGGAACGGGGCCGGCTGGTCGACCTCTACGTGGTGGGCAGGAAGGGCGCCGGCTACTTCGCCTACCGCGGTCGGCGGGCGGTGCAGGTGTGGGAGGGCGTGTCCGACACCCCCCACATCGACGAGGCCGGTGAGGTCGCCGAGACCGTCATGTCCCGCTACCGCGACGAACAGCTCGACCGTGTGTGGCTGGTCTACACCGACTTCCGCAGCTCACTCACCCAGGTCCCCGTCCGCATGGAGCTGCTGCCGGTCAAGCCCACCGAGTTCGAGGGCGGCACGGAGATCGAGCCGGAGTTCATCTTCGAGCCGTCACAGGACCAGCTCCTCGACGCGCTGATCCCGCGCTACGTGGAGGCCAAGGTCTTCCACGGTCTGCTGGAGTCCTCCGCATCGGAGCACGCCAGCCGACAGCGTGCGATGAAGGCCGCCACCGACAACGCCAAGGAGGTGGCCGGCAACCTGTCGCGGATCATGAACCAGGCCCGCCAGGAGCAGATCACCACGGAGATCTCGGAGATCGTCGGGGGTGCCGAGGCCTTGGGCGACTGAGGCCCGACGCCGCAGCGCACCTGCCCCCCCTGCAACCCCCACAAACCCACCTACGCCACGCGCAGCACGAGCACCCGCCCGGTCCACCACACCCCGGACCCGCAGGCGGCACGCACGCCCAAGGAGCCGAGCATGGCCACGCAATCCGCCGACGGTCGCATCATCCGCGTCATCGGTCCGGTCGTCGATGTCGAGTTCCCGCCCGGGGACCTCCCCGACATCAACTCCGCCCTGACCTTCGAGCGCCAGGACGACAGCGGGACGACCACCATCACCGCAGAGGTGGCGCAGCACCTCGGTGACCGTCGCGTCCGGGCGGTGTGCATGCAGCCGACCGACGGGGTGGTACGCGGCGCGGACGTGGTCGACACCGGTGGGCCGATCACGGTGCCGGTCGGCCCGGGGACCCTCGGCCACATCTACAACGTGCTCGGCCAACCCCTCGATGTGGAGGCCAGCACGATCGAGGCCGACACGCGGTGGGCGATCCACCGGGAGCCGCCACCCTTCGACGAGCTCGAGCCCCAGTCGGTGATGTTCGAGACCGGCATCAAGATCATCGACCTCATCGAGCCCTACGTGCAGGGTGGCAAGATCGGGATGTTCGGCGGCGCCGGCGTGGGCAAGACCGTGGTCATCCAGGAGATGATCAACCGGGTCGCCCAGCAGCACGGTGGTGTGTCGGTCTTCGCCGGTGTGGGCGAGCGCACCCGCGAAGGCAACGACCTCATGCTCGAGATGGAGGAGTCCGGCGTCCTCGAGAAGGCGGCGCTGGTCTTCGGTCAGATGGACGAGCCACCCGGCGTGCGCCTGCGCGTCGCGCTGTCCGCGTTGACCATGGCGGAGTACTTCCGTGACGAGATGCGCCAGGACGTGCTGCTGTTCATCGACAACGTCTTCCGGTTCGTCCAGGCCGGCTCCGAGGTCTCCACGCTGCTCGGGCGCATGCCCTCCGCCGTGGGCTACCAGCCGACCCTGACCAACGAGATGGGGCAGCTCCAGGAGCGCATCACCTCGACCAAGGGGCGCTCCATCACCTCGCTGCAGGCGGTCTACGTCCCGGCCGACGACATCACCGACCCGGCACCCCACACCACCTTCGCCCACCTCGACGCGCAGACGGTGCTCAGCCGTGACATCGCCTCGCTGGGTATCTACCCCGCCGTCGACCCCCTGGACTCCACCTCGCGCATCCTCGATCCCGCGATCGTGGGACAGGAGCACTACGACGTCGCCACCCGGGTGCAGGAGGTGCTGCAGCGCTACAAGGACCTCCAGGACATCATCGCCATCCTCGGGATCGATGAGCTGTCCGAGGACGACAAGGTCGTGGTCAGCCGGGCCCGCAAGGCCCAGCGCTTCTTCAGCCAGAGCTTCTACGTCGCGGAGCAGTTCACCGGCAACCCCGGGGTCTACGTCGGGATCGACGCCACCATCGAGGGGTTCAAGGCGCTGGTCGACGGCGACCTCGACGAGATCCCGGAGCAGGCCTTCCTCTACGCGGGCGACGTCGACGACGTCCAGCGCAAGGCCGCGGAACTGGCGAGCTGATGGCGGACACCACCATGCCGGTGTCGGTGGTCTCCGCCGACGAGCACGTCCTCGACGGTGAGGCGACCGAGCTCTACGCCCGCGGGGTGGAGGGCGAGATCGGGATCCTGCCCGGCCACGCTCCTGCGCTGATCGCGCTGGCCGTGGGGCCCCTGCGTGTGACGCTCGCGGACGGCAGCCGGGAGCGCATCGCCGTCCACCGGGGGGTGCTGTTCGTCGGCGACGATGGCAAGGTGATCGTGCTGGCGGACATCGCCGAGCGGGCGGAGGACATCGACGTCGAGCGCGCCCGCGCCAAGGCCGAACGCATCCAGGCGCGGCTCGACGGCGGCACGGCGGGCGAGCTGGAGGTGGAGCGCATCTCGCTGCGCAAACAGCAGCTGCGCATCCGGGTCGCGGAAGGCACCGAGGCCACCCCCTCGGGTTGACCCTCGGGTCGCCTCCACGTCGCCACGACCGATCACCTCGGCGGTGCACGTCCACCCGGCCGGTGCTCCTCGCGCGGGTCACGGACGCCGTCTCGGTACGCTCACGGCATGTCGACCGCCCCCGGCCCAGCACCCGCTCCCGACGCCTTCCGCGTCCGGGGCGGGCCGCGGTTGGCGGGCACCGTACGGCTGTCCGGGGCGAAGAACTCCGCACTGAAGCTGATGGCTGCGGCGCTGCTCACCGAGGAGCGCGTCGAACTCGCCGAGGTCCCCGCGATCGCCGACGTGCCCGTGATGGCCGACATCCTCCGGGGGCTCGGTGCGCAGGTGGAGCTCGATCCCGAGCGGCAGGCGTGCGTCCTGCAGGCCGACGCGATCACCTGGCACGCACCGGCCGATGCCGTCGCCCGGATCCGCGCGTCGGTGTCGACGCTCGGTCCGCTGGTGGCGCGCGAACGCCGGGCCCGTCTCGCCCTGCCCGGTGGGGATCGCATCGGTGCCCGCTCGATCGACCTGCACCTGCGCGGGCTCACCGCCATGGGCGCGACGGTCACCGAGCAGGCCGGTGAGGTCGAGGTCCGTGCCCGCGACCTCCTCGGCGCCCTGATCACGCTGGACTTCCCCTCGGTCGGTGCGACGGAGAACCTGATCATGGCGGCCACCCTCGCCGAGGGCACCACCGTGATCGAGAACGCCGCACGTGAGCCCGAGATCCAGGACCTGTGTCGGATGCTGACGGCGATGGGCGCCCGCATCGACGGCATCGGGTCGCCGACGGTGGAGATCGAGGGGGTCGACCGGCTCCGCGGTGTGACCTGGGAGACCTGCCCGGACCGCATCGAGGCCGGGACCTACGCGATGATGGCTGCGGTCACCGGCGGTGACGTCGTGATCGAGCGGGTGCGGCCGAGCGATCTGACCCTGCCGCTGATCAAGCTGCGTGCCGCCGGGGTGCTGGTCGAGGAGGGGGCGGCATCGCTGCGGGTGAAGTCGGACGGGCTCGCAGCGGTGGATGTGGTCACGCTGCCCTACCCCGGCTTCCCCACCGACCTCCAGCCCCAACTGATGGTGCTGCTGAGCCAGGCACGGGGCACCAGTCGCTGCACGGAGAACGTCTTCGAGTCGCGCTTCTCCTTCGTCCGTGAACTGCGCCGCATGGGCGCCGACGTCGAGATCGATGGCCACCACGCGCTGATCCGTGGTCCCACCCCGCTGCGTGGCGCCACCCTGTCGGGGTTGGACGTGCGGGCGGGGGCCGCCGGCGTGATGGCGGGGTTGATCGCCGAGGGGGAGACCACGGTGCGCGACGTCCACCACATCGACCGCGGCTACGCCCACTTCGTGCCCCGCCTGCGCGCGCTCGGCGCGGACATGGAGCGCGTCCCCGCCGCAGCGCTCGATGGCTGAGCGGCGTCGTCGCGCGCTGCTGCTCGCTGCGGTCGTCGCCGGCCTGCTCGCGGGTCCACTGCCCAGCCCCGCCGCCGCGGCGACCGAGCCGGTGACCGTCGCCGGTGTGCTGCGCGTCAGCGGTGCACCGGGGACGTTGATCGCGGTCGACGGTCGCCGCTACAGGGGCTCCATCGAACTGCGCCCCGATGGCCGGGTGGTCAACGACGTGCCCATCGAGGACTACGTGGAGGGGGTCGCGGAGATGCCCAGCCGCTGGCCGATGGCGGCCCTCGAGGCCCAGGCCGTGGCCGCCCGTACCTACGCCTGGTGGTCCGCCCGGGCCGGTACCCACGACGGCTACGACATCTGCGACAGCACCGCCTGCCAGGTCTACCGCGGCGCCGAGGTCGTGCTCGACGACGGGCAACGCTGGGCCGCCGCGGTGGCGGCGACCGCCGGTCAGGCCCTCATCGACGATGACGGGTCCCCGATCCTGGCGCGCTACTTCTCGACCTCCGGGGGGCGTACCTACGCCAACCAGGACGTCTTCCCCGCCACCGGCGCCCACGACCACCTCGTCGCCATCGACGATCCCTATGACGCCGCGTCGCCCTACCACCGCTGGGAGGTGCCCTTCCCCCGGGAGGTGTTCGACGAGATCCTCTCCCGGGGTGAGCGGCTCTCGGCCGTCGTGCCGGTGTCCGACATCGCGCGGACGGGCGCGGTCGATGACCCCTCGGCCACCTTCGTGGTCCGCGGTGGCGATGGGGCGCGCGTCGAGGTCGGCGCGGTCGAGTTCAGACGGTTCCTGTCGAGCGTGGCGGTCGACCGCTTCCCCGAGCGGTACCCGACGCGGCGTGCCGACGGGCTGCGTCCCCTGCCGAGCGCGGTGCCCTCCTCGCGGTTCACCGTCACGCTGACCGACACCGAGGTGGTGCTGTCCGGTCGTGGCTGGGGCCATGGTGTGGGGATGGGCCAGTACGGCGCTCGTGGCCGGGCGGCGGACGGGCACACGGCCGAGGAGATCCTCGCGGCCTACTACGGCGGCCTCACCGCGGTCACCGCCGATGACCTCCCCGACCGGGTGCGGGTCGGCCTCGGCGCCACGCGCGAGCAGGTGGTGATCGGTGGCGACCGACCTCTGGAGATCACGGCGGGGGACGAGGTGGTGGTCGAGCGGGCGCTGGGTCCCTGGACCGCGACGCGGACCGGCGACCGCTGGCGTCTGGTGCCACCCGACGGCGCGGACCGCGAACTCGAGGTCGCGCCGACACGGCTGGTGGAGGCCATGAGCAGGCAGGGTGAGGTGGTGGCGGTCGAGACCGACCTCAACGCCCACGCCGTCCTCCACCTCGAGGTCCGCGACGACACCGGCGAGGTGGTCCGCGCCGAGCACCTCGGTGTGGTCGAACCCGGCCGTCACGCAGCCCGGTGGCACTACCGGGATGACGCGGGTGGGGTGGTCGCCGCCGGCAGCTACCGCGTGGCACTGATCGGGGAGGACGCCGCGGGTGGCCGCACCGGCACCCCCGTGACGGTCCAACTCGATACGGGTGTGCTGTCAGGACCGGACGAAGGGGCAGGCCCGTGGGCCCCATCAGGCGGTGGGTCGGGCACCCTTGTCGTCACGGCTGCCGCGCTGCTGAGCCTGCTGCTCGTCGGCCTCCTGCTCACCCGCACGACCCGGAGAACGCCCTCGTGACGACCCCACCCCCGCAGCCACCGCCGCCACCCGGTGCCAACGACCGGCCGCACGGATCCGGTGACGGTGCGGGTGTGCCGCCGGGACCGCCCCCGGCCGCGCCGGTGTCGGCGCCGCCACCGGCCACGCCGCAGCGCACCCGGGTTCGCACCCCGCTCAGCGCGGTGCGTTCGCCCTACGGGCTGTGGATCGCGTTGTTCTCCGTGGCGATCTTCACCGCCCCGAACCTGGTCCTGGTGGGTGTCGCCGGGACCGATGCGGTCGAGACCGTCGCCATCGAGTCCTCCGGTCTGATCGTGCTGAACCTGCTGGTCGGCCTGGTGCTCCAGCTGGTGGTGTTCGCCGTCGCGCTGCTGCCCCTGCTGGCCGCCGGGCGTCCCTACAACCGGCTGCTGGGGCCCACCCGCACCACGGGTGCGATGGTCGCGATCGGGTTGGCCAGCGGCGTGGCCGTCGCCGTGCTCGCCTACGCGCTGAACGCGATCGTCGTGCTGCTCACCGGCGCAGAGGAGCCCGTCCAGCAGCAGCTGCTCCAGGACGCGCTGGCCGGCGGACTGCCGCTGGTGCTCGTCAGCGTGCTCGCGGTCATCGTGGCCCCGCTGGTCGAGGAGGTGATCTTCCGTGGCGTGCTGTTCCGGGCCATGGCCGATCGGATCAACCTCGGCGTCGCGCTGGTGCTGTCCTCCGCGATCTTCGCGGTGATCCACGTCGAGGTGGTGCTGTCACAGCCGGCGGCGCTGGTGGGGTTGTTCGTGGTCGGGTTCGTGCTGGCCGTCGCCTTCCATCTCACCGGCAACATCATGGTGCCCATCCTCGGCCACGCGGTGTTCAACGCGATCTCGCTCGCGTTGACCGTGGCGGTGGACCGGCTCGACGTCGAGGACATGATGGAGATCGCGGCGACCCTCGGGTCCGCGACGCGGGTGCTGGCTGCCTGACGCCGGCCGGCGCCGGCGCGACCGGGCGCTACTAGGTTCGGGTTCCCACGCAGTGTGGCGTGGGGTCGGCGGCCGTCGCGCGAGGGGAGGCCAGCATGTCCGGATCCGTGCAGGTGGGGGTGCCCGGGGAGATCAAGGACCGCGAGCGGCGGGTGGCGTTGACCCCACCGGCGGTGCACGTGCTGGTGGAGCAGGGCCACCGTGTGGTGGTGCAGGCCGGCGCGGGCGAGGGCGCCGGGTTCGGTGACCAGGAGTTCCGCGCCGAGGGCGCTCGGCTCACCCGCGATCCCGGCGAGGTGTGGGCCAGCGATGTCGTCATCAAGGTCAAGGAGCCGCAAGCGTCGGAGCACGGGTACCTGCGCGAGGAGTTGACCCTGTTCGGTTACCTCCACCTCGCCGCCGAACCCGAGCTCACCGCGGCGCTGGTCGCCTCCGGTTGCCGTGCCTACGCCTTCGAGACCCTCACCGACGAACACGGTCTGCCCCTGCTGGCGCCGATGTCGGAGGTCGCGGGTCGTGCCGCTGCGATCGTCGGCGCCTCGCACCTCTCGGCGGCCGCGGGTGGCAGTGGCACCCTCATGGGTGGTGCGGCGGGGGTGCCGCCGGCCAAGGTGGTGGTGATCGGACTCGGCGTTGCCGGCGGCATCGCCGCGCGGGGTGCCCGCGGGCTCGGGGCCCACGTCACTGGGGTCGACGTGGACCTCGAGCGTCTCTACCACTACCGCCTCGATGGGGCCCTGGACGCCTCGCAGTCGAGCGAACCGCCCCTGGTGGCCAACCACATCCGTGCGGCGGATCTGGTCATCGGTGCCGCCCTGGTGCCGGGCGCGCGGGCACCGGTGGTGGTCACCGAGGCGATGGTCGCCACCATGCGGCCGGGCTCGGTGATCGTGGACCTGGCCATCGATCAGGGTGGGTGCGTGGCGACGTCACGGCCCACCACCCTGTCGGAGCCGACCTACGTGGCCCACGGCGTGGTGCACTACTGCGTGACCAACGTGCCGGGGCAGTTCCCCCGGACCGCCTCGGCGGCACTGTCCGCAGCGGTGATCGGCAAGGCCGTCCACCTGGTGGACGACGTGGCCGCGGGCCGCGCCGGCGGTCCCCAGGAGCACCCGGTGTTGGCCGGGGCGGCCAACGTCATCGACGGCCGCGTGGTGCACGCCGCGGTGGCCTCGGCGCTGGGTTACGACTGAGCCCCGGCGCGGCCGCGCGTGTTCGCGGAGACCCGTGCCGCCTGCCGTACCCGGTACCGTTGGCACCCCGCACAGGAGCCATGCGGGAGGCTGCCACGGGTCGCGGCGACCGGCGCTGCCGGCGACGACGGTCCCTGAGGCGAGGAGCGCAACCGTGCGACGCACGCTCATGAAGTCGAAGATCCACCGGGCGCGGGTCACCGCCGCGGATCTGCACTACGTGGGGTCGATCACCATCGACCCCGACCTGATGACCGCCGCGGACCTGGTGGCCAACGAGAAGGTCCAGGTCGTCGACATCGACAACGGTGCCCGACTGGAGACCTACGTGATCCCCGGGATCCCGGGCAGCGGGGACATGTGCTGCAACGGTGCGGCTGCACGGCTGGTGCACCCGGGTGACCTCATCATCGTGGTCAGCTACGCAGAGTTCGAGGACGCGGAGGCCAGGACCTTCGAGCCGACGGTGGTGATGGTGGACGGGGACAACCGCATCACGGAGCTGACCACGACGGAGCCGGCGCACACCCGCGCCTGAGGGGCGCAGACGTCCCCATCCGAAGACGCCTGCGTATCCGGATACGCTGCTGTATCCGACAGCGACCGGGGCGGAGCTCCCGGCGATCAGCACCGCATCCGAGGTTCCTCCATGCCGCAGGCCGTGCCGAGCACGAGCGCCGCTGCGCGTCCGCGTCGTCGCGATGCGCGGCCCGCTCCGCCCGGCTCCCCGTGGCGCCGTTCCTTGCGCACGGGTGGGGTGGCGGCACTTGCGGGCCTGCTGCTGCTGTGGCCGCCGCCGGTGCTGGCACCGGGTGTCGCCTGTGGTCCCGTCGACGCCGACACCGCCGTGGTCACCGTCGGGGCGCTGGCCGATGACGGCGCGCTGACCGATGTCGAGCGGCGCACCGTGGGCCCCGATGGCGAGGTGTGCGTCACCGACACCGATCCGCCGACGCCCACCGTGGACGTCGGGGTCCTGCACACCGACGCCGACGGTCGCTCCCGGGAGGCCACCGAGCTCGGCCGTCTCGACGACCCGATCACCACCCTGGTGGAGGCGCGGGACGTGACGGCCACCAGCCGCGAGGTCGAGGTCCTCGGACCACTGGGCGCCACCACCGCGCAGCGGCGAGTGGGGCTGCCACAGCTGGTGCGTGTCGAGATCACCTACCCTGAGGGATGGGACGTGCAGGCCGCCGACGGCGACGGGGTCGCCACCGCGATCGTCGACGGCCGTGTCGAGGTGTCACGCACCGCGGTGCTGTTCCCGCCCCTGCTCGACGCGACGCTCGCCCTGCGCGTGCAGGCGACGCCCGGCCGTGGCACACCGAGCGTGGCGGTGGAGGCCTCCCCGTTGGCGGGCATCGAGCCCTTCGTGCTGCCTGCCGGCGTGCTCGAGCAGGATGCGCTCGCGGTGGTGGGTGCCCTGGCGTCGGTCGGCCAGGACGGTGCGGACCAGGTCGCCGAGGGGGCCACCTCGCTGGCTGACGGGGCGGGCGAGCTGGCGGAGGGGACCTCCCAGCTGGCGACGGGTGTCGGTGAGCTGGCGGGTGGGAGCGCCGGAGTGGCCGACGGCGCCGGTCAGCTGGCGGGCGGGGCGGGTGAGCTCGCCGGTGGTGCGGGGGAGCTCGCGGATGGCACCCGGCAGCTGGCGGGTGGCCTCGAGGACAGCGCTGCGGGCAGCGCCGCGGTCGCCGAGGGCGCCGAGCGCCTGGACGACGGCGCCGCACCACTGGCAGCGGCGGCGGGGGAGCTCGCCACCGGTGCGCAGGAGCTCTCGGCCGGTGCGGACGCCCTGGCGGCGGGGCTGGCGGGTGGCGACGCCGGACAGGGTGGCGAGCTCGACGTCGGGTCCGTGCTCGACGGCCTCGCGGAGCTCCAGGCCGGCATCGCGGGGGTGCGCGACGACCTGTCGGCGACCCTGCCGAGCGAACCGGACCCCGCCGATCCCGTCGCGGTCGCCGTCGCGACGCTCACCGGGCTCGCCGAGGCCGCAGGGACGCTGGCCGTGGAGCTCGAGACCGGGCTGGGCAGCCTGGGCACGGCGCTGGAAGGTCTGGAGGAGGCAGCAGCCGGCGCGACGGAGCTGGCTGACGGCGCTGCGGAGTTGGCTGCCGGCGGCGCGGACCTGGCGGCGGGTGTCGAGGAGGTGGCCACCGGCGTCACCGAGCTCGCCACCGCGACCGCGGAGCTGGCCGACGGGTTGGGGCAGCTCACCGCTGCCTCCGATGAGCTCAGCGCCGGGGCGTCGGGCGTGGCCACGGGGACCGCAGGCCTCGCCGAGGGTGCTGGTGAGCTCGTCGACGGGGCACGCGAGGTGGCGGCGGGCAGCGCGGAGCTCGCCGATGGCTCCGAGGAGGTCGCAGCCGGGGCCGACGACCTGGCCGAGGGCTCGGATGAGCTCGCCGAGGGCGCCCGGGAACTCCCCGAGGTGCTGGCAGAAGCGGTCGGCGTCGCCGACCGCAGTGGTCAGGAGGCCGCGACCACCCTCGCCGTGCTCGACGCGGGGGGCGAGCTGGCACGCGAACACGTCGGGGAGGCGGCACTGCGCACCCTGCAGCTGCGGCACGCGGGCCAGAGCCCCTTCCCGATCGCGGCAGCGGCCGGCACCGGCGCGTCGGTCCTGGTGCTGTTGCTCGGGCTGCTCGGTCTGCTCCGCCGTCGGTGGGGACGGCGGTGAGCGGCCGGCAACCCCGGCTCACCCGCGCCGAGCAGCAGGCGCGGACCCGTGCGCACCTGCTCGCCGCTGCCGGTGAGGTGATCGCCGAGCACGGTCTCGAGGCGGCCGCCATCGACGACATCGCTGCGCGAGCGGGCTACAGCCGTGGTGCCTTCTACTCCAACTTCCCCGACAAGCTGGCCCTGCTCATCGCCCTGTCCGACGCCCGGCTCGCCGCCTTCGCGGACTCGACCCTGCCACAGCTGCTGACCGGCAGCCCCGAGGAGCAGCTGGCTGCCGTGGCCCGGTGGCTGTCGGCCGAACGGCCACCCCTGGAGGTCCTGCTGCTGGTCGAGCTGGCTCGCCAGCGGCTCCGCAGCCCCGAGCGCGCCGCCGAGCTCTCCGCCGCCATCGACCGGGTGCTCGCGGCCGTCGAGCAGCTGCTGGTCACCCACGATCCCCACGGGGTGGAGGTGCCGGCCACCGAACGCGCCGCCCAGGCGCGTGCGGCCCTGGCCGCGGTGCTCGGCGCCGACCTGCTCCGCCACCTCGGGGTCGGGGCGGATGCCCGGACCCTCGAACTGCTCCTGGCCGGTATCGACGGGGGGGTCGCGCGGGCAGAGGTCACGCCGTCGTCGCTGCCCGGCGCCACCGCCGCTGCCGAGCACGGCGCACACCACCCTCCGGAGGCCCCGTGAGCCGCTTCCTCGACCTCATGGCCCGGGCCGTCACCCGGGTCCCGGCGCTCACCCTGGCGGTGCTGACGCTGCTGACCCTGGGCTTCGCCGCCGCGATCCCGCTGCTGGAGGTGGACACCAGCGTGGAGAGCTTCGCGCCCTCCGATGGCACCGCGGCCACCCTGGATGTGATCGAGGAGCGCTTCAGCACCGCCACCACGGTGCAGGTGTTGGTGGACACCGGGCCGGGCGGGGACGTCATCACCCCTGCCAGCCTGGCGGCTGCCGAGGACCTCGCTGCAGCCCTCGAGGGCCACCCCGACATCGCCCCGGTGCTGGTAGAGGAGACGATCGACGCGCCGCCGGTGGTCAGCTTCGCCCTGCCCTTCAGCGCTGCAGCCGAGGTGCTGGACAGCGAGCTCGGGGAGCTGGACGAGGCCACCTTCGCGCCCCTGGCGTCCTCGATCATCGCCGACGGTGGCGACGACGTGACCGGGCTGTTCTCCGACGACATCACCGAGGATCCACCCCGTGCCCGGGCCGGTCTCGTCATCGTCGATCTCGACCCCACCGCGAGCGGCGAGGACCGTCGACAGGCCCAGGCCGCGGTCGACGAGGTGGTGGCCTCCACCCCCCTGGAGGGCACGCGGCGCTCGATCCTGAGCTTCCTGGCCATCGAGCAGGGCATCGAGGACGCGCTGGAACGCGACCTGCCGATCCTGCTGTCGGTGTCGCTGCTGCTGGTGGTGGGGGTCCTGGCGTGGCTGTTCCGCTCCGTGGTCGATGTCGGTGTGGGCCTGATCGGCCTGCTGGCCAGCATCCTGTGGATGACGGGTGCGGCGGCGTTGCTCGGCCCCGGTGGCCTCGGTTGGACGGGCCCCTTCAACCAGGTCTCGATCGCCGTGCCGGTCCTGCTGGTGGGGCTCGGCATCGATTACTCGGTGCACCTGACCACCCGCTACCGCGAGCAGCGCGGCCGCCTCGATCCGGCGGTCACCGCGGCGCGGGTCGCACTGTCCACCGTCGGTGTGGCCCTGGTGCTGGCCACGGTCGCGTCGGTGGCCGGCTTCCTGGCCAACGCCGTCACCCCGCTGGCTCCGATCCGCGACTTCGGCATCTTCGCGTCGCTGGGGATCGTGGCCGCCTTCCTGATCCTGTCCACCTCGGTGCCGGCTGCACGGGTCCTGGTGGATCGTCGGCAGGACCGCCGCCGCGCCGAGGTGGAAGCGGCCGCGCACGCGGTGGACGGTGACGGGGCCGCGGTCGACCGCGAACGTGCCGCCGTGCAGGACCGGCCGGCACCTCGGTGGGTGGCACCCGCGATCGCCCTGGCGACGCGGCGACCGCTGCGCGTGCTCGCGGTGACGGCCGTGCTCCTGGTCGGCGCCACCGTCGCCGCCAGCGGCCTGTCCACGGAGTTCGACGAGCGCGACTTCCTCCCCGAGGGGGAACCGGTCCTGGCCACCATCGACCGGCTGGATGACCTGTTCGGGGGTGACGTCAGCGAGCGCACCTTCCTGCTCGTTGACGGCGACCCCTTCGAGGCCGACCTGCTGGCCGCCGTCGCCGAGGTGGAGGGCGACCTCGCCGAGGTACCGGACGTGCGCACGGCCGACGGTGGTATCGAGCGGACCTCACCGGTCGAGTTGCGTGACCGCATCGTCACCGCTGGTCGCAACGTGCGCGACCGGCTCGCCGATGACCTCGAGGCGTGGCAGGACCCCGAGGCGGCCGCCGCCGAGGTGGCGCTGCCCGATCCGCTCGATGTGGAGCGTCTCCTCGCCGACGACGACGGGCTCGCCGGCGACGCGTCCCTGTCCGACGAGATCGACCTGCCGAGCGAGCTCAGGGTCGCGCTCATCGACCGGCTGCCGGCGGGACGCGATCCCGCACGTGCGCTGGCGGCGACCACCGACCCGGCGGAGCTCGAGGCCGCGATCCGCGAGGAACTGGCCGCCACCTTCGCCGATGACCGCCCTGAGGGGCTGACCGATGACGAGCTCGATCGGCTCGTTGCGCTGCCACCGCAGGAGCTGACCCTGGCGCGGCTGCGCGAGCTCGGTCTGCCGGACGAGGCGCTCGGCGAGGACGCACGGGAGCGTCTCGGCCAGCTCGAGGCCCTGGAGGCCGTCGGACCCGTGGACGCCACCGATGGTGCAGTACTGGCGGACCACCTCGGCGTGCTGGCTGACCAGGCACCCCGTGAGCTCGCCGCGGTGCTCGACGACGACGGCCTGCTGCTGACCGTCGGTACCCAGGGTGGCCAGGACGGTGCAGCGGCCCTGGCCACGGCGATGGAGGATGCTGCTGCCCCGATCCTCGCGGCAGGTGGCGAGGTCACCGTGGTCAGCGAGCCCCTGGTCAACGCGGAGATCATCGCGGAGCTGTCCGCGGCGCAGCTGCTGGCCATCGCCATCAGCCTGGCTGCCGCGACCGTGCTGCTGGTCGTGGCCACCTACGCCAGTGCCCGGGTCGTGGGCCTCGGCCTGATCGGCATCGTGCCGAGCGTCATCGCCCTGGTGCTGGTGCTGGGGTCGATGCGGGCGCTCGGGCTCGCCTTCAACGCGCTGACCGCCACCGTCGCCTCGATCGCGGTCGGCATCGGGGTCCCCTACGGGATCCACCTCACCAACCGTTTCCGTGAGGCACTCGCACGCGGCCTCGATCCCGACGCCGCCACGCGTGACGCGCTGGTCAACACCGGTCCGGCGCTGGTGGGCTCGGCGGTCACCACCGGCCTGGCCTTCGCCGTGCTGCTGCTGTCCAACAGCCTGCCGATCCAGCAGTTCGGGTCGGTCAGCACGATGATGATCGTCTACGCGCTGCTCGCCTGCCTGCTCGTCCAACCGTCGTTGCTGGTGCTGTGGGCCCGCCGTCGGGTGGTGACCGGTGGCCGGGCGAGCCGGGCCGAGGACATGGCCGTCAGCGCGCAGCGTTAGTCTCCGCAGCTGCGCCCCCAGAGGAGCACGCCGTGGACGCCCCCCGCTCATCCCACGTGGGTCTCGAGGTCACCGGTGCCGTCGCCACGGTGACCCTCGACCGGCCCGAGGTCCTCAACGCGTTGTCGGTGGAGTTGCTCGAGGACCTGGTCACCGCCTGTGGCTGGCTCGCGACCCAGCCGCAGGTACGGGTGGTGATCCTCACCGGTGCGGGACGCACCTTCTCCGCCGGTGCGGACCTGTCCACACTGGAACGGCTGCAGGCGGACGGGCCCGAGGCGCGTCGCGCAGCCGATGCGGGTGACCGTGCCGCGACCGCCATCGAGTCGCTGGACGCGGTCACCGTCGCCGCGATCCAGGGTCGCTGCGTCGGTGGGGGCGTGGTGCTGGCCCTGGCCTGCGACCTGCGGCTGGCGAGCGCGACGGCACGGTTCTCCATCCCCGAGGTGGATCTCGGCATCCCGCTGGCGTGGGGCGGCATCCCGCGCCTGCTCCGGGAGGTGCCTCCCGCGGTGGCCCGTGATCTGGTGCTGACCTGCCGCGAGTTCGACGCGGCGGAGGCGGCACGGCTCGGGCTGGTCGGTCGTGTGCACCCGCCAGAGGAGCTCGATGCGGCCACGACGACGTTGGCCGGTGAGCTGGCCGACAAGGCCCGGCTGCCGGTCCGTGCCACCCTCGACGCGGTCCGCGCGACCCTCGGGGTGGGCGCACCGCACGGGTGGTCCGACGCCGACAGCCTGCTGACCGCGGTGCGCGACCCGGAGAGCCGGGCCACCGCCCAGGCCTACCTCGACCGGGTCTTCGGCACCAGCGGCAGCTGAGGTCCCGCCCGGAGCCCTGCACCGGTCAGGCGTGGTGTCGCGCGGCCGGGCGTTCTGTCGCGCGGTCGTGGGGTCGCGTCCGGCTCAGCCGAGCGAGAGCACCATCGCACCCGAGGGCACCAGGTCGTAGAGCTCCACGACATCGGTGTTGAACATCCGCACGCACCCGTTGGAGGCCGCCTCACCGATCGAGTCCTCGTTCGGGGTGCCGTGGAAGCGGATCAGGGTGTCGCCTCCGCCGACGCGGTTCCAGTTCAGGGCCCGGAGCCCGAGGGGGTTGTCGGGTCCCGGCCCGATCCGCGCCGGCAGATCGGCGCCCCAACGGTCGGGTGCCGGGTTGACCCAGCTCGGCTCGAAGCGCTTGGCGCCGATGGTGAAGGTGCCCGTCGGTGTCGGCGAGCCACCGGTGCCCACCGCCACCGGCCAGCTGCGCACCAGCTGGCCGCCGCGGTGCAGCTCGACGATCCGCTGGCCCTGACGCACCACCAGGGTGGTGTCGAAGTTCGCGCTGGTCACCGCCGGCTGGACCGGTGTGACGGGCAGCTCCACCTCGTCGTCGCCCTCCCGCAGCGCGGTCGCCAGCAGCTCACGGGTACGCGCCCGCGACACGGCCTGCCCGACGCGGCCACGGGTGACCTCGACGCGGCCCGCGCGGTAGGAGCCCCGGGCCGAGACGGCGGTGACATCCACCTCACCGGCGATCGCGGCGACGGCGTCGGTGAGATCCTCGGGGTCGAGCTCCACCGCGACCTCGGGTGCGACCTCGGGGGCGGCCAGGCTGGCGTCGATCACCGCCGCGGCGTCGACGCGGGCGCCCGCCTCGCGGGCCGTGACCTCGAAGCGGCGTTGGTCGGAACGCACCGTCACCGGCCGGTCGAGGGCGGCGGTGATCGCCGCCTCGGCCGTGGCGCCCGCACGTGCTGCCTGGCGGGTCGTCAGGTCGACGGGGACCACGTCGGTGGGCACCGCGATCTCGGCGGGGGCGTGCACGTCGGCCTCGTCCAGGGCGGTATCGAGCGCCCCGGCCAGCACCTCGGTGTCCACCACCCGGCCGTCCTGGTGCGGGGTGACCGCCGCTGCGCCCTCGGCCCAGGTGACCGTGGCGTCGGTGGGCGCACGGTCGAGGGCAGCTCCCACCTCGGCGACCAGCGCAGCCTGTGCGTCGGCGTCGCGGGTGATGGGCACCTCGAGGGCGAGTTGGCTGGTGGAGCCGAACCAGCGGGTGGCGATCAGTTCGGGCAGGGTCGCGTCCAGGGTGCCCGCGAAGGCGTCGGCCAGGACCAGCTCGAGGTCGCTGGTCGCGCCCAGCTCGCGGGGGGTCGTGGTCCAGCTGTCCGTGTCGTGGACCAGGACCACCTCGCCGTCGAGGTGGTCGTCCAGCACCGCCGTGACCGCGGCGGTGGCCTCGGCGCGCGTGGTGCCACCCACCTCGACCCCGGCGACGGTGACACCGGGGAGCAGTCGGTCACCCTCGCGCAGGTCCTGGCCGAAGGCGACCGCACCGGTGGTCATCACCCCGGCGGCGACCAGCACCACCGCGACCACGGCGGCCACAGTCCGGCGGACCCGACGGCGACCTCCCGCCGCGTGGTCCGCCCCACGCTCGGTCCCCGCGGCGCCCGCGGGTCCTGCATCCTCGTCGACCAGCACCCGGGCTCCCTCCGACGCCGGGCCGCACCGTCGGTGGCCGTCACCCGCGCTGCACGGCAGCACCACGATAGCGGCCCGCGGTCGTGACGGCGGCCGCGCCGGTTCGGGGCGCTGTCCCGGGGCCGCGTAGGCTCGCCGCACGGCGTTCGGGAGCGCGCCAGCCCTACCAGCGGGAGGACACGGCATGGCAGGCGGCAGCGTGGAGCGGATCGAGCGGGTCGGCGTGGTCGGGTGCGGGACGATGGGCGCCGGGATCGCCGAGGTGGTGGCACGCAACGGGATGGACGTCGCCGTGGTCGAGGTGGACGACGCGGCGATGGAGGCCGGCCGCACCCGCATCGAGGCCTCGCTGGCCCGCCACGTCCAGCGGGGTCGGCTCACCGAGCAGGAGCAGGCCGAGATCCTGGCACACGTCACCGTCTCGACCGATCCGGTCACGCTGGCTGCCTGCGACCTGGTCGTCGAGGCCGTCCCCGAGGAGCTCGAACGCAAGCAGGCGGCCTTCGCGGTGATCGATGCGCAGGTCCGTGACGACGCGATCATCGCGACCAACACCTCGTCCCTGCCGGTGATGGACATCGGGGTGGTCACCCGACGTCCCAACCGTGTGCTCGGCTTCCACTTCTTCAACCCGGCACCCGTGATGCAGCTGATCGAGCTGGTGCGCACCGTGGTCACCGACGACGCGGTCGTGGAGGTGGCGCGGGAGTTCGCGGAGCGCATCGGCAAGGTGCCGGTGGTGGTGGGGGACCGGCGGGGCTTCATCGCCAACCAGCTGCTGTTCCCCTACCTCAACCAGGCGGTGTGGCTGGTCGAGGGGGGCTACGCGACCAAGGAGGACGTCGACACCGCGATGCGGCTGGGTGCGGGGCTGCCGATGGGGCCGATCGCGCTGACCGATCTGGTGGGGATCGACACCTTCGTCGGGATCATGGACGCGATCCACGCGCAGTTCGACGACCCGCGCTTCGCTCCCCGGCCGATCCTGGCCCAGCTCTCGGCGGCGGGCTACACCGGGCGCAAGGCGGGTCGCGGCTTCTACCGCTACGAGGAGCCCGGTTCGCCGCGGGTCGTGCCCGACGAGGACCAGCGGCCCGCACCCGACGCGGAGCTACTGGTCGGGTGGCGCCGGATCGGGGTCGTGGGTACCGGCACCATGGCCACGGGGATCGCCGAGGTGTGCGCGCGCAGCGGCTTCGAGGTGGCCCTGCGCGGCCGCAGCGACGACAAGGCCACGGCAGCCAGGCAGCACGTCGCGCGCTCGCTCACCCGGCAGGTGGATCGCGGCCGGCTCGACGCCGAGGAGCGCGACCGCATCCTCGGGCGGATCCAGCCGGTGGTGGCACTGGAGGAGCTGGCCGACTGCGACCTGGTCGTGGAGGCCGTCGCCGAGGATCTGGCGGTCAAGCAGCCCCTGTTCGCGGAGCTGGACGCGGTGCTCGCGCCGGAGGCGGTGCTGGCCACCACCACCTCGTCGCTGCCGGTGGTGCGCTGCGCGATGGCGACCACACGTCCCGAGCGGGTGCTCGGGCTCCACTTCTTCAACCCCGCAGCGGTCATGCGCCTGGTCGAGGTGGTCCCCACCGTGCGGACCGACGAGACGGTCGTGACGCTGGCGCGCGCCTTCGTCGCACGGATCGCGAAGACCGGGGTGCTGTGCGGGGACCGTGCCGGCTTCATCGTCAACACCCTGCTCTTCCCCTACCTCAACGACGCGGTGAAGATGCTCGACTCGCACTACGCCACCGCCGAGGAGATCGACACCGCGATGAAGCTCGGGTGCGGCTACCCGATGGGGCCCTTCGAGCTGATGGACGTGGTCGGACTCGACGTGACCCTGGCGATCCTCGAGCGGCTCGAGGAGGAGTACCGTCAGCCGTCCCTCGCGCCGGCCGAGCTGCTGCGCCACCTGGTGGAGGCCGGGTTCCTCGGCCGCAAAGCCGGGCGGGGGTTCTACGTCTACCCCTGACCACCGGGTGGCGGGCGCGGTGCGCGCCGCGGGCCGCCGGTGCGGTGGGCGTGGCACCCGCGGGTGCCACGCCCGTGGTGTGGGCGCCGACCGACCGACGACCGGATGCGGGGACGACGTGGATCCATGGCAGGGCTCCGACCCCCACCTGCCCCACCTCGCGGGCTACGTCGTCAAGCGTGTCCCCGGCTTCCAGGCGCGCAAGGGCTACCTGTGCCCGGCGTGCCACGGGGACATCCCCCCGGGGGTCGGTCACGTGGTGGCCTGGCCCGACGAGCTGGCCGAACAACGGCGCCACTGGCACCTGCACTGCTGGCGGATCGCCTGCCGGCGGGGACGGATAGCCTGAGCGGCGCCATCGGGGCCACCACCCTCCGCCCGGTCACGTCACGACGCGATCGCTCCCGGCCCCGATCATCCCGCCCCCATCCTCGTCGAGGTCCTCGTGGCGTCAACATCCAAGAAGCCGGGTAGCGGTGCTAGCCGCAGCCAGTCCAAGTTCGACCGGCGTACCGCCCGCAACCGCAAGATCATCTTCCTGATGGCCGGGCTGATGTTCCTCTCGGTGGTGGGTGCGGCCCTGGCCGGACTGATCGGCGGCAGCGGTGGGAGCACGGCCCCGGAGATCGACGATCAGGGCCTGGAGGAGGAGGATCCCTTCGCTGCGCCCGAGGAGCCCGAGGAGACCGTCGGCCCCTGCGGCGAGACGCCCGACGACGTGCCGGAGGTGACCGCGACGATCTACGACGAGCCCTTCGAGCGCACCATCGACCCGGACCAGCCCCACGTGGCGACGCTGTCGACCACCTGCGGTGACATCGTGATCGAGTTGGCCGCTGAGGAGGCACCCGAGACCGTCAACAGCTTCGTCAACCTCGCCGAGGACGGCTACTACCAGGGCGTGATCTTCCACCGCGTCACCGACCAGCCACCGGTGATCCAGGGAGGAGATCCCGCCGGCACCGGTTGCGGGCGCGAGGACTGCACCGCCGAGGGCGCCGACGACCCGGCCTTCCCCGGCTTCACCCTCGCCGATGAGCTCGAGGGCGCCGAGCGGATGGGCGAGCGGATGGCGGACAGCTTCGTCGATCAGCTGCGGGCCGAGCTCGATGAACTGCTCGAGGCCGGGGTCGATCCCGAGGAACTCGGTCTGCCGGAGGAGCCCACCGACGAGGACCTGCGCGAGCTGATCCCCGGCGGCTACGAGCGCGGCACGGTGGCGATGGCCAACTCCGGTCCCGACACGGCGGGTTCGCAGTTCTTCATCGTGTGGGAGGACACACCGTTGCCGCCGCTGTACACGGTGCTGGGCACCGTCGTCGAGGGCATGGAGGTCGTGGACGACATCGCGGCGTCCCCCACACAGGTCGCCAGTGCCACTCCCGAGCGTCCCTACGAGCCGGTGGTGATCCGGCAGGTCACCATCGAGGTGGGCTGAGCATCCGCCGCGTGGCCCGTTAGCCTGCGCCCTGCCGCACCCCCCACCCCCTCAGGAAGGACCCTCCGTGGCGCAGCAGTGGAACTCCCCGCCCAGCCTCACGATCGACACCTCGGCGACCTACACCGCCACGATCCGGACCAGCAAGGGCGACATCGAGGTGGAACTGTTCGCCGACGAGTCCCCGATGACGGTGAACAACTTCGTCTTCCTCGCACGTGAGGGCTTCTACGACGGCGTGATCTTCCACCGGGTGATCCCCGGGTTCATGATCCAGGGCGGTGACCCCACGGGGACCGGTACCGGCGGCCCCGGCTACCGGTTCCGGGACGAACTCGAGGCCGCCCAGTCACGTGGCTACGACCGTGGCACCCTCGCGATGGCCAACGCGGGTCCCAACACCAACGGCTCGCAGTTCTTCATCACCCACGTGGATGCGCCGCTGCCCCCGGCCTACGCCGTGTTCGGCCGCACCACCTCCGGTCAGGAGGTCGTCGACGCGATCGCGGAGACGCCCACGGGTCCCGGTGACAAGCCCGTCGAGGACATCGTCATCGAGACCGTGGAGGTCCGAGAGGGCTGATGCGGCGCCCACGCCCCTGCCGGCGCGTCGCACGCCGTCGTCCCGGCATCGGCGACGCCTGAGCCCCGCGATGTATCAGCGATCCTCGCCGGCGTCGTCGCGGTCGTCGTCGCCGGTGCCGTCGCGGTCGCCGTCGCCGGCGTCGTCGTGGTCCTCCGACGGCGGCACCGGCGGTGGTGGCGGACCGTCCTCGGGACCGGTCGGCTCCTCGCCGGGCCACGGCGGCAGCTCGGACAGCTCCACCCGGCGTGGCGCCCTGCCCTGGTCGTAGTCACGCATGCGCTGCGGGTAGCCCACCTTGCGGGCGTCGTACAGCGGGATGTTCAGCGTGCTGCACAGGGAGGCGGCCTGGCCGCGGTCGGCGACGGGCCGGCGCAGGTACTCCCCGTCGTCGGCGACCAGCAGCACCGTCGTGGAGTACAGGGTGGTCTTGGGCTCGAGGAAGGCCTCGACGCCGATGCGGCTGCGGGCGAAGCTCTCCAGTTCCGCCGTCGCCTCCTTCGAACCCTCGCGCATCTGCGGGCTGGCAGCCGCACGTTTGCTCTCGCCCTTGAGCCAGGCGCGGAGACGGTCGGTGAAACCCACGGTGTGGCCTCGACGGATCGGTCGGCGACGGGGTCGAGGCTACCGGTCGCGCTCCGAGGGCTGTGCCGGGTCCTCGACCAGTTCCACCAGCACACCGCCGGTGCCCTTGGGGTGGACGAAGGCGACGGTGTGACCGCCGCCTCCCGGGCGCGGCTGCTGATCGATCAGGGCCACGTCCTCGTCGCGCAGGTGGTCGAGGGCGGTCGACACGTCCTCCACCCCGAAGCCGAGGTGGTGGAGTCCCGGACCGGAGCGGGCCAGGAACCGCCCGACGGGGGAGTCCTCTCGGGTCGGCGCCAGCAGCTGGATCCACACCCCGCCGACGTCCAACATCGCCTCCTCGACGCCGTCGGACTCGATCCGTTCCCGCGAGGTCACCTCCAACCCGAAGGCCCGCCGGTAGAAGGCGATGGCCTCGTCGAGGTCCTCGACGGCGATGGCGATCTGGTCGATGCGGGTGACGTCCATGGCGTGACCTTCCGTCGTGAGCGCCCGAGGCGGTCCGGGCGCAGCCGGGGTGGGTGCAAGCCTGCCACCCCGGCGACCGGCAGGTCGCATCCGGGTGCTGCCCAGCGCACGTCGCCTACGGGTCGTGTCGCACGACCACCCCCGCCGCCGCGCGGACCTCGACCGCGTCGCCGGTACGCAGCTGCCGGGTCGCCCCGGTCACGTTGGTCACCGCCGGCGTGCCGGACTCGCGCAGGAGGATCGACCCGTGCGAGAGCTCCCCGCCGGTCTCCACCACCACCGCGGCGACCCGCGAGAAGGTGGCGAGCCAGCCCGCGTCCACCCCGCGTGTGACCAGTACGACCGGTGTGGAACCGAGGTCTTCCGGCAGAGGAGCGGGCTCATCGACGATCCACGCGGTCCCCGTGACGTGCCCGTCGGTCAGGCCGAGACCCGTCAGTCGCACCGCTGCGGTGTCGGCGGGAGCGTCACGGCGGTAGGTCTCCACATCGTCACTGCGGTGGAGCAGGTCGGGGAGCCGGTAGCTGCGCAGGTGGTCGAGCTCGCTGCGCCGCTGCGCCCACGCGGTGGCGGTCAGCGGTGTCCCGGCCTCCAGGGCGGCCAGCTCGGACAGGTCGAGATCGAAGACCGCATCGATCTCGGGCAGGCGCCCCGCGTCCACGTGCGCCGCGGCCAGCACGCGCAGCCGGTCACGGAGCACGGCGAACACGGCCATGGCGTCGCTGCGCAGGTCCTCGCGTGCACCCATGGCGCGGGACGCCTGCCACCACAGCGGCCACACCGCCCGTGCCCGCAGCGGCAGTGGGGGCGGTGCGGCCAGGGGACGACCGTGCACCACGGCGTCGAGCAACGGCCCCGGGTCCTCTGCGTAGCGGGGGCGTGCCACGTCGGACTCGTAGATGCCGCGGTGACCGTGGCGCGCGAGCAGGGCGTCGAGCGCGGCGTCCACCTCGGCGTCGCCGCAGTGGCGGTCACCGGCAGCCAGGGCGGCACGGGCGCGGGGCCGCCCGTCGACCAGCGTCCGCAGCGCGTCCAGCTCCTCCCACAGGCGGGTCGCAGCGGTGCGCTGGCGGGTGTGGAGCACCTGCGCGACCCCGAGCGCGTCGAGGACGGTCAGGGGTCCGCTGACCGCGGTGGACAGCGCGAACATGCCGGTGATCAGCTCCACGGTGGCGCGGCGCAGCTGCCCCGCCACCGCCACCAGATCGTCACCGGGGTGCGCGGCGATCGTCGCGAGGCGGGCCGCGGTCCGGCGGCCGTTGGACACCGCCCGGAGCTGGTCGATCCCCATCGCGAGCAGGCGCGGCGCCTTGCGGGCGAGCCGGACCGGCGAGGCGGGGACCCGGAGCTCGTCGCGACCGCCCATCGAGCGCGTCACGAAGGCGGTGGGCAGCCCCAGCACCCGCATGGTGTCGGCCAGCAGCGAGAGGTTGATGACCGGCCGCCACAACACCACCTCGACGAAGGGACGGTCGGCCGGCAGTGCGGGGTCGAAGCCGCGCCAGTACCCGAACAGCTCGCCCGCGGCATCGGCCAGCACGGAGGTCGTCAGCCGTGAGGGCAGATCCGGCAGGATCTCGCGATGGTTGGCCAGGGTCAGCGCCTCGTCGCGGCGGGGTGGGGAGGTGATCGGCCGGACCTGCAGCAGCCAGCACCGGGTGCCGTCGTCGGCCCACTCCACGTCCCAGTCGCCCGTGCCGAACACCCGCCGCACCCCGCGCAACAGGTCCTGGAGCCGCCCGCGCCAGCCGGGTGCCGTCCGCTCACCCCGGACACGGACGGGGAGCCGCTCGCGGGTGCCCGCGATCCGCCCGGCGAGGAGGCGGTCACCGAGCCCCGCGGTGTGGTCCACCAGGTCGTCCTGGAAGCTCGCCTGCGTGAAGGCCACGCCGGCGCGGGCCGCGGGCACCATGGCCAGCAGCAGCACGTCGCGTCGCTGGGGCGGAGGCGTGACCGCCGCAGCGGAGTCCAGGACGTCGGTGATCGCCCGGGACAGCGCACCGGTGTCGTCCACAGGGACGTCGAGGTGCGAGGTGAACGCCCCGGCGAGGCTCGTGCCGGCCGCGTCCTCACCGGCGAAGGCGGAACGCACCGCGACCCGCGCGACGGCTGCGCCCCGGCGTCCGTGGGGACGCCCGGCAGCCCCCGCCCCCGTCCCACGCAGGAGGGCACAGCTGCGCTGCGCGACCTCCGGCGTCGGGGTGGTGGCCAGCAGCTCCGCCGCGAGCACGACCCCGGCCGGGACGGCCAGCCCCGCCCGGGCAGCAGCCGCGAGCCGCAGGACCTTGCCGCTCGTTCCCCGCCCGGCCAGCGCCGTGACCGCCGGGTCGGTCAGCGCGAGGGGATGGTGGGCGCTCACGTGGCCGGGCGCCGGTCGGTCCCCGGTGCCAGCAGTGCCCGCGTCAGCTCCACGAGCATGCGGGCGTAGGCGTGCGGGTGGTCGAGCATCGGGAAGTGCCCCCAGCCGGGGACGACCTCCTCGCGAGCAGCAGGGAGCAGGCGGGCGTAGTCGCCACGTTGCTCGGCGTCGAGCACACGGTCGCCCGCCCCCCACAGCACCGCTGCCGGCAGCTCGGGCAGCGGTGGGAGCGCGTCGAACCAGGCGCTGTCCAACCAGTCGAACAGCTTGCCGAAGGCCTCCGCTCGGCCGTAGTCGGCCAGCGTGCGGTCGGCGACCTCGCGGGGGACCCCCCCCAGCGCCAGGCGACGCAGCAGCGGGCGGGTCACGCGTGCGGCGATCACCCGCTGGACCGTGCGCTGGAGGAGTGCGCTCGACATCAGGCGGGGGAACAGCCGGGTGTCCAGCCGGGTGCCCACCGGGGCGTGGAGGATCAGGCCGTCGACCCGCGTGGGATCGCGCGCGAGCAGGTCGAGGGCCACGGCCCCGCCCACACCGTGCCCGAGCAGGACTCGTGGTCGGGGCACGTCCTCCACCTCGCGTTCGAGGGCCGCGCTCAGGCCCCCCACCCCGTCGATGTCCCCGAGCGGACGTCCACCGAAACCGGGCAGCGTCGGTGCGTGCAGGTCGAAGCCCTGCGGCAGGTACGGCGGGAGCAGCGCGAAACGCTGCCCCCCGCCCCCGTTGCCGTGAACGGCGATGATCGTCGGCACCCGTGCAGCTCCT
>JAWLFQ010000077.1:0-11387 GCA_041685505.1 Nitriliruptoraceae bacterium
GCCCTCACCTGGCGGCAACGCCGACGCCATGACGGGACCGCGGCGTGAGGACGCCCTCGACCGCCCCACCGCGCGCCGTGCACCCGGGCGCGTGGTGGCTGTGGGCGCTGGGTCTTGCGACCGCAGCGTCACGGACCACCAACCCGTGGCTGCTGGTGCTGATCCTGGCCGTCGCCGGACACGTGGTGAGCGCGCGCCGCACCGACGCACCCTGGGCACGGTCCTTCGCGGTCTTCCTCAAGCTCGGCCTGGTGGTCCTCGGCGTGCGGGTCGTCGCACAGACGGTGTTCGGGGCGAGCGGCGCTGGCCAGGTGCTGCTCGACCTCCCGCAGGTGCCGCTCCCCGACTGGGCGGCCGGGGTGACCCTGGGTGGCCCCGTGACCGACCTCGCACTGGCCTCGGCGCTGATCGACGGGCTGCGGTTGGCGACGGTGCTGGCCTGCATCGGCGCCGCCAACGCGCTGGCCAACCCGCGGCGTCTGCTGGCGAGCGCACCGTCGGCCCTCTACGAGGTGGGTGTGGCCGCGGTGGTGGCACTGTCCTTCGCGCCGTCGCTGGTGACCTCGGTGCAGCGCATCCGCGCCGCCCGGCGGCTGCGCGGCAGACCCGACCGCGGCGTGCGCAGCCTGGTCACCGTGGCCATGCCGGTCCTCGAGGACGCGCTCGAACGTTCCCTGTCGCTGGCGGCCGCCATGGACTCCCGTGGGTACGGCCGGCGAGCCGGGGTCGGTCCAGCGGCGCGCCGCCGCACCGCCATCCTCACCCTGACCGGCCTCGGCGGGGTCCTGATCGGGCTCTACGGACTGCTCGACGGCACCTCCCCTGCCTGGCTCGGCCTGCCGGTGCTGCTGAGCGGTGTCGTCATCGCCGCCGTGGCGTTGCGCAGCGCCGGCCGGGACGTGGTCCGCACGCGCTACCGCCCCGACCCGTGGGCCGGGCCGGAGTGGCTGACCGCGGCCTGCGGTGTCGCCGCCGCCATCGGCGGGGTCATCAGCGGCCTGACGGCTCCTGGTGGGTTGCTGCCCGATCCCCTGCCGCTGGCATCGATCCCGCTGCCGGCCGCGGCCACCGCCGGCATCCTGGTCGCCCTGCTCCCGGCCTGGCTGACGCCCGAACCGCCGGCGTTGACCACGACACGCCGCCGACCCCGGGACCGCAGCGCTGGACACGACGCCACGACCACCCCGGCGTCGCCGCCTTCCTCGGAGGTGGCCGCGTGATCGTCTTCCACGACGTCGGCGTCACCTACCACGGCGCGCAGCGACCCACCCTCAGCGGCGTCGATCTGCAGGTGGAGGAGGCGGAGCTGTGCCTGGTGATCGGGCGGACCGGTTCGGGCAAGTCCACCCTGCTGCGCACCGTGAACGGTCTGGTGCCCCACTTCACCGGCGGGACCCTCCACGGTCGCGTGACCGTCGGTGGACGCGACACCGCACAGCACCCGCCCCGTGAACTCGCCGACCTGGTCGGCGTCGTGGGCCAGGATCCCCGGGCGGGCTTCGTCACCGACCTGGTCGAGGAGGAGCTGGCCTACGGCATGGAGTCCCTCGGGCTCGAGGCCTCGGTGATGCGCCGCAGGGTGGAGGAGACCCTCGACCTCCTCGGGCTGGTGGACCTGCGCCACCGCCCCCTCGACACCCTCTCCGGCGGGGAACGCCAGCGGGTCGCGATCGGCTCGGTGCTGACCACACACCCGGCGGTGCTGGTGCTCGACGAGCCGACCTCCGCGCTCGATCCCCCCGCGGCCGAGGACGTCCTTGCCACCCTGCAACGGCTCGTGCACGACCTCGGTCTGACGGTCCTGCTCGCCGAGCACCGGCTGGAACGCGTGGTGCCCTTCGCCGACAGGATCGTGCACCTGCCGGGCGACGGGGCGGCCATCGAGGTGGGCACTCCGGCAGCAGTCATGGCCACCAGTCCCGTCGCCCCACCCATCGTGGAGCTCGGGCGCCTCGCCGGCTGGTCGCCGCTGCCGCTGACCATCCGTGATGCCCGGCGCCGCGCCGGCCCGCTGCGCGAGCAACTGCGCGCCCTCCCGGCGCCCACCCGGCCGGCACCGGACGACGCACCCCCCCGCGAGGTGCTCCGCGCCGATCAGCTGTCCATCAGCTACGGGTCGACGGTGGCGTTGCGTGCGGTGGACGTGGCCGTGCACGCCGGCGAGGTCGTGGCGGTGATGGGACGCAACGGCGCCGGCAAGTCGAGCCTGCTGCAGGCCTGGACGGGCCTGGTGGCGCCCAGCGCCGGGCGTGCCCACCTCGCCGGCAGTGACCCGGCACGGTTGGCACCGGCCGAGCTGCTGCGTCGGGTGGCGCTGGTCCCGCAGGAGCCCGCGGACCTGCTCTACAGCGACAGCGTGGCGCAGGAGTGCGCCGCTGCCGACGACGACACGGCCCGCCCCGCCGGGACCTGTCGGGCCCTGCTCGAGCGGATCGTTCCCGGCCTGGATCCGGACCAGCACCCCCGGGACCTCTCCGAGGGCCAGCGGCTCGGGCTGGTGCTGGCGATCCAGCTCACCGCCGATCCGCCCGTGCTGCTGCTCGACGAGCCCACCCGGGGGCTCGATTACCCCGCGAAGCGCCAGCTGGTCGGCCTGTTGCGGGCCCTGGCGTCCGCGGGACGGGCGGTGGTGCTCGCCAGCCACGACGTGGAGCTGGTGGCCGCCGTGGCGGATCGCACCGTGGTGCTCGCTGACGGCGAGGTGGTGGTGGACGGACCGACCAGCACCGTCGCCGTCAGCTCACCGGCCTTCGCCCCGCAGGTCGCCAAGGTGCTCAGCCCCCTGCCGTGGCTGACCGTCGAGGAGGTCCGCCGCAGCCTGGAGGTGGCGTCGTGACCGGGCGCACCCACGCCGGCCTGCACCTCGGGCCCCGCTCGACCGCCGCGCTGCTGCTGATCTCCGCCGTCGGGGTGGTGGCCTTCGGTTGGCCCCTGCTGGCCAGCCCGGACAGCGGGCTGGCCCATGCCAACGACGCACCCCTGCTGTTCGCCCTGCTGCTGCCACTGCTGCTCGCCGTGGTGCTCGCACAGTTGGCCGAGGGCGGGATGGACGCCAAGACCGTGGCGATGCTGGGCGTGCTGGCCGCGGTGGGCGCGGCGCTGCGACCCCTGGGGACCGGCGTGGCCGGTTTCGAGCCGGTCTTCTTCCTGCTGGTGCTCGCCGGACGGGCCTACGGACCCGGTTTCGGGTTCGTGCTGGGCGCACTGACCCTGTTCGCCTCCGGGCTGCTGACCGCCGGCGTCGGCCCGTGGCTGCCCTTCCAGATGCTGGGTGCCGCCTGGGTGGGAACGGGTGCCGGCCTCCTGCCGCGCCGGCTGCACGGGCGCGGCGAGCTGGCCGTGCTCGCCGGCTACGCCGCGGTCGCCGGGCTGGGGTACGGGCTGCTGCTGAACCTGTCCTTCTGGCCCTTCGCCGTCGGCACGGCCAGCACGATCTCCTTCGTCGCCGGTGACCCGGTGCTCGACAACCTCGGGCGGTTCCTGGCCTTCACCCTGGTCACCTCCCTGGGCTTCGACGTGCCCCGCGCCATCGTCACCGCCGCGCTGGTGCTGCTCACCGGTCGGCCCATCCTGCGGGCACTGCGCCGCGCCGGGCGTCGCGCCGCCTTCGACGCGCCCATCCGGTTCAGCGCCACCTCCCCTGGCTGAGGCGCACGCACCGACTCAGCCACCCGGCGGCCCAAAGGGGGGTGCCGGCGGTGCCGCGGTCACCCGCGCCACGGCCGACACCGCCCGTGCGCCGAGCCGGTCCGCGCCCACGTCCAACTCCCGCAGCTCCAACCGGGCGAGGTGCGCGTGCCGCGCCGCGGCGACCCACCGCTCCGCAGCGGCCAGCGGGTGGCCCGGATCCCCGGCCCAGGCCAGCACCGCCAGCGGCGTACCGAGACGCGAGACCTCCTCGAGGGTGGGGGCCTGCGCACCATCGAGCGCCAGCAACGCCGCGGCCAGGCTGGTCGCGTCGTGGCGGTGCAGATCGCGTGACAGGGCCTCCCGCAGCCACGGTGCCAGGTCCGGCTCGGCCACCACCGCCGTGCGATAGGCAGCCACGCCGACCTCCCGGACCCGCTGCGCGATCGCCGCGTGGGCGCCGGTCCCGGCCACCGAGCGACCGATCCAGGCGGGCAGGCACCCGAGCACCGCTGCCGGCCGTGGACACCCGCCGCCGCCCACCGCACGCACCGCGGCGTGGGCACCGAGCGATACCCCTCCCACCACCTCGATGTCGCCCTCGAGGTGTGCGGTGACCGCGGCCAGATCGGCCGCGTGGACGTCGAGGTGGTGGTCCTCGGTACGCGGCGCGGGGCTGGACGCGCCGTGGCCCCGGAGGTCGTAGGTGACGAGGCGACCGCCTGCCGCCAGGACCGGCGCCGCGAAGGCCGACGCGACGAAGCGTGCCGACGATCCCGCGCCGTGCGCCACCACCCAGCTCGGTCGATCGGGTGCGCCGATGCTGACCGCAGCCAGCGTGGTGTCCCCCCGGTCGACCCACCAACGTTGGACGGCCGCCGCAGCGAACGCGTCGTCGAGCAGCAGCTCGCGGCTCACCGCACCTCGTCCAGCAGTTGCGCCAGGCTCGAGTCCGTCAGCTCCCCCACGTGGCGGCCCGCGAGCTGCCCGTCGCGGTCGAACACCACGGTGGTGGGCATGCCGCGGCCGCCGACGGCGAAGGCGACGTCGCCCTCGAGATCGTGGATCGTGGCGAAGTCGATGCCGAGCTCGTCGACGAACTCCTCGCCGTCCTCGTACCGGTCGAGGTGGTCGATCCCGAGGAAGGTGACCTCGGGGTTGTCATCGCGCGCCTCGAGCAGCATCGGCATCTCCGCCCGGCAGGGCCCGCACCAACTGGCGAAGATGTTGACCAGCGTCGGGTTGCCCGCCTCGGCTTCGCGTGCGATGAAGGCCGCAGCCTCCGGCCAACCGCCGCCGAACAGGCGTGCGTCGGGCGGCGGGACCTCACCGGGCGCCGCAGCGGCGAAGACGTCCACGCCGTCATCAGCGGGCATGGCCGGGGCGTCGTCACCGGGCGTGGCCCCGAAGTCCACCACCTCGTCGTCGCCCGTCCCGCAGCCGAACAGCAGGACGGCGGCGGTGGTGACCGCCAGTGCGGCGCGGTGGCGCGCGCGGAGGGGCGCCGACGGGCGCGGGTGCACGGCGTGGGACTGCGGCACGGCGACGGCTCCGACCGACGGGGAGGTGACGTGGAGAAGGTACCCAGACGGCCCCCGCCGCTGACCGCGCGGTGACGCGCGAACCGACCCGGCTGACAGCCGTGCGGTCACATCGTGGCGTCCAGCACGTGGGGCGCGGCTGCCAGCACCGCGTCCACCTCCGCGGGGGTGCCGACGGTGATCCGGACCTGCTCCTCGAGCCCGTAGGGCGTCAGCGCCCGGACCCCGATCCCGCGGGCCGCGAGGTCCGCCACCACGGGACCCGCGGGGCGGCCGAGCTCGACGGTGACGAAGTTGCCCAGGCCCGCGCTGTGCGCCACACCCACAGCGTGCAGCCCCTCCGACAACCGCCTCCGGCCCTCGACCGTTCCCTGGACCGTGGCGGCGAGGTGGGTCGGATCGGACAGGCTGGCCAGCGCCGCCGCCTGCGCGGCGGCAGCCACGTTGAAGCGCGGGCGGCGTCCGTCGGTCGCGGCGACGACCGCGGGCGGACCGAGCAGTGCACCCACCCGCAGTCCCGCGAGGGCGTGCGCCTTCGAGAAGGTGGTCGCCACCACCACGTCCTCGTGGTCGAGCTGGAGCTCGCCGACCCGGGCGTAGCCCCGCTGTCCCGTGGCGAAGTGGTGGTACGCCTCGTCGACCAGCAGGGTGACGTGGTCGGGGAGCCTGCTCGCCAGGTGCACGAGCTCCTCGGCCGTCACGTGCGCGGCGGTCGGGTTGGCGGGGTTGTCGATGGCCACCACCCGGGTCCGTGACGTCACCGCGGCGAGCAGGGCGTCGACGTCGCGGGCGTAACCGGACGCCGTCCCCCGGGCCGGTCCGCCCGTCGCCACCTCGACGTAGGTGGCACCGGCGTTGCGCGCGGCGAGACGGTAGACGACGAAGGCACGCGCGAAGGCGACGACCTCGGGAGCCTCGTAGCCGGCACAGCGCTCGCCGATCAGGTCCATCAGCAGCGCTGCGGACCCGGTGCCGACGGTGACCTGCTCGGGGGTCACGCCCTCGTCGACGGCGATCGCGGCGCGCAGTTCGGCGCTGGCGTCGTCGGGGTAGCGGTGCGCCTGCGCCAGCAGCGCGGTGGCGGCCTCGACCGCAGCCGGCGAGGGCCCGAAGGGCGACTCGTTGGAGGACAGCCGCACGGGCATCCCCGGCGGGGGTCCGACGGCAGCACCCGCGGCCAGGCTCACAGGTACAGCCCCGTGGCGCTGTCGGCCTGGTGGGAGGCGACGGCGTGGACGTCCCGCTCCCGCACGATCAGGTAGGGCTCACCCTGGATGTCCACCTCGATGGCGTCCTCGGGCAGGTAGAGCACCTCGTCACCCGTGGCGACCTGTCGCACGTTGGGTCCGATCCCGATGGTCGCACCCCAGATGCCCTTGCGGTCGATGGACCGTGCCGTGGCGGGGATGACGATGCCACCGCGGCTGCGACGCTCGCTGTCGTCCGGCGGGGCGACCAGGACGCGATCGCCGAGCACGACGACGCTCCGGCGATCGGGCTGTGGGTTCTCGAGTGCGCTCATGGGGCGCACGGTACCGGCGCCCGCTCCGGTCGATCAGCGCGGTGCGACGTAGGTGTGCGCCGCGACGTGCGGGGGGATCGCCGCGTCGTGGTACGCGCCTGCGACCTGGATCCATCCCCGTTCGTGGCGCTGGATCTCGGCATGCTTGCCCGGCAGGAACCCGCAGCTCTGCAGCAGCTGCAGCGCCTCGTCGTCACCCTCCAGGGTCTCGGTGATGCGCAGCACCTGCACCGGGCCCACCGGCGCGTCCGCCAGCAGGACGGCGTCGGCATCCTCGGGCGCGTTCCCGGAACCGGGGATGGGGTTGCCATGGGGGCAGGTGCCGGGGTCGCCGAGCAGCTCGATGAGCTTGGCTTCGACGTCGCCGGAGACCACACCGTGCCAGCGCTCCGCCTCGTGGTGCACCTTCCACCACTCGAGGCCGATGACGTCGGACAGCAGCCGCTCGGTGAGCCGGTGGCGGCGCACGGCCGTGAACGCCGCGGGCAGCCCGGCGGCGCTGAGCGCGACCCGCTCCTCGCTGGCGTCACCGACCACGGTGGCGGTGCCCTCCTCGAGCAGCCGGCTGATCGCGGCATCCACGAGACCCGCGTCCACCGGCAGCCGGCTGGCGATGGTCGCTGCTGGCACGGGTGCACCGAGCTCGTGCTGTTCGAGCAGGATCTCCAGGACCTCGGTGACCAGGCTGTCGACCGCGTGTGCGACGGGCTGGCCGTGGTGGTCAGCATGGTCAGCGTGGCGGTGCTGGCCCCGTGGCGGGTACGCCGCGTCACGCGGCGCTGTGGGTCGCTCTGCCGTGCTGGGGTGTGCCGGTGTGGACACGCTCGGCTCCGGGATCGGGAGCTGCTGACGGTGCGAAGGGTAACCTAACCTCACGGTGTCATCGCACCTGCGTCGGACCTGGTTCCCTGGGGACGAGCGTCCCCATCCGCGCTGATCTGGAGGCGAGGTGTCCGGTCACGAGCACCCGGTCCCAGCCCTGCGCTGCACCGCGTTGACCCGCGCCTTCGGTGACACCCTGGCGGTGGACCACGTCGATCTCACCGTGCCGCGCGGCAGCCTGACCGCGCTGCTCGGCCCGTCAGGCTGCGGCAAGACCACGGTCCTGCGGATGGTCGCCGGACTCCTCGAGCCCGACGACGGCCGCATCGAGATCGACGGTCACCTCGTCACCGCTGCGGGCGTGGCGGTGCCACCCGAACGCCGCCACATCGGCATGGTGTTCCAGGACTACGCCCTGTTCCCGCACCTGAGCGTGGCACGCAACGTCGCGTACGGGCTGCGGCACCTGCCCCGTACGCACCGGGCTGCACGGGTGCGCTCGGCGCTGGAGCTGGTCGGCATGGCCCATCTCGAGGCGCGGTTGCCCACCGAGCTGTCGGGTGGACAGCAGCAGCGTGTCGCACTGGCCCGGGCCCTGGCACCCGAGCCGGACCTGATCCTGCTCGACGAGCCCTTCTCCAACCTCGATGCCTCCCTGCGTGCCGCGGTCCGTGAGGAGGTGCGCGCCATCCTCCGCGCCGCGGACCAGACGGCGGTCTTCGTCACCCACGATCAGGAGGAGGCGCTGTCGCTGGCCGACCTGGTCGCGGTCATGGACCAGGGGCGGGTGCACCAGGTCGCCGATCCGCAGACCCTCTACACCCAGCCCGCCACCCGCTTCGTCGCGGAGTTCGTCGGCGAGGCCGACGTCCTGCCGGGCACGCGTGCCGGCCACTACCTGGTCGACACCCCGATCGGGCGGCTGCCGACGGACCGTGCGCTGCGGGCGGAGGAGGTCACCGTCGTGGTGCGTCCGGAGTCCCTGGCACTGCGGCGTGCAGGCGACGGTGCGGGTGTGGTCACGGCCCTGTCCTACTTCGGCCACGACCAGCTGGTCACCGTCGAGGTTTCCGGCGGTCACGAGCTGCGGTCACGCCGTGGGCCCGGTCTCGATCTGGCCAGGGGCGACCGTGTACGTCTCGAGGTGACGGGCCCCGTCGTGGCCTTCGACCGCCCGGCGAGCGCTGCGCAGGCCGGTGACGGGATCGCGATGCTGCCGGCCTGACGGGGGCCGCTGCGCCGACCCCGGGGAGCGCCACGAGCGGCGACGTGCCGACCTCAGCGCTCCCGACGTTCCCGGATCATCGACACCGCCAGGGGCACCGACCCGAGCAGGATCAGCAGCAGGGCCGGCACCGAGGCACGGGTGTAGAAGGCCTCCTCGGTCGCCGACCACACACGGGTGGACAGGGTGTCGAAGCCGGTGGGTGCCAGCAGCAAGGTGGCGGGCAGCTCCTTCAGCGCGGTCAGGAACACCAGTGCGCCACCCGCCAGCGCGCCGCGACGTGACAGCGGCAGCGTCACGCGCCGCAGCGTGGACACACGGCTGCTACCGAGCACCCGGGCGGCGGCCTCGACGTTGGGGTTGACCTGCAACAGCGAGGTACGGATCGTGCCCACGGCCTGGGGCAGGAACAGCACCACGTAGGCGAAGACCAGCATCGCCAGGGTCTGGTAGAGCGGTGTGGCCACGCGGATCCCCAGGAACACCAGCGCCAACGCGACCACGATGCCGGGCAGGGCGTAGCCGGTGAAGGAGGCCCGCTCCACCAGACGCGCCGTGCGCGAGGAGGACCGCGCCGACCAGATCGCCACGGGCAGTGCCGCAGCCACGGCAGCCAGGGCGCCGAGGCCAGCGGACAGGATGCTGCGCCACGCAGGTCCCAGTGCCACGGTGAGCTGCTCACCGGACGCGACCCCCCTGAGCAGCCAGGAGACGATCACGGTGATGGGGGTGACCAGCCCGAGCACCACCACCAGCGTGCACAGGCCCACCGCGGGCCACCGCCAGGCCTTCAGGGGCACGGCCGGCGCGGGGCGCGTCGGCCCCCGGGCGCCGAACTGTCCCCCACGGTCCCGCGCGACGCGGGCCTCGAACGCGATCACCGCGATGGTCATGCCCACCAGCAGCAGGCCGAGGAGGGCGGCGGGCGAGCGGTCGAAGGCCGACCGGTACTGCAGGTACAGCCCGCGGGTGAAGGTCGAGTACCGCAGGATGGAGACGGCACCGAAGTCGCTGAAGACGTAGAGCATGACCAGCAGCGCGCCGGCCGCGGCACTGGCACGCAGCTGGGGCAGCGTCACCTTCAGGAAGGTCCGTACGGGCCCGTTCCCGAGCAGTCTGCTGGCCTCCTCCAGCGAGGGATCGATCCCCCGCAGACCCGACTGCACGGTGATCAGCACGTAGGGGAAGCTGAAGAGGGTGAGCGCGACCAGTGCACCCCAGAAGCCGTAGGGGCTCGGCGCCACGACGCCGAACCACTCCTCCAGCAGTCCCCCGCGGGCGAAGGTGCCCACCAGTGCGAAGGCGCCCACGTAGGTGGGGATCACCAGGGGCAGCCCGGTGGCGACGGCGAAGATGCGGCGACCGGGCAGGTCGCTGCGCACCGTCAACCACGCCAGCGGGACACCCAGCAGCAGGCTCGCCAGCGTGACGGAACTCCCGAGCAGCACGGTGCGCCCGGCCAGGCGCAGGGTCTGCTGGTCGGTGGCGATCGCCACGATCCGCGCCGCTGGGAGCTCCGCGGTGGCGATCACGAGGTAGAGGGCCGGCAACAGCATCGCGCCAGCCACCACCAGCGAGGGCACCCAGATGGCGGGGTGGACACCCGCGATCCGTCGCAGGCCACGACGGGGCCGCTCCACCGGTCGGGGCGGCGGACGGGTGGACCCCTGGTCGGTGGTGGGTTCGTCGATCGCCATAGGCCCCCGACGCTAACGGGTGCGGCGCACCCGTGGCCCGGCTCGGCACCGGCTCCAGCCTGTCGCTACCGGTGCCGAGCGGGGATCGCGGGCTCAGGACAGGGCGCCGACCTCCTGGAGCAGCTCCAGGGTGCCTTGCAGGTCATCGAGGTTCGACAGGTCCACGTCCGGCGGGTCGATCTCCTCGAGGCTCGGCAGGTCCGGCGCGTCGATGCCCGGCACCACGGGGAACTCCACGGTGTCGGCGTTCTGCCCGAAGTAGACCTGGACGTCCTCGCTGAGCAGGTAGCGCACCAGCTCGAAGGTGGCGTCCTGCTGGTCACTGGAGTCGAGCACACCGACCCCGGCGATGTTGACCAGTCCACCGATGTCGCCGGGCAGGTAGTGGTTGTCGACGGGGAAGTCGGGATCCTCGGCCAGGAAACGGAACAGGTAGTAGTGGTTGGTGATCCCGACCTCGACCTCGCCGCGCGAGATGCCCTCCACGATGCCGGTGTTGTTGGGGAACTCGACCGCACCGTTGGCGAGCATGCCCTCGAGCCACTCACGCGCCACGTCCTCGCCCTCGGTGACCCGTAGGGCGGTCACGAAGGCCTGGAAGGAACCGTTGGTCGGTGCCCATCCCACGCGCCCCTCCCACTGCGGCTCGGTGAGGTCCAGCACGGAGTCGGGCAGCTCATCCTGCTCGACGAGCTCGGTGTTGTAGGCCAGCACCCGCACGCGACCGGTGGTTCCGGTCCACTGTCCTTCACGGGAACGGAAGGTCGGCTCGACGGTGTCGAGGATGTCCTGCGGGAGCTCGGTGAGCAGCCCTTCGTCCTGCAGCGCACCGAGCGCACCTGCGTCCTGGGCGAAGTAGAGATCGGCCGGGCTCTGCGCGCCCTCCTCGATGATCGTGGCGGCCAGCTCGGCGGTGTCGCCGTAGCGCACCTCCACCTCGATGCCCGTCTCCT
>JAWLFQ010000078.1:0-11355 GCA_041685505.1 Nitriliruptoraceae bacterium
GCGCGCAGCCCGGTGGGCGTTGGAGGACAGCACCACCACCCGGGGCTCACTGGCGGCCAGGAGCAGGGGGAGCAGCCGGCCGACCAGTGCGAAGTGCCCGAGGTGGTTGACGCCCATCTGCAGTTCGAAGCCGTCGACGGTGCGTGACAGCGGCGGTGCCATGATCCCGGCGTTGGCGATGACCGTGTCGAGGTGGCCGTGCCGCTGGGCGAGCGCGCTCGCCGCGGCCTCGACGCTGGAGAGGTCGGCGAGGTCGACGGGCAGGTGCTCCATCGAGGCGGCCGGGACACGGTGGTGGATGCGGTCCATCACCGCCACCGTGCGCTCGGCGGAACGGTTGGCGAGGACCACGTGGGCTCCCCGTGTCGCCAGCGCGACGGCCGAGGCCTCACCCAGCCCCGAACTCGCGCCGGTCACCAGCACCGTGCGGCCGTGGAGGGCCGGCAGATCATCAGCGGTCCAAGGCACGCCATCTCCTGTGTGTTCGGGTGGTGCAGGGTCCTGACCGCCACGTTCGTGCGTCGCGGATCCGCGGGTGCGCGACCTACACGGTAGCTCCATCCCCGGCACGCTCCCGCCCGCCGGCTATGGTCCAGCGCCGAGCGAGAGGGGAGCGTGCACGTGGCAGTCAACCCGGTCTACGCCACCGCGACCGGCGCCAGCATCTCGATGTTCTCGATGTTCCGCTGGAACATCCGGATCACCGGGGCCGAGCACGTCCCACGGCTCGGCCCGGGGGTGCTGGCCACCAACCACGTCAGCTACCTCGACTTCATCTTCGCCGGCTACGGCGCGCGTGAGCAGGGTCGGCGCGTGCGCTTCGTCGCCAAGGCCGAGGTCTTCGACCACCCCGTGACCGGGCCGTTGATGCGTCGGATGCGCCACATCCGGGTGGAGCGCGGTGGCGACACCGATGCCACGATGCAGGAGGTCGCTGCCGCCCTCGGTGCGGGTGACGTCGTCGGCATGTTCCCCGAGGGCACGATCTCGCGGTCCTTCGTGCCCCTGGCGGGTCGACCGGGCGCGGCACGTATGGCGATCGAGAACCGGGTCCCCCTGATCCCGGGCGCGATCTGGGGCAGCCAGCGGCTCTTCACCAAGGGACGCGGTTTCACCCCCACGCGCGGCACCGCGATCAGCATCGACTTCGGACCGCCCGTCCACTACGAGCCCGACGAGGACCCGATGGCGGTCCACGGACGGCTGATGGCGGCGATCGGAGCGCTGGTCGATCGCGCACAGCGGCGCTACCCGCAGCGCCCGGCGGGGGCCGAGGACGCGTGGTGGCTGCCGGCGCACCTCGGCGGGACGGCACCGACGCCCGAGCAGGCGGCGGCCATGGCCCAAGCCGAGGCCGACGAGCGTCGTCGCCGGCACGGCACCGATGTCGGGCTCGCCGGGGACGGTCCGGCGCCCGAGGACCGCGGCACCACCGACGAGGGCGTGTGAGCGGGGGCACGCCCACCGCGCGCGGTGGTGCGGGGTACGAGATCGTTCGGATCGCCGACGCCACGGACCCGCGGTTGGGTGTGTACGCGGCGCTGACCGACGCTGCGCTCCGCAAACGCTTCGAGCACGAGCAGGGCGTGCTCATCGCCGAGGGACCCAACCCGGTGCGTGCCCTGGTGGCCTCGCCCTACCCGGTGCGCTCGGTGCTCGTGGCCGAGCGCCGGCTCGAGCTGCTGGACACGCTGTGGGACGCCCGCCACGACCCGGAGGGTCCGTCGGCCGCGGCGGACCCGGTGCCGGCCTACGTCGTGTCGCAGGAGGTGCTCGAGGAGCTCGTGCGCTTCCGGCTGCACCAGGGGATCCTCGCCTGCGGTGGGCGCCTGTCGCCACCGACACCCGCTCGGATCCTGGCAGGGGCCCGTCGCATCCTCGTGCTCGAGGGCCTGAACGACCACGAGAACCTCGGCACCCTGTTCCGCACCGCCCGCGCCTTCGCCACCGACGCCGTGCTGCTCGGGCCGGGATGCGCGGATCCCCTCTACCGGCGCAGCGTGCGCGTCTCGATGGGGCACGTGCTGCACCTGCCCTTCGCCCGGACCGGGAGCATCCACGACGCGCTCGCCGAGGTGCGTGCCGCGGGCGCCACGGTCGTGGCCCTGACACCGGACCCGGCAGCGGTGGCGATCGACGAGGCAGCCGACCTGCGTGACCGGCCCCTGGCGTTGCTGCTCGGTGCGGAGGGCCCGGGCTTGACCACGGCGGCCCTGGCGGGCGCTGATGTCGCCGTGCGCATCCCCATCGCCGCAGCGGTGGACTCCCTCAACGTCGCGGCCGCCGGTGCCGTAGCCTGTCACGTCCTACGACCGTCGGGACGCTGATGCCGCAAGGATGGGTGCTCGGGATCGTCGTGCTGCTCGCGGCGATCGCCCTGCAGCTGGCGGTGTTGGTGGTCCAGCACGGCGTCCGTGATGCCCTCCGCCGTCGGCAGGGGCGGCCGAGCCTGGCACAGGAGCGGGCCGAGGCCCGTCAGCGCGCGGGGGACCCCGATCTCGCGCCTCTGGGCACGCGCCTACCGGGTGCACGCATCGGTCCGCAACGGCCGGAGCGGCGGGGCTAACCCTCGGGCAGGCCTGCGTTCGCGAGCTCGCTCAGCGCCACGGTGCGCGTGCCTGCAGGACCGGTGAGGGTCAGCTGCCCGGTGCCCGCGGCCAGGTCGGCACGCAGCTGCGCGCGGTCCTCTGCGTCCTCCCACCACATCGTCAGCACGTGGTCGACGGTGCCCTCCTCCGCCGGCTCGAGATGCCAGGTCCCCTGGAACGCCGGGTGGGTGTTGCGCAGGCGCAACAGCGCGAGCAGGTGCTGGACCACCGGGCGTGCGAGATCGGCGGCGACCTCGTCGTCGGTGTAGTAGTGGCGGTTGATGTCACGACCCACCCCCGTGGCGTGCAGCAGGTCGACGTCGTTGCGGCCGGCGAGGAGCCCGACGTAGTAGACCTGCGGGATCCCGGGCAGGAACACCTGGATCGCGCGTGCGGTGAGGTAGGCGTCGTCATCGCCGCTGAGGGCGTCGTAGATGGTGCAGTTGACCTGGTAGAGGTCGACGTTGGAGGCGGAGGCGCCCGTGGCCAACCGCGAGCTGCCGTGGCTGTGCTCGTGGATGCCCTCGACCAGGGTGTCGAGCTCGTCCGCGTCGAGCAGCCCCGGCCGGTTGGTGACGTCGGAGGTGTCGGGACCGACGTCGATCACCCCGATGCCGTCGTGGGTGTCGAGCACGGTGACGGCGTTGTGGGGGCGGAGCTCGCACCAGCGGCGCAGACGTGCGGCGGTGCCCTGGTACAGCCCGTGCAGCACCAGCGGCGGCAGCGCGAAGTCGTACACGTAATCGACCCGCTCGGCGATCTCCACCTGCGTGCGCCAGTAGCTGTGGATCTCCACCAGGATGGTGATGCCGCGGTCGTGCGCCCGGGCGGTGAGCTCATCGATGAAGGTGAAGGTCTCCTCGGTCATGAACGACGAGGTGCCGGGGGTCTTGATGGCGTAGCCGACCGCGTCGAGCCGGATCACCTCGATGCCGTTGTCGGCGAAGCGGTCCAGGATCGAGTCGATGTAGGCGACACCGGCAGGCGAGCGCACGTCGATGTCGATCTGCTCGGGCGTGAAGGTGGTCCACACGATCCGTTTGGTGCGATCCGCCAGCTGGAAGGGCGTCAGCGGCAGGCCCGGACGCGGCCGGTAGAGCGCGGTCAGCAGCCGCTCGTCGGCACCGTCGGGGAAGACCTTGTCGAGGGTGAGGAACAGCTCCGCATGCGCCGAGGCCGCGCCCCTGGCCAGGAAATCCTGGAACTGCGGCGAACGCGCGGAGACGTGGTTGACGATCAGATCCGCCATCACCGGATGGGTGTCGGCCACACGCTGCACGTCGTCCCAGGTCCCGACCCGCCGGTCGACCTCCCGGTGGTCCACGGGGTCGAAGCCCGCGTCGGAACCGTCGATCGGGTCGAAGAACGGCAGCACGTGCACACCACCGAAGGCCCCGTCGAGGGGGCCGTTGAGCAGCGCGGCGAGCCCCGGGAGGTCGCCGGCGAGCCGGTCGGCGTAGGTGATCAGCTGGGCCTGGTTCCGCACGCGGTCGACCTGTCTGCACGGGACGGTGACGTCGGGATGGCGAGGATAGGCGCGTGCACCGGCGGCGCCGTGCCGCGTAGCCTCAGCGACCCGGTGGGCCGCTGCCACCGGGTCAGGAGCCACGATGGCGGTGACGGTGGACGTCCGCTTCAACGAGCTCGACGCCTACGGCCACGTCAACCACACCGTCTACCTCACCTACCTCGAGGTGGCGCGGGTGGCCCTGCTCGCGGACCGCGGCGTCGAACTCACCGAGCTCGCGTCCCGGACCGGGGCGCAGCTGGTGGTCGTCTCCCTCGAGGTCGACTACCTCGGCGCCGCGCTGGCCGGTGACCGGCTCACCGTCACCTGCGAGGTGGTCGAGCGCCGCCGGGCCTCGGTGTGGTTCAGCCAGTCGATCCGACGCGCCGACCACCCGCTCGTGCAGGCCAGGGTCCGCACCGCGGTGCTCGACGCCGACGGCCATCCGCGTGCGCTGCCCGAGGAGCTGCTCGCGGCACTGACCCCGGCCCCGTCGGCCACGTCATGAGCACCCTCGCTCCCCTCGACCTGGAACGGCCGCCGCGGTTGGGGACGGCACGCCGTCTGCTGGCACTGCTCGCCATCGCCGCCATCGCCGTGGCGTGGTGGCGTGTGCTCGACGCCACCGCCGAGGTGGAGGTGCGCGCGACGGTGCACGCCGGCGTGCCCATGGACCTGCTGATCCCCGCGGGGGCGGAGACGGCGCCGGGTGTCGTGGTCGCCCACGGCTTCGCAGGCTCGCGGCAGCTGATGCGTACCACGGCGCTGGCCCTGGCCGAGGCAGGGTTCGTGGTAGCGGTGCCGGATCTGTCGGGACACGGCGCGAACCCCACGCCGCTGGTGCGCGACGACGACGGTGACGGGTTGCGCGACGATGTGCGCAGCGCCGTCGACGCCCTGCGCACGGTCGATGCCGTCGACACCGACCGGGTGGGGGTGCTGGGCCACTCCATGGGTTCCGGGGCGGTGCTGCGGGCGGGGATCGCGGCGCCGGAGCGCATCGCTGCCGTGGTCGCGGTCTCACCGACCGACGCCGAGGTCAGCCCGCAGGCGCCGGGTGATCTGCTGCTGCTGGCCGGGGCGCTGGAACCCCGCTTCGTGGCGCAGGCCGAGGACCTGCTCCAGCGTGCGGGCGGTCCCGTCGCCGCCGCCGAGGACGGCCCCCGTCGGGAGCTGGAGATCATCGCGGGTGTGGAGCACGTGTCCATCCTCTTCAGCGCCGAGATGCACCGCGCGGCGGCACGTTTCCTCGCGACCTCGCTCGACCACGACCTCGAGCCCCTGCCCGAGGGTCCACCCCTGATCGGTTGGTGGGCCCTGCACCTGGTGGCCGTGCTCGCCCTGTGGCGGACCTTCGCGCCGCTGCTGGCCGATGGTGGTGCACCGGCGACCCCCACGGGACGTGGCGTCGGGGGCGCGGCGCTCGGCGCGTTCGCGGCGACGGCCATCCTGGCCGTCGCCGACGCCGCCGTGGACCTGGGCGGGGTCGGGGGGATGTTGGTGGGTCCGAGCCTGGCCGGCTGGTTCCTGCTCGCCGGCGTCGTGTGGCTGTGGTTCGGACCCCGGCCCCGGGCGCCGCGGTGGCGTGATGCCGGCTGGGCGGTCGTGCTCGTGGCGGTGCTGTTGGTGGCCGTCGCCGCGATGGGCAGCCGGGTGTGGCTCCCGGCCCTGCCGACGGGCCCCAGGCTGCTGCGCGCCGCCGTCTTCGTGCCGGCGCTGCTGCCCTGGAGCCTGGCGCTGGCCGCCACCATCCAGGGGCCCCGGGGGGTGCGCGCCGGGGGGTGGTGGGCGTTGCTGCTGGCGGTGACGACCATCGGTCTCGGTGGTGCTGCCAGCGTGGTCGAGCCCCTGGGGTTCCTGGTGCTGCTGCTCCCGCTGATCCCGGTGCTGCTGACCATCGTCGCCGTGGCCTTCCTGCCCCTGCAGCGGCCCTGGGCGGCTGCCGGCGCGAGCTCGGTGCTCCTGGCGTGGCTCATGGCGGTGCTGTTCCCGCTGGTGTGACCAGGATCGTCGTCGGCGTCGGTGGGCTGGCGCTGGCTACCCTCCGGCGGCCGGGGCGGAGCCCGGGAGAGGTCCCGGACCACGGCAACGTAGGCGGGGAGGGAGCCGGTGGAGATCGCGGGTGCGAGTGCGGTGGTGACCGGAGCCGGCGCAGGCATCGGTGCGGCCATCTGCCGTGCGCTGGCGGCCTGTGGCGCGCGCGGGATCCTGGTCGCCGACCTGGACGGGGATCGGGCCGAGGCGCTGGCCGCCGAGCTGGGGGAGCGGGGCACCACGGCGCGCAGTCGCGCCGTCGACGTCGCCGACCCCGCCGCCGTCGAGGCGATGATCGCTGCCGCGGAGGACGCGTTCGGCGGTATCGACCTCGTGGTCTCCAACGCCGGCATCGGCACGGGCGCCGGGATCGACGCCGACCTGGAGCAGTGGCAGCGTGCCTACGAGGTCAACGTGTTGGCGCACGTCCATGCCGCCCGGGCCGCGCTGCCCGGCATGCTGGAGCGGGGCAGCGGGGCCTTCGTGCACACCGCCTCCGCCGCCGGGCTGCTCACCATGCTCGGGGATGCGCCCTACGCCGTCACCAAGCACGGCGCCGTGGCCTTCGCGGAGTGGCTGGCGATCACCTACGGCGCGCGCGGCATCCAGGTCGCTGCGCTGTGCCCGCAGGGCGTGGAGACGGACCTGCTGCGCGCTGCCGATGAGGGGCTGCCCGGGCGGGCCGTGCGGGCCGCGGGCCCGGTGCTCACGCCCGAGCGCGTCGCTGACGAGGTGATCGCCGGCCTCCAGGACGGGCGGTTCCTGATCCTGCCCCACGCGGAGGTCGCGACGCACATGCAGGGCAAGGCGGCCGCGCCCGAGCGCTGGATCGCGGCGCTGCAGCGGGCGGCGACCGCGCTCGGCGGCTAGGGGTGTCCCTCGGGCGTGGAAGGTCCCGGTGCGCTCGGTCCCTTCGTCGCTTCCCGGGTGACCAGGGACCCTAGTCACCGGCCGCACCGCGACGGTTCGCTGCCCTGCGTCGTCGCGCTGCCGCCCCAACGCGGACGACGGACAGGTCACCTCGTGCCGCACATCGTCGTGATCGGGGCCGGTATCACCGGTCTCACCGCTGCCCACCGGCTCCTCGCCGCCGGGGCTGACGTCACGGTCCTGGAAGCCGGGCCCCGTGTGGGTGGGCAGTTGCACACCGCCCCCCACGCGGGCCGCCACCTCGACGTCGGCGCGGAGGCGATGTACGCGGCGATGCCGGCGCCGGTGGAGTTGGCGCGCGAGGTGGGTCGGGGGGCGGACATCGTTCCTGCCGGTGCCGGGACCACCTGGATCCGCACGGATCGCGGGCTACGGCCCCTGCCCGCCGGCTTCGGCCCCGCCGGACCGACCCGGCTGTGGCCCGTGCTACGCGCCCGGGTCCTGTCCCCGACGGGCGCGCTGCGGGCGGGACTGGAGCCGCTGCGTACCAGCGGCGCGATCGACGACCAGCTCTCCGTCGGCGCCCTGCTCGACCAGCGTTTCGGTCGGCAGGTCACCGACCGGCTCGTCGATCCACTGCTCGGCGGGCTGCACTCCGGTGATGTCCGCAAGCTCAGCGTGACCGCGGCGACCCCGCAGCTCGCGGCCCTGGCCCGCCGTCACCGTTCCCTGCTGCTGCGCCGCCGTCGTCCGCCCGCGCCCGGCCCCACCTTCGTCACCCTGCGCGGCGGGATGCAGTCGCTGCCGGTGGCGCTGGCGGCCGGCCTGCCAGCCGGCGCCCTGCAGCTCGACGCCGAGGTGGTGGCCATCGAGCGGGGGGAGCGGGGGCCGACGGTCGCCACCGCGGATGGCCGCAGCTGGACGGCGGACGGTGTGGTGCTCACCGTGCCGGCACGCGTGGCCGGACCCCTGCTGCGCGGTGCGAGTCCGGAGGCCGGCGCGGCCATCGGTGCGCTGCGGGCGGCCACGGTGGCGGTCACCCTGCTGAGCTACCCCGCCGACGTGGCGGCGAGCGCACCTGCCCTGGCCGGCACCGGGATGCTCGTGCCCTCGAGCCGGGGGCAGCTGCTGAAGGCGGCCACGTTCCTGTCCACGAAGTGGCCCCATCTGCACGAGCAGGACGCGGACGTCCCGGCGGCACCGGCACGGTTCCACGTGCGTGCCTCGGCCGGGCGCATCGACGACGATCGCGTGGAGGAGCTCGACGATGCCTCGCTCGTCGCGCAGGTCCACGACGAGCTGGCCGCGGCCACCGGTATCACCGCGGCGCCCTTGGAGGTCACCGTGCGCCGCTGGCCCCGGACGATGCCACAGCTCGAGGTGGGGCATACCGATCGGATGTCCGCCGCGACCTCGGCGTTGGCCCGTGACCTACCCGGCGTGGTCCTGGCCGGTGCCCCCTACGTGGGCCCCGGGCTCGGTGCCTGCCTCAGATCCGCGACCGCCGCCGTCGAACGACTCGCCCCCACCCACCAGGAGCTGCCCGCGTGAGCACCGCACACCGCGACACCACACCCCGCGCGACCGCACCCGGCGAGGCCACGCCGCGCAAGGTCGTGCGCACGATGCGCCACGACCCCAGCGACCGGCCCTTCCTGGTGATCTGGGAGGTCACCAGGGCCTGCGCCCTGGTCTGTCACCACTGCCGTGCGGACTCCCAGGACGCTTTCCACCCCCAGCAGCTGACGACCGCACAGGGCCTGGATCTGCTCGACCAGATGGCAGCCTTCGGTGCACCCAGCCCGATGGTGGTGCTCTCCGGCGGTGACGCCTTCGAACGCGACGACCTCGAGGAGCTCATCGCCTACGGCAAGGCGCGCGGGCTGAGCATGTCCCTGGCGCCCTCGGTGACGCCCAAGGCGACACCGGAACGCTTCGCCAGCGTCGCCCGGGCCGGGGTGCGCGCGGTGTCGATCTCCCTCGACGGTGCCAGCGCCGCCACCCACGACGGGTTCCGCGGTGTGGAGGGGGTCTACGACGCGACGGCACCCATCTGCCGCACCATCGTGGACCTCGGGATGCGCCTGCAGATCAACACCACGGTCACCGCGGACAACCTCCTCGAACTGCCCGAGGTCTTCGAGCGGGTCCTCGATCTCGACGCCTTCCTGTGGAGCGTGTTCTTCCTGGTGCCCACCGGCCGTGGTGACGCGCTCACGCCGGTGGACGCCACGGTGGTCGAGGACGTGCTGCACTGGTTGGTGGACGTCTCCCGCTACCACGCCGTCAAGACCACCGAGGCCCCCCACTTCCGCCGGGTCATGCTGCAGCGCCAGAAGGCCGGTGCGGTCGATGCTGCCGAAGCCTTCGGGCTCGGCCCGACCTACCGGCGACTGCGTGCCGACCTCGAACGCATCGTCGCCGCACGTGAGCTGCCGGTGCGTCGGCCCCGGCCGCCGCTGGACATCAACGCCGGTCGCGGGTTCGTCTTCATCGACCACGTCGGCACGGTCTATCCCAGCGGCTTCCTGCCCCTGCCCGGCGGGTCGGTCAAGGAACGCCCGCTCACCGAGCTGTACCGCGAGTCCCCCGTGTTCACCCAGCTGCGCGATCCGGAGCTGCTGACGGGTCGCTGCGGCAGCTGTGAGTACCGCACCTTGTGCGGTGGATCGCGGTCACGGGCTTTCGCCATGGCAGGTGACCACCTCGCGGAGGAGCCCCACTGCGCCTACCAGCCCCGTGGGGGGCAGCTCGTGCGGGTGGAGGCTGCCACGGGGCAGGGGCATCCAATGGCGGGGCACCCGGGGACGGGACAGCCGGTGGCTGCACACCCCGGCGACGGCGCGGGTCAGCCGGCCTGATGGGGTCGGAGGAGCTCCGATAGCCGCTCGTACAGCGGGAGCCGCTCCAGCCACCCCTGCGGTGCGCGGTCACCACCCTCCAGCGCGCGGTAGATGGGGTGTCGTTGCTGGCGCAGCCACTCGATGGCGGCGACGAGGTGGTCGCGGGTCAGGTCCGCGGGATCGACCACCCGGCCCGGCTCGCCGTCGAGCAGGTAGCCGTCCCAGGCGTGCCGCAGCACCCAGGTGTCCGGGTCCTCGACCAGGGCGCGCAACCGTGCGCACTGCTCCGCGTTGAGCCGCAGCGGCACGGTACGCCGCGAGCCGGGTTGGAAGTCGGGCAACTGTCCGGTCACGATCCGCGCTCCTGTTCGTCGCCCACTGCTGCGGTCAGTCCGTTCGCGATCTCCGCCATGCCGGTGGCGAAACTGCGGTAGGGCGCGACCCCGAACAGCCGTGGGAGTCGGTCGGTGCTGAAACGCCCCGTCCAGCCCGTCTCGTCACGCCCCGGCCGGGACGGGGGGCGGGTGGGCAGCAGGTCGACGACCGCATCGAGGTACGCACCCGCGGTGACGTGGCCGCCCACCACGTTGGCCACCGCCGGCGTCACATCATCGACCGGATCCGCGCCCTCGGGACGTGGTCCGCGGGGACCAGCATCCTCGGGATCGAATCCGGCCGCTGCCAGGATCGCATCGACCAGGTCCTCGACGTGGACGAACGCCAGGGTGCTCCCGCGCTGCAGCGGCACCGGCTCCCCGGTACGGACACGATCGGGGATGCGCCGGCCCCACGTCGAGGTCGGCCCCGCACCGAGCACCGCCGGCGGCCGCAGGATCGCCACCCTGGTGGTCGCGGCCTGGTCGAGGACCCGCTCCGCTTCCGCCTTCGTGCGGGCGTACACCCCCGCTGCCTCGTCGGCGAAGTCGACCAGCGGCGTCTCCTCCGTCACCGGCGCGTCCCCGCTCCCCGGCCGGTCGTACACCGAGGCCGTGGACACGTGGACCAGGGCGGGTACCCCGGCCCGCTCGCAGGCCTCCAGGACCCGCCTCGTGCCCTCGACGTTGACCGCGACACCGGTGTCCAGATCGGGACCGACGCTCGCCGCGGCGTGGATCGCCGCGTCGGCGCCCGCCATCGTCTCGGGGGTGACCGCGTCCAGCCCACCATCGAGTTGGACGACCTCGAGCACCGCGAGGGCGTCCGAGGCGCGACGCACGGGGCACAGGACCTCGTGACCCGCGGCGCGCAGGCGCTCGGCGGTCCGCCCACCGACGAACCCGGTCGCTCCGGTCAACAGCACGCGGGACATCGGACCTCCGCCGTCGGGTGAGAACCCCCACGGTAGTGAACCGGCATCGGTGGGTGGGCCGTGCCCGGTGGGTCGGCACGGCCAGGGCCGCGTCCGTCGGCCACGGCCACGGCTCGTCGGCCACGGCTCGTCCCCGTGACGCGTGCCCGTGAGCGCCTAGCCTCGCACGCAGCGACAGGGTCCCGCGGCGACAGCACGCAGGCG
>JAWLFQ010000161.1:0-2740 GCA_041685505.1 Nitriliruptoraceae bacterium
CTTCTTCTCGCGCGCGTTCCGCTCCGGCATCCAACCGATCGAGCTGGCCAAGGCGGTGCAGCGCTACGCCGAGGACAACCAGCACGTCACCTCGGACGGCGTCGTCGTCCCGAACGTCTACCGGATCACCGTCGGGCCGAAGGACCACGAACGGCTCGAGGGCTTCGGGGCCTCGCTGCCCCGCGAGCTCGCCGAGGTAGCCGTACGCACCGCCGCCGAGCGTGGCTGGCTCCTGCGCGGCCCGGCGAAGGCGCGCATCGTCGTCGACGACGACGTGAAGCTCGGCCGCTTCCGTCTGACGGGCCGCGTCGAGGCGGTCGACCCGCCACCGGAGGCGAGGCCGGCGCCCTCCGCGATCGGCCCACCGGCGGCCCCACCCGCACCTCGCACCCCTGACGGGCCCGTCCCCGCGCATCGCGGCTTCGACCAGACGCAGGTCGTGGACGGTCCCGCAACCGCCGGCGCGCACCTCGTGGTCCGTCGCGCCCAGGGCAGCGTCGGGAGCACGCTGCGCCTCCACGGAAGCCGGCTGACCGCCGGTCGACTCGACCGGTGCGACCTGACGATCACCGACAGCACCGTGTCCCGCGAGCACGCCGCCTTCGTCCGGCGCGGGGAACGCTGGTGGGTGGTCGACCTCGGCTCCACCAACGGCACCCGGGTCAACGGCCGTCGCGCCGCCGAGCACCCCATCGTCCCCGGCGATCAGGTCGAGCTCGGCGATGTCCTCCTCGAGCTCGTGGGGGGTTGACGTGCCGATCGAGCTGTTGACCCTGCTGAAGTTCGGCTTCCTCGCCCTGCTCTACCTCTTCGTCGCACGTACGGTGCGGGTCTTCGCGGCCGAACTGGCCCCAGCCCGACGGACCGCGTCCTCCCCCGCACCCCGACCCGCGGTGGCGACCCCGTCGGAGCCGAGCCGTCGCTCACGCCGGATCCCGAAGGAGCTGGTGGTCCACACCTCGAACGGCAAGCCGACCGCGATCCCGCTCAGCGGTCACGGGGTCGTGCTCGGCCGCGGTCCGACGGCGGACATCCTCCTCGATGACGTGTACGTCTCCGACGAGCACGCCGAGGTGCTCCCGGACGACGGCAGCTGGTCGGTGCGCGACCTCGGCTCCACGAACGGGACCTTCCTCAACGGCGCGAAGGTCACGCGACCGACCCCGCTGGCCGTCGGCGACCAGGTCCGCGTCGGCAAGACGCGCATCGAGGTACGACGATGAGGCGCCTCGTGGCGACGGGACGCAGCGACGTCGGCCAGGTCCGCGAGGGCAACGAGGACGCGCTCCTGGTCCGCGACAGCGTGTACGCCGTCGCCGACGGCATGGGGGGCCACCTCGCCGGCGAGGTCGCGTCCGCCACGGCGCTGGAGCCGGTCGAGCAGCTCGATGGGCGCATCTTCCCCGACCACGCCGCAGCGGTCACCGCGCTCCGCGACGCGGTGGTCGCCGCCAACGAGCGCGTCTCGCAGCTGGCCGCCGCCAACCCCGACTACCGCGGTATGGGCACCACGCTGACCGCCGCGCTGGTGGAGGGCCGCCGCCTGCACGTCGCCCACGTCGGCGACTCGCGCGCCTACCTGCTGCGCGACGGTCACTTCAGCCAGCTGACCGACGACCACACCCTCGTCCAGCACCTGGTGGACGAGGGGCAGATCACCCGCGAGGAGGCCGCCCGGCATCCCCAGCGGTCCGTCATCACCCGCGCGATCGGCGTGTCCTGGGACGTCGACGTCGACTCGATGTCGCTCGAGCTCCAGGCCGGTGACCAGCTCCTGCTCTGCTCCGACGGGTTGACCGGCGTGGTCGAGGACCAGGTCATCGCCGACACGCTCCTGGAGACCGGGGACCCCGACGAAGCGGTGACCGCCCTGATCGACCGTGCCAACGAGGCCGGAGGCCCCGACAACATCACGGTCCTGCTGCTGCGCTACGAGGACCCCGACGCTGCGGAGCCACCCCAGCACCCGACGATCACGATCTCGAGCCGGGTCGAGTCCGAGGACCGCCCGTGGGCCGGCGAGATGGGCCGGTACGCCTCCCTCAGCCGGGGCCAGCAGTTCGGTGGTGAACCGGACGAGGAGACGGGGCGCTCCGTCAGCGCCGTTCTCGGTCGGGCCAGCGCCATCGTGCTGGCGCTCGTGGTCATCGGTGGCCTGCTGTTCGGTGGATCGCAGTTCCTGCTGTCGAGGAGCTACTTCGTCGGCCTCGACGGTGCCCAGGTCGTCATCTTCGAGGGGATCAACCGCGAGCTCGGTCCGATCGAGCTCTACCGGGTGGCCGAGCGCTCGGAGCTGACCATCGACCAGGTCCCGCTGTGGTACCGGCCACAGCTCGAGACGGGGCGTCCAGCCGCCGACCTCGGCGACGCGCGGAACATCGTCCGCAACATCCCGGTGCGTGAGGTCGAGGACGACCCCGAGGGTGACGAGCCGGGCGACGACGGATGACCGCGGCGACGGTGGTCACCGGTGACGGTCCACGAGCCACCGAGGCCAGGCTGCTGGTCGGTGCCGTGGTCCTGACCTCCGCCGCCGGGATCCTGCTCGGCTGGTCCCAGTCGAGCGAGCTCGCACCCGCCACCCTGATCACGGGGGTCGCGTTGGCGGTGATCGCCCTCGTCGCGCACCTCACGGTCCGGGCGATGGCACCCCAGGCGGACCCGACCCTGCTGCCCATCGTCTTCCTGCTCAACGGTCTCGGGCTGGTGTTCGTGCAGCGGGTCGACCTGGCCACGGGCA
>JAWLFQ010000079.1:0-11201 GCA_041685505.1 Nitriliruptoraceae bacterium
AAGGGTCGGGCTGTTCGCCCGTTAAAGCGGTACGCGAGCTGGGTTCAGAACGTCGTGAGACAGTTCGGTCCCTATCCGCTGCGCGCGTCGGTGATTTGACAGGAGCTGCCCCTAGTACGAGAGGACCGGGGTGGACGTACCTCTTGTGTGCCGGTTGTCCTGCCAAGGGCACGGCCGGTTTGCTACGTACGGTCGGGATAAGCGCTGAAGGCATCTAAGCGCGAAGCCCACCTGGAGATGAGATCACCCATCCCTTCGAGGGAGTAAGGGCCCCAGCCAGACGACTGGGTCGATAGGCCGGAAGTGGAAGCATGGCAACATGTGGAGCTGACCGGTACTAATAGCCCGAGGACTTGCCGTACTCGCGCTCGCGCTCGCTATGGAGTTCCGAGGATCGCCACGCTCGTGGTGGTCCCACGGGACCACACTGACAACGATGTCGGGTCACACCGCACATCCACACACCACTCTTGAGGTACACGATCTCCCGTGGCCCGAGCGGAGGGGACACACCCGGTCACATTCCGAACCCGGAAGTTAAGCCCTCCAGCGCCGATGGTACTGCCGGGGTAACCCGGTGGGAGAGTAGGTCGCCGCGGGAACCATCTTCGGTCGAGGCCGCCCCTTCGGGGGCGGCCTCGACCTGTTTCAGGCGAGGGGTGCGCAGCGGACCTCGGGAACGGGAACGTGGAGCACCACGACGGCGAGGAGGAGACGGTCATGACAAGCGCCGAGGGCACATCCGATGGTGCCGGCCAGCAGCGCCGTGGTGGCAGCCGCGGTAGCGCGGGTGCCGGCCGGTCCAGCCAGGGCCCACAACGTCGTGGCGGCAGGTCATCGTCGCGTGAGAAGGATGGCGGTACCGGACGCAGCCCGGCGCAGGATCGTCTGGCGGTGCCCGGTGCCTCCGGCGAACCCCTCGGGCGCGATCGCGCGCGTCGTCGCGCGGATGCCCCGCCGCGCACGCGACCCGCGCCCGCCGCGGAGGGGCCGCCTCGTCCACCCCTGCCCGAGGATGAGGAGCCCCAGCTCGGGCGCGGGGTCATCAAGGAGATCGAGCGGGCGCTGGGCAAGGGGCCGAAGGCCCACGACATCGCCCTGTGCCTGAGCATCGGTTCCCAGGCGTTGGAGGAGGACCGACCCGACGTCGCCGTCGAGGTGCTGTCGTGGGCGCGACATCAGGCCCCGCGGCTCGCGCTGCTCCGTGAGGCCTACGGCGTCGCCCTCTACCAGCAGCAGCGGTGGGCTGAGGCGCTGTCGGAACTGCAGGCCTACCGGCGGATGACGGACCGCAACGACCAGAACCACGTCATCGCCGACTGTCTGCGGGCGCTCGACCGTGGTCTCGAGCAGGTCGCGGGAGCGGCGGAGCCGCTCGTGGCCGATGCCCAGGCCCCCGAGGACCGGCGGGCGGAGGCGGTGATCGTGTGGGCAGCGGCGCTGGCGGACGCCGGCGACACGGGTGCGGGCCGCGCGGTGGTGCGCCGCTTCCTGGAGCGGCCCCGCTCCGGCGACGCCGAACACGACCTGCGCGTGCGCTACCTCGCTGCCGATCTCGCTGAGGTCGTGGGGGACACCGAGGAGGCCATCCGGCAGCTGGAGTCGATCGCCGCGGTCGACGACGGGTTCCTCGACGTCGCGGACCGGCTCGACGGTCTGCGTACCCTGGGTGGCTGAGCTGGCTGGCCGCCGGGGGGCTCAGCCACCCGGCTCCGGTGCGTCCCCTGGCTGGCGGTAGCGCTCGAGGTAGGCCTCGAAGTCCCAGCCGGGACGGTCCTCGGTGCCGTCCAGGAACCGCTCGGCCGCGGCACGACCGTTGTCATAGAGCTGCTGCTGGGTCGTGCGGTCCAGATCGAAGTCGGTGGCCTGCACCTTCATGGTGTCGATGAAGATCGTGCGGGCGCGAACCGCCTCCTGCTCGAGGTGGATGCGGTCGTAGAAGCCGGTCAGCGTGCCGAGCATGGCCTTGGCCATCGACCACACACCGTCGATGCGGTGGCGGATCCCCTGGGAGGCATCGGCACGCGCGGACAGCTTGATCCCGAAGGTCGGCCACCGCGGGGTGTGGTCGTCGCGCCGGTCGAACACGTCGACGGGGAAGTTCGACAGCATCCCGCCGTCCACGAGCCAGCACCGCTCGTGCTCGACCCGGTCGTGGAGGGTGACGGGTCGGAAGAAGAACGGGATCGACATCGAGGCCCGGACCGCGTCGACCACGTCGACCTCGTCGGCGCGCAACCCGTAGCGGTCGTAGTCCCAGGGCAGACGGCGCAGGCGTCCCTGCGAGATGTCCGATGCCATGACGACCAGCCTGTAGTCCTCCTCGCGGGGCAGGGAGGTGTTCGGGTCGTCGCCCCTCAGATCGGCGAAGGTGCGCACGCCGTGCTCGGCGAGCAGTTCCTGCAGCCAGTCGCGGATCTCGTCACCGGGGTGGATGCCGCGCGTCGTCAGCAGCGTGAGCAGCTGGCCCGGCAGCCCGAGACGGGTCAGCCATCCACCGTCCTGGAAGCTGTGGTAGTCGAGCTTGGCCATGATCTGCTGTAGGCGGTGGGTGTCGACCCCCGCCGCCACCAGGGAACCCACGATCGCGCCCGCGGAGGTCCCCGCCACACGGTGGAAGCGGTAGCCACGCTCCTCGAGAACGGCCAGGGCACCCACCAGCGCGATGCCCTTGACACCGCCTCCCTCCAGCACCAGGTCTGCGTCGAGCGCCACGTCACTGCCTTCCTGCGAGGGATCCGGATGATCGGCCTTCAGCCCAGTGGCGTCAGTTCGCCCGTGTCACGGCGGTGGAGGTAGCGCAGGAGGCCGGCCGCGTTCGCGCCGGTGTCGTTCAGCAGCTGGATGCGCGGGTCGTCCCCCCCGGTCTCACCCGGTGGGGGCTGTGCGAAGCGTGCGTGCAGCGTCTCGGCGACGTGCTCGAGCTCATGCGAGCCCTCCAGCCCCTGTGCGCGGGCGTGGTCCCTGGCGCTCTCGGCGACCTCCACCCAGCGGCGGAGCTGCTCGCCTGCCGTGACGAGCACGGTGTCGGCCGGCTCCACGGGGCCGTAGTGCGCCAGGTAGATGCGCTGCGGGTCCCGTTCCCGGTAGCGCTCGAGGGAGTTGAGCGCCGCGTCGAGGTGGAACTCCGGCGGCGGTGTCGCCGGCCGCAGCTGCTCCATGCCGGGCAGCTGTACGCCGACCGAGTCACCCGCGAACACCGCGCCCGTGGTGGGATCGAACACCCCGAGGTGATGCTTGGCGTGCCCCGGTGTGTGCAGCAGTTCGAGCTCACGTCCCTCGCCGAGGTCGAGCTCGTCGCGGTCGGCGATGGACACGATCCGCTCCGCCGGCACCGGGGTGCAGGCACCGTAGACCTGGTCGAACAGGGGGCCATATACCCGCGCGGAGGACGCGTTGAGCCGTGCCGGATCGGCCAGGTGCCGTGCGCCGTGCTCGGAGACCACCACGCGTGCCCGCGGGAAGGCGGCGGCGACATCTCCCGCCCCACCGGCGTGGTCGAGGTGGATGTGGGTCAGGACCAGGTAGGCGAGGTCGTCGGCCGCGAGGCCGAGGGTGTGCAGCCCATCGAGGACCGCCTGGATCGTCAGCGCCGGCCCGCACTCGATCAACGCCGGACGGGGGGCGTCGATGAGGTAGCCGGCGGTGACCTCGGTCATGCCGGCCGTCAGGGTGTCGATGGCCACGATGCCGTCGCCGTGGGTGGTGACGGGCGTGGGTCGCCGGCCATGGTCACTCGGGTGGTCTGCCGCACCGGACATGGCGGCCCTCCTTCAGGTGCCTTCGGTCACATCGGGGTCGTCCTCGTCCTCCTCCTCGGAGGGGTCGTCCTCGGCCAGGACGTGCTCACCGGGCAGTGCCACGTGGAGGACCGCTTGGCCGGGCTGGACCAGCGGCAGGGTGGTCGACCCGATCACGTAGCCCTCCTCCTCGGCCTCCACGCTGGCACGCTCCGCACCCAGGGGACTGGAGGTCGTCCACAGGGGCTGACCCGCCTCCACGCGATCGCCCGGGGTCACCTGCAGCTCCAGCACACCGCCCCGGTCCGCCCGCAACCACCGCGAGGCGTCCAGGACCATCGGTTCGGCGGCGGCTGGCTCGGGTGCCGTATCGATCATCTCCAGGCGTGCCAGGACCCGACCGATGCCGCGCACGGCGACATCGATGGCCTCGGCGTCGAAGCGCAGGGGCTGCCCGCCCTCGTAGGTGAGCACCGGCACCCCCTGCTCCAGCGCCGCGGCGCGCAACGAGCCCGGGCGCAGCTTGGCACGCATGACGAAGGGCGCCCCGAAGGTGGTCGCCAGTGGGAGCGCGCGTTCGTCCTCGGCGATGCGCACCTGCGGGACGTTGGTGCGGTGGTTCGCGGCGGTGTGGAGATCGACGCCGGCGTCGCTGCCGGCGATCACCTCCTCGGTGAGCAGCCGGGCGATGCGTGCAGCCATCGAGCCACTGTGTGAGCCCGGGAAGGAGCGGTTGAGATCACGGCGATCCGGCAGGTAGCGCGAGCCGAACTGCACCCCCAGCACGTTGACGATGGGGACGACCACCAGGGAACCTGCGAGCGCCGCCGGGTCGATGCTGTCGAGCAGGCGGCGGCAGGTTTCGATGCCGTTGAGCTCATCACCGTGGACCGCAGCGGTGACGAACAGCCGCGCCCCGTCCTCCACACCGTTGATCACCGCCATGGGCAGGGTGGTGCGGTCCCCGGTGTAGGACTCCGAGGCCAGCGGGGCGATGTCACGTCGTTCGCCGGGTTCGACGATCACCCCGGCGATGGCGATGGGGCCGCCGGTCATCGCTTGCGCCGCCGGGGCCGCGTGGTCGCGATGTAGCCGTGGGCCGGATCGACCAGGCACCGCCCCTCCATGGTCAGACGGCCCAGGAGCATGCGGAAGTTCATCCCGGAGCGGTCGGTGAGGGTGATGTCGGCCTCGACGTCCACGGGCCCACACACGATGCGGGTGCGGACCACCGGGCGCACCTCGGCGCGCGCACCGGTATCCCGGACCCGGCGGTGACCGATGATGGGCGCCTCCACCTCGTGGTGCTCCGGCGCACGCTTGGTGCCGAGCACCACGTCGAAGCGCACCATCGACAGCGACTGACCCGTGTCGGGGTCGTCCCGCGCGCCGAGCTCGGACAGTTCCGTGACGTGCAGCGCACTGGAGCGCGCCCCGGTGTCCAGCTTGGCGCGCAGGTCGAGCCCCCAGGCCGGCAACGCGACGTACTCCTTCCAGCCGAGCACGGGCAGCGCATCGGGTGTGGTCACGGTGGTGGGTGCTCCTGACGGCCTGATCGTCGCAGCCTAGGGGAGCTCACGCGCGCCGACGGGGATCGCCGCCACCGGCTCAACCGCGCGGACGGCGGCGCCTGGGGGTGTGGAAGGGATCACGCCGGTGGCGCCGGCGCCAGGAGTCCAACGCCAGCAGCACGACGATCCCCGCCACGAACCCGCCGATGTGTGCCTGGTAGGCGATCTGCTCGCCACCGGGGGTGTCAGGGGTGGAGAACTGCAGCAGGAACCACACCCCGAGCATCAGCCAGGCGGGCAGCGCCACCACGGCCAGTACGACCAGCCAGCGGACGATACGGATCCCCGGCAGCACGATGGCGAGGAGGTAGAGCGGGAAGGGCGCCAGCGCCAGCACCTGCGCCCGCGGTGACAGGATCAGGTAGGCGCCGAGGATCGCCGAGACCGCTCCGGAGAACCCGATCAGCGGCACGATCGAGTCCGGTCGAACCGCGACGTAGGACAGGGTCGCTGCGGCGGCACCCACCGCGCTGAACAGCAGGAACCTGCCGTGGCCGAGCCGGTCCTCGACGTTGTCGCCGAACACGACCAGGTAGAGCAGGTTGCTGAACAGGTGCCCGAGCCCGCCATGCAGGAACAGCGAGGTGAACAGCGACAGGGGGACGTTCTTCGACGGCGCATCGGCGGCGCACCCGCCCAGCAGCTGCTCCAGCTCACCGGCCGCCAGCGGGGTGAGCGTGGTCAGCTCCCGCGGGATGGCACCGAAGCGGTAGACCAGGTGCAGCTCCGCGCACTCGGTCGCAGGGAGCTGGACGAGCAGGAACACCCCCAGGTTCACCAGCACCAGCGACCACACCAACACCGGGCGCCGCCGGAGCGGGTTCACATCGCCGATCGGCAGCACCACCTCGGTATCCCTTCAGCAGCAGGGCGCCGTGGCGCGGCGACGGCGCGGTCGGTGTCGCGTCACGGCAGCCCCGTCCCGGGTCACAGCACCGCACGTAGGCGGATCAGGTCCGCCATCGACGCGTCCAGACGCAAGCGGTTCGAGGCCAGGGCACGCGAGAAGGGCAGCTCTCCGCTGGCGATGGCGAGCAGGTCGTCGGAGTGCACGCTGATACGGATGTCGGGACGGCGGGGCGGCACCTCGTCCAGGAGTTCGAGCACGCCGCGTCGCCACAGCGCATGCCGGGTCAGCCCGATGTCGGGACAGCTCGCCTCGATGGTGCGGCGGGACGGCAGCATCGCACGGGTGGTCTCGTCGACCTCGCCGAGTCGGGAGAGGAGTCCGACCAGGATGTCCTCGACCTGATCGATGCTCGCCATGGTGTCCCTGTTCCGGTCCTGACCCGCGATCGGGTGTCGACCGGCCGTCGACCGCCGGTCGCGGCGTCGACCCCGGTCGGACGGGGCGGTGACGCTACCAGCAGCACCACGCCGCTTCGGCCCCGTTCGACGGTCCTGTCCGTCGCGCGGCGTGGTCGCTAGTCTCCGGCACATCTCTATGTGTGGGGAGGGTGCCGTGAACTCTGCAGTCCAGCGCTACATCGACGCCGCGTCGGGTTTCACCGATCTGACCCGGTCCAAGGCCGAGCAGATCGTCAAGCAACTGGTGCGTTCGGGTGAGGCGGCCGGTGACCAGGTCGGGGAACTGGTCGAGGAGCTCGTCGAGCGTCAGCGCCAGAACCGTGAGGCGATGTCCAGCCTGGTACGCAACGAGACCGCCAAGGCCGTGCGGTCCATGGGCCTGGCCACCAACGAGGAGGTCGAGCGCCTCCAGAAGCAGGTCGCCGACCTCAAGCGGGAGCTGCAGGGCCGCGAGGGCAGCGCTGCCGGCACCACCGGTACCACTGCGGCCAAGAAGACCACCAAGAAGGCCGCGGCGAAGAAGGCCACGAAGAAGGCCACCAAGAAGTCGACGGCGAAGAAGGCCACGAAGAAGGCCACCAAGAAGGCGACGGCGAAGAAGGCCACGAAGAAGGCGACGAAGAAGGCAACCAAGAAGGCGACGGCCACGACGACGTCCGCCAAGACGACGGCGAAGAAGACGGCCACGAAGAAGGCCACCAAGAAGGCGACCAAGAAGACCGCCGCGCAGGAGCCCTCGCAGGGCACGGACCCGGGCACGAGCTGATGCCCGCGCCCACGGGTGACCAGGACCGCCTCGCAGCGCTACGGGCGGAGCTCGAGGACGTCGCCGAGCGTCCGATCGGCGAGCACGTCGCGGTCTACGAGCGCGCGAACGCGGTGCTGTCCGCGGAGCTGGCCGCCCTGGACGAGGTCTGACCCTGCCGACGGCACGGCGACGGCTGGATGCGGAGCTGGTCCGTCGTGGCCTGGTGGCCACACGCACCCAGGCACAGGAGGCGATCGGGCAGGGTCTGGTGGTCGTCGACGGTGCCCCGGCGTTCAAGGCGGCGACCCAGGTGCGTGCCGACCAGGCGCTGCACGTCACCGCACCGCCGCGCGCGTACGTGTCCCGGGGCGGTGACAAGCTGGCACACGGCCTGGCGGTCTTCGGCGTCGATGCGGCGGGACGTCACGCCCTGGACGCCGGCGTGTCGACCGGTGGGTTCACCGACTGCCTCCTCAAGCACGGGGCGGTCCGGGTCCTGGCCTACGACGTCGGCTACGGGCAACTCCACGAGTCCCTGCGCACCGACCCCCGCGTGGTGCTCTCCGAGCGCACCAACGTCCGCGACCTCGGTGTCGACGACATCCCGGCGCCACGCCCCGACCTGCTGGTGGCGGATCTGTCCTTCATCTCCCTGGCGCTGGTACTGCCGGGACTCGTCGCGCTGCTGGCCCGCACCGCCGAGGCGGTGGTGCTGGTCAAGCCCCAGTTCGAGGCCGACCGTGGTGACGTCGGCGAGGGCGGCATCGTGCGCGACCCGTTCGTCTGGCGACGGGCGCTGGAGCGGGTCGCCACCTCGGGTCGCGGGGTGGGCTGGGCGACGGTGGGTGCCACGCCGTCGCCGCTGCTCGGTGGGAAGGGCAACGTCGAGTTCCTGCTACACCTGCGGACAGCGCCGGCGCAGGAGATCCCTGTGGCCAGCCTCCTCGACACCGCCGTCGAGGAGGGGATCGACCGGCGCCGGAGGTCGGTGTGAGGATCGGTCTGGTGGTCCACGCGGGGCGCCCCGCATCACGAGAGGCCGCGGTCGAAGCCTCGCGGATCCTCGACGAGCTCGGCGTGGAGGCCGTCACCACGGTCGGTGGCGGACCCGAGGAGGTCGAGGGTGGCCTCGCCCAGCTCGGGCCGTTGGTGCCCCCCGAGGAGCTGGCGGCCGACGTCGAACTCGTGATCTCCTTCGGCGGTGACGGGACCTTCCTGCGCGCCGCCCATCTGTGCCGCGACGCACGGGTGCCCGTGCTCGGGGTCAACCTGGGACGGCTGGGGTTCCTGGCCGAGGTGGAGGACCACGACCTCGGGCCGGTCCTGCGCGCCGTGGCAGCCGGCCACTACCGCATCGAGGAGCGCGACACCCTGACGATGCACGTCCACGATGCACAGGGAGAACCGGTCACCAGCAGCTGGGCCCTCAACGAGGTCGCCGTGGAGAAGACCGCACGGCAGCGGCTGCTGCTCACCGACGTGCACATCGACGGGACCTTCTTCGCACGGGTCGGCGCGGACGCGCTCATCCTGGCGACGGCGACGGGATCGACGGCCTACGCGCTCTCGGCCGGCGGGCCGATCGTCTCCCCGCGGGTGGCGGCCACGCTGGTGGTGCCCGTCGCTCCCCACAGCCTGTTCGACCGCACCGTGGTCGCCGCTCCGGAGGAGGCGGTGCGGGTCGATCTGCTCGAGGACCAGGCGCCGGGACTGGCGTCCTGTGACGGGCGTGAGCCCGTGGAGCTGGCCCCCGGCTCCTCGGTGACGGTGATCGGTGCCGGGGAGCCGGTGCGCCTGGCCCGGGTCGGGGTGACCGACTTCCCCACGCTCGTGCGCCGCAAGTTCGGGCTGCGGTGAGCACACCGGCCGCCGCTGTGGACACCGACGAGGGTGGTGGGGACCCCCGGCTAGGCTCCACGCCGTGATCGAGGAACTGCACATCCGGGGCCTGGGCGTCATCGAGGACGCCCAGCTGCAGCTCGCACCCGGGCTGACCGTGGTGACCGGGGAGACGGGCGCGGGCAAGACCATGCTGGTCACGGCCCTGCAGCTGCTGCTGGGTGCACGGGCGGACAGTTCCCTGGTGCGCAGCGGTGCCGCGGTGGCCACCGTCGACGCCGTGGTCGCTCCCCGGCCACCGGAGGCCGACGACCACCTCGGTGCCACCACGGAGCCGCTGATCGTGGCGCGCGAGCTGCCCGCCGACGGCCGTTCCCGCGCCCGCCTCGACGGCCGGCCCGTCCCCGTCGCCACCCTGGCGGAGGTCCTGGGGCCCCACGTGGAGGTCCACGCCCAGCACGAGCACGTCCGCCTGGCTCGCGGTGAGGTCCAGCGCCACCTGCTCGACCGGTACGCCGGCGACCCCCACGCCAGGGCGCTCCAGGCCTACCGCGACGCCCACGCGCGGTGGCGGGAGCTCGCCACCCGTTACGAGCGTCTGCAGGAGGATGCGCGCGAGCGGGCCCGCGAGCTGGACCGGTTGCGCTTCGAGGTCGAGGAGATCGACGCCGCCGGGCTCGACGTGGAGGTCGACGGTCAGCTCCCCGCCGCGATCGACCGTCTCGCCCATGCCGAGACCATCCAGCAGGCAGCGGCCGAGGCCAGCGCCGCGCTGTCCACCGAGGGTGCGGGGGATCCCGTGGGCGTCGCGATCGCGGCGCTGCGACGCATCGAGGTGGACGACGCACAGCTCGCCGCGCTGACCGACCGCGCCGTGGCCCTCGCGGAGGAGCTCAGCGCGCTCAGCGCCGACGTCCGCGACCTCGGCGAGGCGGTCGACGCCGACCCTGCCAGCCTCGCGGAGCTCCAGGAGCGGGCGCACCTGCTGGGCACCCTGCAGCGCAAGTACGGTGCCGAGGTGGCCGAGGTGCTCGCCTACGCCGAGCAGGCGCGCGCGCGACTCGCCGCGCTGGAGGCCGACGAGGCCGACGCCGGCACCCTGGCCGCCGAGGTCGACCAGGCCGAGGCCGCCCTGCACGCCGCCGCGGCCGATGTCCACCGTGGGCGGGTCACCGCCGCGGAACGCCTCGCCGAGGTGGTGGACGGTCACCTCGCCGATCTGGGGATGCCGCACGCGCGCTTCGCCGTCGAGGTGGCGGCGGTCACCGACCAACCACCGGCGTCCCACGGCACCGACCGCATCACCTTCGTGCTCGCACCCAACCCCGGTGAGCCGGCCAAGCCCCTGGCCCAGGCCGCCTCGGGTGGGGAACGGTCCCGGGTGTCCCTGGCCATCGAGGTGGCGCTGGCGGACGTGGACGAGGCCACCGTCCTGGTCTTCGACGAGGTGGATGCGGGGATCGGTGGTGCGACGGCGTTGCAGGTGGGCGAGAAGCTCGCACGTCTGGCGGCAGGGGACCGACGCCGACAGGTGCTGTGCGTGACCCACCTCGCGCAACTCGCAGCATTCGCCGACGTCCACCACGTGGTGGAGAAGGGCCTGTCCTCGGGGCGCACGGTGACCACCACCCGCCGCGTCGGTGCGCAGGAGCGTGTCGGCGAGCTGGCCCGCATGCTCGGGGGGGATGCCACCGCCGACGCCGGCCGTGAGCACGCCCGCGAGCTGCTGACCACCGCGCAGCAGCGGCGGGCGGGTTGACCTGCGAGCGTCGCTACACGTTGGTCGCAGGCGACATGGACGCTACGGTCGGGCGGACCGCACACGGCGGTCCGTGCAGGCGGAGGTGCCACCTCACGGCGGCTGCCCCGCTGCCGCACCCGGTCGCGTACCCGCGAAGGAGCGTTCGTGTCGGTGGAACGTGCAGTCCGCTACATCTTCGTCACCGGTGGGGTGTCCTCCGCGCTCGGCAAGGGGATCACCGCCGCCTCGCTCGG
>JAWLFQ010000162.1:0-2635 GCA_041685505.1 Nitriliruptoraceae bacterium
CTGAAAATCGTGGTGTCGGCGGTTCGATCCCGCCCCTGACCACTTCGGATTCGGGCTCCTAGACCCCTCTGGGAGCCGGAATTCTTGATTTCGGGTGTCGGCGTCGAATCGGCCTCTGAGGGCCCGCTGTCCAAATCTGTCCAAATCTTGGCAGTCCTCACCAGCGGATCCGGGCCGCAGACGCCCGAGAAGCGCAGGATCTCGCCGCCGAGCACGCAACCTCGAGTCGCGGTGTCATCGATGGCACCCGCGGCAGGGATCCGCCGTTCGTTCCTGCGCAGGGAGAGGCTGCTGCACGCCGGACCTCGTCCGATCGTGGATCCACGGGCGTTGCAGCACGGTGGGGTGGCCGTGAAGGGCAGCGTTCCGAGAGCGCGTGGCCGGTGATCCGCTCGTCGAGCTCCTCCTTGCTGGCTGGGCCCTGCCCTCCCGGGGCTTCGGTCGGTCAGGCGCAGGGCTCCGGCGCGCCACGGTCGAGGTCGAGCTCGAGGAGGGTGACGGTGTCCGGCTCGCTTGCAGCGATGATGTCGGCGAGGGAGGGGGTCGGTCCCGTGAGGACCACGGTCACGATGTCCGGGTCGCTTTCCTGGAGCCTTCGGTTGGTGGCGGCGATGTCGGACAGGGGACCGTCGACGGGTCCGCGGGTGATCAGCGGTTCGTTTTCGAGCCAGCCGCTGCGTGCCAGGTTGTCGGTGGCGCGGCGCACCTGCTGCAGCGCGTGGTCCACCCCGTCGTCGGGTGGCGGGAGTAACCGGAAGCCGCCGGAGATCCCGAATCCACCGCCGACCGCGCCTCCGGCCAGGTCGAACGTCGCGAGGATGTCGTCGGCGCCCCGTCCGCAGGTGCTGTAGCCGAGGACGCTGCCCCGCTCCTCCACCGGGTCATCCCCGACACGGAACCCCACCCAGGTCATCACCACCTCGTCGTCATCGCTGGACAGCTCGGCGACGGATCCGCGCTCGATGGTGTCGAACCAGGTCAGCTCCACCGTGGCGGCGGTGGCCTCGCCGGCCCGCTCGGGGTCGAAGGGCACCGGCGAGCTGTCGACGGGGTCCTCGCTGAGCCGTGGCCCCCGCCAGGCCGTGATCGGCCCGTGACCGACGGCGGTGGTCATCGCCAGGACGCCCAGCCGAGTCTCGTAGGTGCCGAGGTCGCTGTGCGCGGCGCCCACGGCACGTTCGAAGCGGACCTCGGTCGTCCGCCGCAGCAGACCTACGTTGGAGCGCACGTCACGCACCTCCGCCCCCGGCCGTAGCAGGACCGGGAGGTCGATACTGGCGACGACGTGCTCCTCGAGCCGGTCGCCGCGCTCCACGAACAGCGGATGGAACACCAGCGCCGCGGCGAACTGGGCGACCACCACCACGACCACGAGCAGCAGCGTGCTGCGCCAGGCGATCGAGAGCATGGTGCGACCGACGGCGCGTCGCATCCAGCGGGCGTCGTAGGTGGGTGGCTCTCGATCGGTGGTCGTAGCCGGTGCGGGCGCGGTGTCGGCGAGCTCGTCGAGGAGCCGACCGCATGCCTCGCAGCCGTCGAGGTGGCGGGTGATCCGCGCGGACTCCTCGGGGCTCGTCCGACCATCCAGTTCGCGCCGCAGTTCCTGGGTGGAGGGGTGCTGCCGTCGGGTCGGGTCGGTGGGGTCGTCAGTGGACATGGCCACCCTCCTCGAGGTAGGCGGTCTGGAAGGACCGGCGGGCGCGGTGGAGCAGGACGCGGCAGGCGCCGGGGCTGCGACCGAGCACCTCGGCGATCTCCTGGTGCGGCATGCCCAGGTCGTCGGCCAGCACCAGGATGGTGCGGTGGTCATCCGGCAGTCGTGACAGCGCCGCCCGGACGGTCTGCTGCTCCACGACGTCGATGTCGGTCGTCGAGGGTTCGGGGACCTCGTCGGTCAGCTGCTCCGTGCGTCTCCGGAACCGGTCAAGGGCTGTGGTCCGGGCGATGGCCAGCAGCCAGGCCCTCGGGCTCCCACCGCGGTAGCTACCCATGGCACGGGTGGCACGGACGAAGGTGTCTTGCATCAGGTCCTCGGCGAGATCGGCGTCACGGGTCATGCCGACCAGGAATCGGAACACGGTGGTGGCGTGGGCGCGGTACAGCTCCTCCACACACGCCCCACTGACTCGGTCCCGCTCTGTCCGGTCGCACCTACAAGGACGGGCGACGCACCGAGAACGTTACGCCGCGCTCAGGACGCGCCACCGAGGTGACCTCGTCGTGGGCAGACCCGTAGTGCGTCATCGTGTCGAACGGTCTCGTCTCAGAGGCCGAAGACTCCAAGGCTCGCCCACTCCAGCTACGCCGGGAACGACGTCCAGGGCTTGGTCCTACACGACCACCCGGAACTCGCTCGGCCATGTGACCGACATAGGGACAACCGTGATGCACAGGTCGGGCCGGGCAGGCCAAGGGATTGACCTGTCAGGCAGACAAGATATGTTGTCACCATGAGGATCGGCGAACCCGCGCGGAAACATGGAGTCAGCGACGCGGACATCCTGCACGCGGCCCGGAACGCGATGCGGTGGGTCGAGATGGACGACGACCTGACGATGCTCATCGGAGCTGCGACCGACGGTGCACTGCTGGAGATCGGTGTCCTCGACATCGATGGTGATGATCCCGTAGCCAT
>JAWLFQ010000163.1:0-2619 GCA_041685505.1 Nitriliruptoraceae bacterium
CTGCGGCGCGGCATCGGCTACGTGATCCAGCAGGTGGGGCTGTTCCCCCACCGCACGATCGAGGCCAACATCGCCACGGTGCCCCGCACCCTCGGGTGGGACAAGGAACGCATCCGTGCCCGGGTCGAGGAGCTGGTCGACGTGGTCGGCATCGACCGCGACATGCTGGACCGCTACCCCGACGAGCTCTCGGGCGGGCAGCAGCAGCGTGTCGGTGTCGCCCGTGCCCTGGCCGCGGACCCGCCGGTGCTGCTGATGGACGAGCCCTTCGGCGCTGTCGACCCGATCGTGCGCGCCCGGCTGCAGGACGAGCTGCTCGAGCTCCAGGCGCGGGTGCACAAGACCATCGTGCTGGTCACCCACGACCTCGACGAGGCCATCAAGATCGCGGACAAGATCGTGCTGCTCAACGTCGGCGGGGTGGTCGAGCAGTACGCGAGCCCCGACGAGCTGCTGCGCGAGCCCGCCACCGACTTCGTGGCGGAGTTCGTCGGCGAGGACCGCAGCATGCGGCGGCTGAGCCTGGGCACGGTGAGGGACCTGCCCTACCACCGTGGCCCGGTGGTCGACGTCGGCGCCAGCGCGGCCGAGGCCCGCGCCGCGATGGCCGAGGAGGGCAGCGAGTGGGTCGGCCTGGTCGAGGACGGCCGGTTCCTGGGCTGGGTCGATGGCGCCGAGGTGGAGGAGGGCCGCGACCTCGGTGCGCTGGACCGTTTCCTGCCGGCGGCGCAGGTCAGCTGCGACGCGAGCCTGCGCAACGCCATGGAGGTCATCCTCAACTCGCGCACCACCGTGGCGGTGATCGACGATGACGGCGACTTCGGCGGGGTGGTCACCCTGGAACGGATCCGCCGCGCCCTGACCGCCGGGCCCTCCGCCAACGGCAGCGGGTCGGGGGCCAGGCCGAAGGATGCCGCACCGGCGGCCCCGGCCGGGCAGGGGAGCTGAGCGTGCCGGTGCCCACCCTCGCTGCCAACCCGCTGGTGCGGTGGAGCTACTTCGTCACGCAGTGGGACCGCATCCAGGAGGCGCTGTTCCAGCACATCCAGCTGACGTTGCTGGCCGTGGCCGCCGGGTTCGTCATCTCCGCGGGGCTGGCCGCGCTGGGGCTGCGCTACCGCTGGACGATGGGGCCCATCACCCTGTTCGCCGCGGCGCTGTACACCATCCCGTCGGTGGCCTTCTTCGGCGTGCTGGTCTCCTACCTCGGGCTCGGGCTGATCACCGCGCTGATCCCGCTGACCGCCTTCACGATCCTGATCCTGGTCACCAACATCATGGACGGTTTCCAGTCGGTGCCCGCGCCGGTGCGCGAGGCTGCCGACGGGATGGGCCTGACCACCCGACAGCGCCTGTTCACCGTCGAGGTGCCGATCGCGGTGCCCTACATCATCAACGGGCTGCGCATCGCCACGGTGACCACCGTCGGCCTGGTGACGGTCGCGGCCATCATCGGCTACGGCGGGCTGGGCCGGCTGATCCTGGACGGGCTGCGCCGCACCTTCTGGACCCCGCTGACGATCGGTGCGTCGCTGTCGATCCTGCTGGCGCTGCTGTTCGACCTGCTGTTCTACGCCCTGGGGGTGTGGCTGACCCCCTGGGCCAAGCGGAGGTCGACCCTGTGAGCGCCGTCGTGCACGACCTCGAGGTGGTGGGCAGCTGGCTCGCCCAGGTGGCCGTGCCGCGCGACACCACCCTGGTGGAGTGGCTGGGCGATGCGGCGACCTGGACCGGGTCCAACGGCATCTTCGAGTCCCTGGCCGACACCCTGGTGCTGGTGGTGGCGGTGATCGCCACCTCGGTCCTGCTGGCGGTGCCGACCGCCGCGTACCTCGCCCACAAGCGGCGTGCGGAGCTGGCCTCGGCGTGGGTGGTCAACATCGGCCGGGCCATCCCCACCTTCGCCATCGCCGGGCTGCTGGTGCCGATCTCGCTGCGCGCCGGGTACGGGTTCGAACCGTGGCCGATCTTCATCGCCCTGGTGCTGCTGACCGTGCCCCCGATGTACCTGTCGACCTACACGGCGATCAAGCAGGTCGATCCGGCGGCGGTCAACGCCGCACGGGCCATGGGCTTCTCGGAAGCGTCGGTGCTGTTCACCGTGGAGCTGCCGCTGGCGCTGACGGTGATCTTCACCGGCATCCGGGTCGCCTCGGTGCAGGTGGTGGCCACCGAACCGATCCGCGCCTTCCTCGGCGGCGACGGGCTGGGCCGCTACGTGCGCGACGGGATCGGCCAGAACAACCCCACCCTGACCCTCGGTGGCGCGATCCTGATCGCGATCCTGGCCGGGGTCACCGCGGCGTTGTTCGTCGGCATCGAGTGGTTGTCCAAGCCCCCGGGGGTACGCCGGCTGTCGAGCAGCAAGGGCGCCACCCGCAGCGTGCGCAAGCAGCTGGTATCGAACTGACCACGGGTCGCAGGCGGCCCCTCGTGGCGCGCCGCGCGGGACAGGTCCGTGGCAGGACCCGTCCAGACCCCCTAGCGTTCTCGTAGCTCGACCGAGGGACGGTGCCACCACCGTCCTTGCGTCATGCCCACCCAACCTGGGTCGACCCAGCGGAGGTCGGCGCCGATCGAGGAGTGATCCGTGAGCGAGACACCGAACAGCCCGGAGGG
>JAWLFQ010000080.1:0-10751 GCA_041685505.1 Nitriliruptoraceae bacterium
CCAGGAGGTGCGTCGCGCTGCCGATGCCATCGGTGTGCTGCGTGCGGTGCTCTTCGCGCCCGAGGACCTCGCCATCGTGCGCGGTGATCCCGGGGAGCGGCGCCGCTACCTCGACGAGCTGCTCAGCCAGCGCCGTCCGGCGTTCGCGGCGGTCCGGGCCGACTACGAGCGCACCCTCAAGCAGCGCAACCAACTGTTGAAACGTGCCCGCCACCTGGGGGGCACCGCGGCTGCCACGGCCGGCGCGACGATCGAGGCGTGGACGGGGCAGCTCGTCACCCTGGGCAGCCAGCTGCTCGCCGCGCGGCTGGCGGCGGTGCGCACCCTGCGTGGACCGGTGGACGGGTTCTACCGGGAGCTGGCTGATCGTCCCGAACCGGTGCGCCTGTCCTACCGCAGCGCGGCGATCGGTGATCTCGAGCAGCTCGCACCTGCTCGGGAGACCTCCGTGCCCGCCGTGGCACCCCTCGCGCAGGCGTTGGAACGGGCCTACGCCGAGGTGGCCGACGACGAGCGGGCACGCGGCATGACCCTGGTGGGCCCGCATCGCGACGATCTCGAGCTCTCCATCGCGGAACTGCCGGCCAAGGGCTACGCCTCACACGGTGAGGCGTGGTCGCTGGCGTTGTCGTTGAAGCTGGCGACCTTCGCGGTGCTCGCCGAGGTCGGGGACCGCCCGGTGGTACTGCTCGACGACGTCTTCGCCGAGCTCGACGCCACCCGCCGCGAGCAGCTCGCCCGCTCCTGTGCGCGTTTCGAGCAGGTCCTGGTCACCGCTGCGGTGGAGGAGGACGTGCCGCTCGAGGGCCACCGCATCGACGTGACCATCGCTGACCGGGTGAGCAGCCTCCAGCCGCGGCGCCAGGTGGCGGATCCATGAGCAACCCCGGTGGTGGCACCGACCCGCGCCGGGCGCGCAACAGCGACCGCGACGAGCACGTCTACGCGCGACGTCGTCGCGCCGACGCCCGCCGGCGGGCGGCCGTGGAGCGGCGTACCTACGACCCGGCGCCGCCGGATGACGACGACTGGACGGTGCCGGACCCCGACACCGATGGCCTCCAACGGGTGCGCCCACCCAGTGCGATCGGCGAGGCGGTCGAGGGGTTCATCGCGCGCCGGGGGTGGAGCGACCGGCTGCGTGGTACCCGCGTCTTCGACCGCTGGGGGGAGATCGTCGGCGAGAACCTCGCCGGACACTGCGAGCCGGTCCGCGTGGCAGCTGGCACCCTGGTGATCCGCGCCGAGAGCCAGGTGTGGGCGACACAGCTGCACTACCTCACCGGGGAGCTGCTGCACAGTGCCGCTGAGGTGCTCGGCCCCACTACCGTCCGCGACATCCGGGTCGTGGTCGGGCCGCTGACCGGAAGCCAGGGATGACCGTGATCGCGATCGCTGAACGTGTCTTCGGCCTGTTGTCGGTGGTCGCGATCGCGGTGGCCGTCGCGACGGCCATCGCGCTCGTGCGCGGACGGGTACCGCAGTGGCTGCGCGACGACGTGGCGCTGCCGTTGGCCACCGCGATCGCTGCGACCGCGACGGGGGGGTCGTTGCTGCTGTCGGAGGTGGCGGGGTATCTGCCCTGCACCCTGTGCTGGTACCAGCGCATCGCCATGTACCCGCTGGTCGTCATCCTCGGGGTCGCCGCCGTGCGGGGGGATCGCGAGGTGTGGCGGACCGCCGTCCCCCTGAGCGCGATCGGGGCGCTCGTGTCGATCTGGCACATCCTGCTGGAGCAGAACCCCGCATGGGGCGGACCCTGTGACGATGCGGCACCCTGCACGATCATCTGGGTGGAGGAGCTCGGCTTCCTCACCCTGCCGACCATGGCGTTGACCGCCTTCGTGGCCATCAGCGTGCTGTCGCTGGCGGCCCGCACCCGCTGAGCGTCCGCGACCACCACTTCGAACAGGGAGCCTGACCGTGGCCACCCAGAACCCCAACGCCCGTGCCGAGGCTCGCCGCCAGGAGAAGGAGGCGAAACGACGCGCCGAGGCGAAGCGTCAACGCCTGATCTACGGCGGCGTCGGTCTGCTCGTGCTGCTGATCATCGTCGTCGTCGCGGTGGCGACCGTCGGCGAGAGCGATGACCGCATCCGGCTCAGCGAGGTGGCGGGTGATCCCCAGATCGAGGGTGAGCCGCTGCCTGCCATCCCGGAGTCGGGCGAGGATCCCGCCGTGGGCAGCCCTGCCCCGGTGATCGAGGGTGCGGACTTCGAGGGCAACCCGATCCAGGTCGGTGACAGCGCCCAGGTCGTCAGCTTCGTGGCGCACTGGTGCCCGGCCTGCGACGCGGAGCTGCCCGAGGTCGTCGCGTGGCAGGACGCGGGTGGCCCACCCGAGGGTGTGGACCTGGTGATGGTCTCCACCAACATGGACGACTCCCGCCAGAACTGGCCCCCGCAGCAGTGGTTGGCCGACGCGGGCTACTCGGGTGAGGTGCTCGTCGATGACCTCAACGCCAGTGCGTTCCAGGCCTACGGCCTGCAGGCGACCCCCTCGTGGGTGGTGATCGATGACGACGGTGAGGTGCTCTTCCGCCAGTCCGGTCTGCTCGACCCCGGGCAGTTCGACGAGCTGGGTGCGCTGGCTGCCGACAGCTGATGGCGTCGTGGGGTGGGCCTCCGGGACCACGCCACGTCTCCTCAGACGCGCGATGGCGTGCAGGGAGGTTGAGGTAGCGGCGCAGGGGTCGCGCTGTCCACACGCCGTCAGCGCTCGTCTCCGTGAGCCTCGTTCGCTGCTAGGCTGCGACAGAGAGCGCGCCATGGCTGGCCTCCGCACCGCCACCCGTGTCGGCGGCGCTCGCTGACGGCGCGGAACGCGCCGATGCCGACTGGAGACCCCACCCGTGGCTGCTGCCCAGGATGCCCCCACGCCCGACCGCCCCGCAGGGCCTGACGGGGGGGATGGCACCTACAGCGCGAAGAACATCACGGTCCTCGAGGGCCTGGAGGCGGTGCGCCGCAGGCCGGGGATGTACATCGGTTCCACCGGTGCCCGCGGTCTCCACCACCTGGTCTGGGAGGTGGTGGACAACTCCGTCGACGAGGCGTTGGCGGGGCGGTGCACCCACATCGAGGTCGAGCTGCTGCGCGACGGGGGGCTGCGGGTCACCGATGACGGCTCCGGGATCCCGGTCGACCTCCACGAGAAGGAGGGTCGCTCCGCCCTCGAGGTGGTGCTGACCGTGCTGCACGCCGGCGGCAAGTTCGACTCGCAGGCCTACGCGGTCTCCGGCGGACTGCACGGGGTGGGGATCTCGGTGGTCAACGCCCTGTCCGCACGGCTGGTCGCCGAGGTGGTGCGCGATGGTGGCCGCTACCGCCAGACCTACCAGCGCGGGATCCCCGACGGGCCGATCGAGCGTGTCGGGGACAGCGAGGGTCCGAGCGGTACCACCATCAGCTTCTGGCCCGACCCGGATGTCTTCGAGGAGGGCGTCGAGTTCTCGGTCGAGACCATCGCACGCCGCCTGCGCGACACCGCGTTCCTGACCGCGGGCCTCCGCATCGTGCTGACCGACGATCGTGCACTCGAGGATCAGCCTGCCCCACCGCGCACGCAGGAGTTCCACGCTCCCGGCGGGCTGCGCGACTTCGTCGACCACATCCGCGCCACCAAGGCCAAGGACGGCCTGCACCCGCCGATCCACTTCGAGGCCGAGGAGGACGGCCCTCACGGGCCGCAGTCCCTGGAGGTCGCGCTGCAGTGGATCAACGACTTCAACGACTCGATCCTGTCCTTCGCCAACACCATCAACACCCACGAGGGTGGTACCCACGAGGAAGGCTTCCGTACCGCGCTGACCTCGGTGATCAACCGCTGGGCGAAGGACAAGGGGCTGTTGCGCTCCAAGGAGGTCGACGGGCTCACGGGTGACGATCTGCGCAGTGGGCTGGTCACCATCGTCTCGGTGAAGGTCGGCGATCCACAGTTCGAGGGTCAGACCAAGACCAAGCTCGGCAACACCGAGGTCAAGACCTTCGTGCAGACCACCACCTACGCCCGCCTCGCGGAGTGGCTCGAGGAGCACCCCAACGAGGGCAAGCTGATCGTGCAGAAGGCGGAGGCCGAAGCACAGGCCCGCATCGCCGCGCGCAAGGCCCGCGACCTGACCCGCCGGAAGTCACTGCTGGAATCGACCTCGTTGCCGGGCAAGCTCGCCGACTGTCAGTCCCGCGACCCGGCCCTCTCGGAGCTCTACATCGTGGAGGGCGATTCCGCCGGTGGGTCGGCGAAGATGGCCCGTGCGCGCGAGTTCCAGGCGATCCTGCCGATCCGCGGCAAGATCATCAACGTGGAGAAGGCGCGGCTGCCCAAGATCCTGTCCAACACCGAGGTGCAGGCGCTCATCACCGCGATGGGCACCGGCTTCGCCGACGACTTCGAGGTGGGCAGGGCCCGCTACCACAAGCTGGTGCTGATGGCCGACGCCGACGTCGACGGTGCGCACATCCGCACGCTGCTGCTGACCTTCCTGTTCCGGCACATGAAGCCCCTGATCGAGGCCGGGTACGTCTACCTCGCGCAGCCACCCCTCTACCTCGTGATCCACCCCACGCGCAAGAAGGAGCTGGCCTACGCCTTCTCGGACGCGGAGCGCGACGCCATCGTCGCCCGCATCCGGGAAGGCGTCGGACCCGAGCGCAAGATCGAGGTCCAGCGCTTCAAGGGCCTGGGCGAGATGGACCCGGACCAGCTGTGGGAGACCACGATGGACCCGGAACGGCGCACCCTGAAGCTGGTGACCATGGACGACGCCGCAGCCGCGGACGAGATGTTCTCGATCCTGATGGGTGACGATGTCGTCGCCCGCCGGGACTTCATCCAGTCCAACGCCAAGTACGCGACCCTGGACGTCTGAGGTGTCAGGCGGATCACCCCCCCGGCGCTGGCCTCCGGGCAGCGGGTTGGCCCTCGGTCTCGCGATGGGTGTGGCCCTGGGCGCGGCGGTCGGCAACCTGCTCGAGCGCACCGGTCTGGGGATGGTGTTCGGTCTGGCGCTGGGTCTGGTGGCCGGCCTGCTGATCGACGACCCACGCGGACCTGAGGGCACGGGCGAAGAGGACCGTGACGGGCCGGATCGAGACGAGCCCGGGGACGGCTCGCGACCCGACGACGGGACGATCCTGCGTGCGCTGCTGTGGCTGGTCGGTGGGCTCGCCGCCCTCTTCCTGCTGGCCCTGGCCATCGCTCCGGAGCTGCTGGAGGCTCCCGGGCAGATCACCGCCACCCTCGGCGTCGTCCTGGTGGCCGGGGTCCCCGGGGCGCTGTTGCTGCTCGGCCTCGTGGCCCGGCGGCGACGTGTCGACGGTGACGACACGGGAGGGGAGTGAGCATGAACCGCACGATCCGCGCCGCGGTACTGACCATCCTGGTGGTGGGGCTGAGCCTGGCTGGCCTCGGGATCTTCCTGGGGTTCCCGGCGGAGGGCTCCGTGGGCTTCGGTGTGATCGTGGGCCTGCTCAGCGGAGGGCTGCTGCTGGCCGCCAGCCGTCGCGCCGAGTCCTTCCACCCGACGGACGCGAACGCCCACCTCACCGAGCACCGTCCGGATGCGGCCACCGATACCGGCGCCGATGTCGGGCCCGGTGACGACGCCGGTGACACCGCGACGGACGGTGGGGCCGGACACGACGAGCAGGGCGGGGACGATGACCGCCCGCAACGACGACCTGGAGCCTGACGTGGCTGACGAGATCATCCCACCCGACGAGGACGGTACGGCTGCTGAGGCCGGGACCCCGGGCGAGGGTGCGACCCCTGTCGAGGGTGGCACCAGGGAGGCGACGCCGGGTGACCCCGTGATCCGTGGTGATGACGGCACACCGGTCGATGAGACCGGCGGTGTGCTCGCAGCCCGCGTCGAGCCGGTGGTCATCCAGGACGAGATGCGCACCAGCTACCTCGACTACGCCATGAGCGTGATCGTGGGGCGGGCGCTGCCCGACGTGCGGGACGGGCTCAAGCCGGTCCACCGCAGGATCCTGTACTCGATGGACGAGACGGGGCTCAGGCCCGACCGTCCCTACCGCAAGTGCGCCTCCGCGGTGGGCGACGTGATGAAGAAGTACCACCCCCACGGCGACTCGGCGATCTACGACGCGCTGGTGCGGATGGGACAGGACTTCTCGATCCGCTACGAGCTGATCGACGGCCACGGCAACTTCGGTTCGGTCGACGGCGATCCGGCCGCGGCGATGCGCTACACCGAGTCCCGGCTGTCGCGGCTGGCGATGGAGCTGCTGCGCGACATCGACGAGGAGACCGTCGACTTCATCGACAACTACGACGGCTACGAGGAGGAGCCGGTCGTCCTGCCGGCGCGGTTCCCGAACCTGCTGGCCAACGGCGCGACGGGGATCGCGGTCGGGATGGCGACCAACATCCCGCCCCACAACCTCGGCGAGCTGATCGACGCCACGGTCGCGCTGATCGAGGATCCCAGCCTCACCGCCGTCGACCTCATGCGGTACCTGCCCGGCCCCGACTTCCCGACCGGCGGGCTGATCCTGGGCAACGCCGGTGCCTACGAGGCCTACACCACCGGCCGCGGCTCCATCAAGGTCCGGGCGGTGTGCACGATCGAGGAGCCCGAGCGCGGTCGTGACCGTGAGCGGATCGTGGTCACCGAGATCCCCTACATGGTCAACAAGGCCAACCTGCTGCGCAAGATCGCGGAGCTGGTCAACACCAAGGTGCTCACCGGCATCGCGGACCTGCGTGACGAGTCCTCGCGTGAGGGCATGCGCGTGGTCATCGACCTCAAGCGGGACGCCAACGCGCAGGTGGTCCTCAACCAGCTGTACAAGCACACGCAGTTGCAGGACACCTTCGGGGTGAACCTGCTCGCCCTGGTCGACGGTGTCCCCCGGACCCTGACCCTCGACCAGGCGCTCACGCACTACGTCGCGCACCAGGTCGATGTCATCACGCGCCGCACGCGGTACCGGCTGCGCAAGGCCGAGGAACGGGCACACGTCCTCGAGGGTCTGCTCATCGCCCTGGACCACATCGACGAGATCATCGCCCTGATCCGCGCCAGTGCCTCGGCGGACACCGCGAAGACGGAGCTGATGACCCGCTTCGAGCTCTCGGAGATCCAGGCGCAGGCGATCCTGGACATGCAGCTGCGTCGGCTCGCACAGCTCGAACGTCAACGGATCCAGGACGAGTACGACGAGCTCCAGACCCTCATCGCCGAGCTCAGGGCGATCCTCGCCGACCCCGCGCGCGTGCGGGCCATCATCACCGACGAGTTGCTGGAGATCCGCAGCCGCTACGCCGACGAACGGCGCAGCCACATCGTGCCCGACGACGGTGCCATGACCGTCGAGGACCTGATCCCGGTCAGCGACGTGGTGGTCACCCTGACCCGCGCCGGCTACATCAAGCGCACCCCGGTGGATGCCTTCCGCACCCAACGGCGTGGCGGGCGAGGTGTGCGGGGTACGGACATGAAGGAGGACGACATCGTGTCCTCCCTGCTCACCTGCTCCACCCACGACCACCTGCTGGTGTTCACCAACCAGGGACGCGTCTACCGCATCAAGGCCTACCAGGTGCCGGAGAAGTCGCGGTCCGCCAAGGGGGTCTACGTCACCAACGTGCCCGGCCTGGCACTGGAGCAGGGGGAGACCGTCACCGCCATCCGCGCCCTCGGGGAGTTCCGCGACGATCGCTACCTGTTCTTCGCCACCCGTCAGGGGACGGTCAAGCGCACCCGGCTGGACGCGTTCGACTCGCCGCGCTCGGTGCTGATCGCCATCAACCTCAAGGAGGACGACGAGCTGATCGGCGTCGCCGTCACCGACGGCAGCCAGGACATCATGCTGATCTCGCGCGGTGGGCAGGCGATCCGCTTCGCCGAGACCGATGCCCGCCCCATGGGGCGCACCGCCGCAGGGGTGCGGGGGATGCGCTTGAAGGAGGACAGTGACCAGGTGCTCGCGATGTCACCGATCCCCGCGGACGGCGGCACGGGGCACTACCTGCTGGTCGTGACCGAGCAGGGGTACGGCAAGCGCACCCCGATCGACGATCCCGAGCACGACGAGGGCTACCCGCGCCACAAGCGTGGCGGCCAGGGGGTCAGGACCATCACCCTCACCGAGGCTCGGGGACGACTCGCCGGAGCGCTGGTGGTTCCCCTGGACGCGGAGATCCTGCTGGTCAGCGACACCGGCACCCTGATCCGTACCGCCCTGGTCGACGTGCGTCCGATGCGGCGTCCCGCGCAGGGGGTGTCGCTGATGCGCCCGGGGGATGGCGCCATGGTCGTGGGTGTCGCCCTGGTCGTCGAGGACGAGGAGGACGCCGTCGCAGCTGCGGACGCCGACGTCGACACGCCAGCTGAGGCGGCACAGGCCGCGGACGCGCCGGGCGACGACGCGCCGTGAGCGCGTCCGGCGGGTCGACGCGTCACCGTCCGACGACGTGGGTCACCCGGTGCCGACGCGGGGTGCTCCTGGTCTGCACCGTGCTGGTGATCTCCGCCTGCGGTAGCGGTGAGGGGTCGGTGTTCGCCCTCGAGGAGGGCGACTGCTTCGACGATCCCGAGGTCTCCACCGACATCCGCGCGGTGCCCCCGGTGGCCTGTGACCAGCCGCACGACAACGAGGTCTTCGCCACCTTCGACCTGGTGGGCGCGACCTACCCCGGCGGCGAGGCGCTCGAGGACGAGGCGCTGGCAGGCTGTACGGACCGCTTCCCCGGACAGGTGGATGCGCGGTTCGCGGAGGCCGACCTGGTCATCGGTGTGCTCGTGCCGACGCGCGACAGCTGGGAGGATGGCGACCGCGAGGTGGTGTGCGTGGTCTCCAGCCCCGATGGGCTGCTCACGGGCTCGTTGCTGGCTGGTGAGGACTGAGCCGTGTGCCCTCCTCCGACCGGCGGTGCGCCAGGATCCGGTGGTCGTCGGCGCGCCATCGAAGCCCCGGGTGGAGCCGACGAGCAGAGCATGGCGGCTGCGCCGGGGTAGCCTGCTCGCGTCCTGGAGGAATCCGTGGCCCGTCGCCGTCTCGCCATCAAACGCCTCGACCCGTGGTCGGTGCTGAAGTTCGGCATCTTCCTGAACGTGGTGCTGTTCGCGGTCTTCCTCCTGGTGGGCGGTGTGGTCTGGTTCATCGTCGACCGTCTCCAGCTGATCGATCAGGCCTGCGAGATCGCGCTCGACGTCGGCTTCACCTCGTGCGCGGTCGACCCTGTCAACCTGTTCCAGGTTGCGGCCCTGTTGGGCGGGATGTGGGTGGTGGTCCAGACCGCGGTGATGGTCTTCCTGGCCTTCCTCTACAACCTGATCGCCGACCTGACGGGTGGCCTGGTGATCGGTGCCGTCGACGACACCCCGTCGGGTGCGCAGCAGGGTCGTCCCGCCATGGTGACCTCCTCCACCGGTCCCACCTCGGGACGCACCCCGGGGACCGGTGGTGCAGGGGGTGGAGCCGGTGGGTCGGGACGGGACGCGGGCCAACCCGGACCCACGCGCGCGCAGGCCCCCTTACGCCAGCGGGATGACGCTGGCGCGCTGTTCGATCGCGAGGGCTGAGGGGCGCTGACCGGGTTCGCCTGGTCGCGGTGCGCTCGCTACGATGCGCCGCCGCGCGTCACTGCGCATGTGCGGGCCAATAGCTCAGTCCGGTTAGAGCGCACCCCTGATAAGGGTGAGGTCGAAGGTTCAAGTCCTTCTTGGCCCACCGTCACCTCCGTGCGATGGGCAGCGGGTCCCGGTCGGGCCCGCTGTCGTGCAGCCACCACGTCGTTGCGCCGCGTCGTCGCCGAGCCCCCGATCGCGGCGGGTGCCCACCGATCCGCACACAGGGACCCATCGACCCTGGCGCCCCATCGTCCGGCGGATCACGATGGGAAGGACTCCTGCAGATGGGTCGGTGGCGGCTGCCCTGCACCGGTCGGCTCCGGTCCGTGGTGACCGTGGAAGGGGTTGATCGCCATGCCCACCGTGCCTCCCACCACCGGTCCGCGGCTCGGTCTGCTCGGACTCGTCGTCGCGCTGTTGCTCGGCGGCGCGGTCGTGCTCACCGTGGCCAGCGGTGAGGGGTTCGGGTCGTTGCTGACGGGCTCGGACCACATCGAGGTCGAGTTGGCCGCCTACGACATCGCACCCGAGCGCCTCACCATCACCGCGGAGGAGACCGTCACCCTCGAGCTGACCAACACCGGCGGGTTCGTACACAACCTCGCCATCGGCCGGGACCCGATCGTGGAAGCTGGCCGCACGGTCGGCTTCGGTGCGGATCTCCTGGCGGACGCCACCGTGCAGAGCCGACCGGAGCACGCCCTCGTGCACCCCGCCGACAGCGCGCGGCCGACCACCATCAGCGTCGCACCCGACCAGACGGTGGAGGTGGTGCTCACGGTGCCGCCCGAGCTCCGTGGCACGTGGCAGTTCGGCTGCTTCCAGGGGTCGGGCTGCGATGCCGAGGTCGGTGTCACCGCCACCATCGTCGTCGAGTGACAGCTGCAGGTGCCGCCCGCCCGTGGGACGCCGGCGGGGGGGTGCCGCCGCGGTGCGGTGAGGCCCTTGGGGGCACCGGTCAGGGCCCTCGGTCCTTGTCACCGCTGCCTGCGGGTGGCGAGACTGGCCTCCCACAGCCGGGCGCGCCGGCTGCGTGTGAGCGGCCCCGCGGCGAGGGGTCGCCGCCACGACGCCACACCACCGGCTGTGCAGGGATCGGAGGCAGGATGGCGTCCCCACGGGCCCGGATCGGGGTGCGGGTCACGGGCATCGT
>JAWLFQ010000081.1:0-10744 GCA_041685505.1 Nitriliruptoraceae bacterium
CTATCCGGAGGCCAAGGACCTCGACGAGGCCGAGGCCCGCTACATGCAGATCGTGCGGCTCATCGCCAAGATGCCCACCCTCGCCGCCTTCGCCTACCGACACTCCATCGGCATGCGCTACGCCTACCCCGACAACGACCTGTCCTTCGCCGGCAACTTCCTCAACATGATGTGGAAGACCACGGAGCTGAAGTACGAGCCCGACCCGGTCCTCGAGCGGGCGATGGACGTGCTGCTCATCCTGCACGCCGACCACGAACAGAACTGCTCGACCACGACCATGCGCGCGATCAGCTCCTCCGATGCCGACCCGTACTCCGCCGCCGCAGGTGCTACCGCCGCGCTCTACGGCCCCAAGCACGGCGGCGCCAACGAGGCGGTGCTGCGCATGCTGGACCGCATCGGGTCGGTCGACAAGGTCCCGGAGGCGATCCAGGCCGCCAAGGACGGCGAGTTCCGCCTCATGGGCTTCGGTCACCGGGTGTACAAGAACTACGACCCGCGGGCGAAGATCGTCCAGAAGCTCGCGCACGAGGTCTTCGAGGTCACCGGCAAGAACCCGCTGATCGACATCGCCGTGGAACTGGAACGCATCGCGCTCGAGGACGAGTACTTCGTGGAGCGCAAGCTCTACCCCAACGTCGACTTCTACTCCGGCATCATCTACCAGGCGATGGGCTTCCCCACCTCGATGTTCCCGGTGCTGTTCGCCATGGGGCGGATCCCCGGGTGGACGGCGCACTGGCAGGAGAACCTGCTCGACGAGGAGCAGGCGATCGTGCGGCCGCGCCAGCTGTACGTGGGCGAGGGGGCGCGCGACTACGTCCCCGCCGAGCAGCGCTGAGCGCCGCCGGGCCCACCCCCGCCGGGCCCACCCCCGCCGGGCCCACCCCCGCCGGGGCCATGCCGGCCATGCCCACGACCACCCCGGGTGACACCCTCGAGGTGGTGGCGGTCAGGGGGCGGCGTCCGCTGCCGCCACCGCCGCCACGGCACCTGCGACCGCCGGCGCCACCCGGTCATCGAGTGCGCCGGGGATGATGCGCTGTGGCGACAGCTCCTCGGGCGGGATGACCGCCGCCAGCGCATGGGCGGCCGCCACCTTCATCTCCTCGGTGATGGCGGGCGCCCGCGCATCGAGCGCGCCCCGGAACACCCCCGGGAACGCGAGCACGTTGTTGATCTGGTTGGGATGATCGCTGCGTCCCGTGGCCACGACCGCTGCGTGGCGCGCAGCTGCCCCCGGATCGACCTCCGGGTCCGGGTTGGCCAGGGGGAAGACGATCGCGTCCTCGGCCATGACCGCCAGGTCTTCGGGCTCGAGGATGTCGGGTGCCGACACCCCGATGAAGACGTCAGCGCCGGCCAGTGCGTCCTGCAGCGTGCCATCGCGCCCGGCGTCGTTGGCGTGTTCGGCGAGCCAGCCCTTGGTGCCGTCGAGCCCCTCACGTGCGGGCCCGAGGATCCCTCGGCTGTCGGCGACGATCACGTCGTCGACGCCCTCGCGCAGCAGGAGTTGCGCGACGGCGACACCGGCCGCACCTGCGCCGGACATCGCCACCGTCACCTCGCCGATGGGCTTGTCCACCAACCGCAACGCGTTCAGCAGGGCGGCGAGGACGACGATGGCGGTGCCGTGCTGGTCGTCGTGGAACACCGGGATGTCCAGGGACGCCTTCAGGCGCCGCTCCACCTCGAAGCACCGCGGTGCCGCGATGTCCTCGAGGTTGATGCCGCCGTAGGTCGGCGCGATCGCTTCCACGACACGCACGATCTCGTCGACCGTCGTCGCATCGATACAGACCGGCCAGGCATCGATGCCGGCGAAACGGCGGAACAGGGCCGCCTTGCCCTCCATCACCGGCAAGGCCGCCTCGGGGCCGATGTCGCCGAGCCCGAGCACCGCCGATCCATCGCTGACGATCGCGACGCAGTTGCCTTTGATCGTCAACCTCCGCACGTCCGCGGGATGGTCGACGATCGCCCGGCAGACACGCGCGACACCGGGCGTGTAGGCCCGCGACAGATCGTCGCGGCTGCGCAGCGCCACGGTGGGTGTGACCTGGAGCTTGCCTGCGAGGTGCTGCTGGAAGGTCCGATCGACGACCCGGTGGACGTCGACGCCCTCGAGTGCATCGACCGCAGCCCGGAGTGCGTCGGCGTGCGCAGCGTCGCCGGTGGTGGCCGTGACGTCCACCACCCGGCGGTCACCGGCCGTCTCGACCACGTCGACCGACACGACCGAGCCACCGTGCTCGGCGATCGTGGCGGCGATCCGTGCGATCGCGCCCGCGTCGGCGGCGTCGGTGTGCAACCACAGCGTGATCGAGGGCGACGGCGTCGAGGGGATGGCCATGTCACACCTCCGCGGCGCGGATCAGGTTCTCGCCTGGTCCTGCGCGGTCACGAAGGGCCGGCCGAACATCCGCTGCGACACCCCCGTCTGATCGAGGTAGAGACAGATCCCGCCGTTGAAGAACGGCCATCCTGCACCGAGCAGCATCGCGGTGTCGATGTCGCGCGCATCGGCCACCACACCGTCATCGAGCATCCGACGGGCCTCGTCGGCCACGGCCTCGATCGCCATCGCGCGGATCTGGTCGGGGGACAGCGGTGTGGCGCCCTCCTCCACCTCGACGGCCGCCGCGATGTCCTCGTAGACCTGGCCACCGGCGTTCCAGTCGTAGATGGCGGGCCGGCCGGAGTTCGCGATCTCCCGGAAGGCCGGGTCGATGGCGAAGCGGTCGCCGAAGGCCTCCTCCAGGGTCTCCGCGGTGTGCAGCGCGACCTGCAGTCCCACCAGACCGAGCAGCACGAAGGGCCCCATCGGCAGCCCCAGTCGGCGGATCGCGTCGTCGATCTCCTGGAAGCTGTTGCCCCGGCGCAGCGCGGCGATCGAGCCGCCGAGGAAACGCGTGAGGAGCCGGTTGACGATGAAGGCGGGGGCGTCGGTGCACAGCACCGCGGACTTCTGCAGCTTCTTGGCCACGTCGAAGGCGGTGGACAGCGCCTCGTCAGCGACCTGTTCGGGACGGATCACCTCGACCAGCGGCAGCACCGCGACGGGGTTGAAGAAGTGGAAGCCAACGACCCGCTCGGGGTGGGCGAGCCCGGAGGCCATCTCGGTCACCGACAGCGATGAGGTGTTGGTGGCGATCACGGCCCCCTCGTCGAGCACGCCCTCGAGGTCGGCGAAGATCGCCTTCTTGAGGTCCATGCGTTCGAGCACGGCCTCCATGACCCAGTCGGCGCCAGCGAGGTCGTCGTAGCTCGTGGTGTAGGTCACCAGGCTCTTGAGGAAGGCCGCCTTCCCGGGCTTCATGCGGCCCTTGGCGACCCGCTTGTCCAGCTCACCCTCGATGTGGTCGCGACAACGTCCGAGCACGCCCTCGTCGATGTCCTTCATCACCAGCGGCACCTCGAGGCGCTGCAGGTGCAGCGAGCCGAGCTGTGCCCCCATCAGCCCCGCACCCACGATCGCGGCCTTGCGGATCCGCCGAGGTGGCACGTCGGGCTTGCCGGGTTGCTTCTTGACCCGCCGTTGGGTGAGGTTGAAGCTGTACACGCTCGCCTGCGCGTGACGGGCCGGGAGCAGCTCGGCCAGGGCCTCCTGCTCCTTGACCCGGCCCTCGGCGAGGTCTCCCCCACGCGCGGCGAACTCGAGCAGCTCCAGCGCCCTGCCCGGTGCCGGGGTCGCACCCGCGGTCTTGCCCTCGATCATCCCGAGCGCGTTGTTGCGGGCCTCCTCGAAGCCCTCCATGACGTCGAGGGAGGAGCGCTCGATCGTCTCCTCGCCGGAGATCAGCCGCTCCAGGAAGGCCACGGAATCGTCGAGGAAGGTGGCGGAGTCGTAGAAGCGGTCGGCGTACCCGCGCTCGAAGGCTTCCTTCGGGCGCATGGTCCGGTTGTTGTTCAGCGGGTTGGTGACGATGGTCTCGATGGCGTCCTTCACCCCGACGATGCGCGGCGCCAGCTGCGTCCCTCCCCACGCCGGCAGGATCGACAGGAACACCTCGGGGAAGGCCAGCACCTGCGCGCCGGTGGACAGCGTGCGAGCGTCGCAGTGCAGTGCGATCTCGAGCCCGCCGCCCATGCAGGCGCCGTTGATGGCCGCGACGGTCGTGAAAGGCAGGTCCTGGAGCCGGGAGAACACGCTGTGACCGAGCTCGCCGGCCTGGCGTGCCGTGTCGGCGTCCATGCCGGTGAAGGAGGCGAGATCCGCACCGACCGCGAAGATGAAGGGCTTGCCCGTCAGCAGCAACCCGACGAGGTCGTCCGCGGCCTCGAGCTCGTCGAGGGCCTCTGACAGCGATCCCAGCGCATCGGCACCGAAGGTGTTCGGCTTGGTGTGATCCTCACCGTTGTCCATGGTCAGGATGGCGAGTCGGCCGACGGGACGGTCGGCGTAGGTCAGGTGGAAGCGGGTCACGGGGTCGGACACGGCTGGCTCCTCGCGGTCGTGCGGCTGGTCGCTGTCGTCGGTCAGGCGCGCTCCCACAGCACGGCGGCGCCCATGCCGAGCCCGATGCACATCGTCGTGATCCCACGCCGGGCCTCGGGGTGGCGGTCGAAGTAGGTCGCCAGCTGCATCGCCAGGCGCGCCCCGGAGAACGCCAGGGGGTGGCCCATGGCGATGGCGCCGCCGTAGGGGTTGACCTTGTCGGAGTCGAGGGGGAGGTCGAAGGCGTCGAGGAAGGCCACACACTGCACCGCGAAGGCCTCGTTCATGTCGACGACGTCGATGTCGTCCATCGTGAGTCGGTTGCGTTCGAGCAGCGTGCGCGTGGCGGGGACCGGGCCGTAGCCCATGGTCTCCGGCTCGACCCCCACGAAGGCGTAGTCGACCATCTGCATCTTGGGTGTCAGGCCGTACTCGTCGACCGCCGCCTGGGACGCCAGCAGCACCCCGCCGGCACCGTCGTTGAGCCCCGCAGCGTTGCCGGCGGTCACGCGCCCACCGGGCCGGAAGGGGGACTCGAGGCTCGACAGCGACCCGGGCGTGGTGCCGGGACGCGGGTGTTCGTCGACATCGACCACCCGCCAGCCCTCGGGGCTGCGCACCGTGATCGGCACCACATGCGTCTCGTAGATCCCGTCGGCCTGGGCCTTCGCGGTGCGCTCCTGGGACAGCAGGGCGAACTCGTCGCACCGTTCCCGCGTGACCTCGGGGTGGTCGTCGTGGAGGTTCTCCGCGGTGTTGCCCATCACCAGCGCCGAGGGGTCGACCAACTTGTCCGACAGGAAGCGGGGGTTGGGGTCGATCTCCGCACCCATGGGGTGGTGGCCCATGTGCTCCACGCCGCCGGCCAGGACCAGGTCCTGTGCGCCGACCCGGATCGCGTTGCCCGCGTTGACGATCGCGGTCATCGCCCCGGCGCACATGCGGTCGATCGCGTAACCCGGGACGCTGTTGCCGAGCCCCGCGAGGATCGCCAATGACCGTCCAAGCGTGAGCCCCTGGTCACCGACCTGCGCGGTGGCCGCCCAGGCGACGTCGTCGATCCGGTCGGGCGGCACCGTGGGATTGCGCTCGAGCAAGGCCCGTATCGAGCGGACAGCGAGGTCGTCGGCACGCGTGTGGGCGTAGTAACCCGTGTCCCTGGCGCGTCCGATCGGGACACGCACCCCGTCGACGTAGTAAGCGGTGGCGGTCACGGCTCGCTCCTGGTCGTTGCGTGTGACCGAGCCTAGGTCAACCTGGAACATCCGCTCCAGATACCGACCCCGCAGAGCGGCGAACGGCCACGGCCTCGGGGATGCTCCCGCCGCAGCGAAGCTCGGGCTGCCGATCTCACCTGCCGTCGGCGGTGGCCTCGGCGGACTCGAGCTCGACCAGTGCCTCCTCCCAACGGGCGAGCAGCGCGGCGGAGCGGTCCTTGGCCGCGACGTGTTGCGCCACGAGCGCCTTCACCCGCGCTTCGTCGCTGTAGAGATCAGGGTCGGCCATGGTGCGGTTGAGCTGCGCGATCTCCGCCTCCACCGTCCCGAGCTCCCGCTCGAGGCGGTCCACGGTGCGCTTGAGGTCACGGGTCGCCCGGTGCCGGGCGTTGCGGCGCTCGGCCTCGCGGCGCTTGGCGGCAGGATCACGCTTGTGCGCCACGTCGGCGCTGGCGTCGACACGGCGTCCACTGCGGCGGTCAGCCGGCGTCCCCGTGCCCGCGCTGATGGTCGGGGTGGCGGCACGGTCGGCCGCGGCCGTGCCGCGCCCGGCAGGCCCACCGTCACCCCTGCGCTCGAGCAGCTCCTCGTAGCTGCCCTCGAAGACCTCCAGACCACCATCACCGACCTCCACGATGGTGTCGGCGGTCGCGCGGATGACGTGGCGGTCGTGGGTGATCAGCACCACCGTGCCGGCGTAGGCGCCGAGGGCGTCCTCGAGCACGTCGCGGGACGCGAGGTCGAGGTGGTTGGTCGGCTCGTCCAGCAGCAGCAGGTTGGCGGGCGAGGCCATCGCCTTGGCCAGCCCGAGACGGGTGCGCTCACCCCCGGACAGCTCCAGGACCAGCCGCTCGGCGAGGTCACCGGGGAACCCGAAGGCACCCAGCATCGTGCGGTGGTTGATCCCCCGGTGCCGGTCACCGAGCGCGGTGCGGAACTCCTCCAGCACCGTCTTCTGGAGGTCCATCACCTCCGCCTGGTGCTGGTCGACCACCGCCACCTCGACGCCGGCGCCCAGCGCCACGGTCCCACCCACCACCGGGACCTCGCCGAGCAGGGCACGCAGCAGGGTCGTCTTGCCGGCACCGTTCGGGCCGATCAGGGCGACGGTGCTGCCCCGCTCGATGACCAGATCCACCTCGTCGAGCACGACCAGGTCCCCGTAGGCGACGCTGAGCCCTCTGGCCTCGGCCACGACCCGCCCCGAGCGCACGGGCTCGGGGAAGGCGAAGCGCGCGACCAGCTGCCGGTGGTCGGGCACCTCGATGCGCTCGAGCTTCTCCAGTGCCTTGACGCGCGACTGGACCTGCCGCGCCTTGGTCGCCTTGTAACGGAAGCGCTCCACGAAGCGCTCCTGCTGCGCGATGACACGGTCCTGCTGGGCCTTGGCGGCGCGCAGGCTCGCCAGGCGCTCCTCGCGCTGGGCGACGAAGGAGGCGAAGCCGCCGAGCTCCGCGGCCACGGTGCCCGAGCGCACCTCGTAGGACATGGTCGTGCCCGCCGCCAGCTCCACGATCACGTCCGCGGTGGCGTCGATGAAGTCGCGGTCGTGGCTGACCAGCAGCAACGCGCCGGGCAGCTCCCGCAGGGTGCCCTCCAGCCACGCGATGGTGTCGAGGTCGAGGTGGTTGGTGGGCTCGTCGAGCACCAGCAGGTCGGGCTTGGCCAGCAGCAGCCGGGCCAGAGCGACGCGCACGCGCCAGCCGCCGGACAGCTCCGCGGTATCGCGGTGGGCGTCTTCGGGAGCGAAACCGAGGCCGGCGAGCACCCGGTGGGCCTCGGACTCCAGCTCGTAGCCGCCGAGGGTTGCGAAGCGGTCCTGCACCTCGGAGTAGGTGCGCAGCAGGGCGTTCTGGTCACCCTCGGCGGCGCCGGGAGCCGCCATCTGTTCCTCCATCGCGCGCAGGCGGGTCTCGAGGTCGCGGATGTGGGCCGCCCCCTCCAGGACGTGCTCGAGCACGGTGGTGGTCGCTCCCACGGCGTCGACGACGTCCTGCGGCAGCCAGCCGATGCGCAGGTCCTTCGGCCGGGTGACCACGCCCTCATCGGGCACACGGTCGCCGATGAGGGTGTGCAGCAGGGTGGTCTTGCCGGCCCCGTTGCCACCCACCAGCGCGGTGCACGTCCCCGGCGGGAAGCGCAGGGTGACCCCGGAGAACAGCTGACGTGCACCGAGGGTGACGGCGACATCGGAGCAGCTGAGCACGGCGGAGCCTCGCAGGTGGGGCGGGAGCGGATGGTGCGCGACGCGCGGGGTGACGCGGCCCGGCGGTGACGAGGCTACCCAGACGGACCCCGTAGCCTGCGGGCCATGCACCTGATGTCGCTCGAGGCGGTCGGGGCGTCGGTCGAGGGTCGGACCCTGTTCGCCGACGCCTCCTTCGGCCTGTCCAACGCGGACCGTGTCGGCGTGGTCGGTCCGAACGGCGTCGGCAAGACCACCCTGCTCAGGATCATCGCGGGCGAGCGGGCCCCTGACGCCGGCAGCGTGGTCCCGCGGTCGGGGCTGCGCGTGGGCTGGCTCCCCCAGGACGTCGACCTGCCCGATGCGACCGCCGCCGAGGTGGTGGCCACCGGCGATCCGCTGGCGCGCGACGACGAGGTGGCGGCCCTGCTCGACCACGTGGGTGTGGACGGTGGCCTGCCGGTGCTGCGCGCCAGCGGCGGCCAGCGGCGGCGTGTGGCGCTGGCCCGCACCCTGCTGGCACCGAGCGACCTGCTGGTGCTCGACGAGCCCACCAACCACCTCGACGTCGACACCGTCGACTGGCTCGAGGAGGTGCTGGGCACACGCCGGAGCGGACTGGTGCTGGTCACCCACGACCGCTACGTGCTCGAGCGCACCGTCAACCGCATGCTCGATCTGCAGCCCCCGGCGCCGGACCAACCGGCGGAGGTGTACTGGCACGAGGGGGCCTACTCGAGCCTGCTGGAGGCCCGCGCCGAGCGCCACGCCCAGCGCCAGCGCGCCACCGCCCGGGCCCGCAACCTCTACAGCAAGGAGGTGGCCTGGCTGCGCCGCTCACCGAAGGCGCGCACCTCCAAACCCCGGTTCCGCGTGGAGCAGGCGGAGCGGCTGCGGGAGGCGGCGGCGGGCGATGAGGAGTCGCAGCCGCTGGAGCTCGGCACCGGCGCGACCCGGCTCGGCGACGAGGTCTTCCACCTCGAGCAGGTCACCGTCACCCGGGGCGACCATCTGGTGCTCGATCGTGTGGACCTGACGATCGGTCCCGGTGAGCGCGTGGGCATCGTGGGCCCCAACGGTGCCGGCAAGACGACCCTGCTGCACGTGCTGGCGGGCCAGCTCACCCCCGACAGCGGCCGGGTGCAGGTCGGCCGCACGGTCCAGCACGGGATGTTCGAGCAGCTCGCAAGCGCACCCCCGCAACAGACCACCGCACTGGACACGGTCCTGGAGATCGCCCCCCACGTGCCGCTGAAGAACGGGGAACGGCTGCCGGCGCACCGGCTGGCGGAGCGGTTCGGCTTCGACGGCAGGACCCAGCGCACCCCCGTCGCGCTGTTGTCGGGTGGGGAACGTCGCCGACTCGCGCTGCTGCACCTGCTGGTCGCCGCGCCCAACGTCCTGCTCCTCGACGAGCCCACCAACGATCTCGACCTTGACACCCTCGCGGTGCTCGAGGACCACCTCGACGGCTTCGAGGGCACCGTGATCGTCGCCTCCCACGACCGCTTCCTCCTGGACCGGGTCACCGACCGGATCATCGGTGTGGAGGACGGCCGGCTCACCGAGTACCTCGACTGGTCCGGCTACCGCGAGCAGCAGCTGGCCTCCCGGGAGGCCGCCACCACCCGCCGGGCCCAGCAGGTGCGTGCCCCCAGCGACACCGCCGCCGACAACGCCCGGCGCCAGGAGGCACGCAGGCAGCTGCGTCGCCTCGAGCAGCGCCTCGAGAAGCTGCAGTCCCAGCGCGGGCAGCTGCTCAGCGAGATGGTCGCCGCCGCGTCCGCACCCCAACGGCTGATGGACCTGCAACAGCAGGTCACCGAGGTCGACGCGCAGATCGCAGCCGTCGAGGACGGGTGGCTCGAGCTGAGCCTCGAGGAGGGCTGAGCGCGGCGGAGGGCCCGGCGGTGCGGGACCTGCGACCCGGACGGGCATGTCGAGCGCACGGTACGTTCCTGGCCCGTCGACGACGACGTCGACGCTGGCCGCTGCTGGCCCGGGCGAACGGGAGGGGTGGGTGTCCGAGGACACGTTGCAGGGACGCGTACGCGAACGCGCCGGTCTGGGTGAGCTGCTCACCCGTGGGACCGAGCGCGGGTACGTGCTGTTGTCGGAGATCCACGAGCTGCACGACCCCCTCGACGACCCCGAGGGGTGGGTCGAGGAGATCGCGACCGATGCACGCGACCGCGGTATCGAGGTGGTCGACGACCTCACCGAGGACGCGGCTCCTCCCCCGGAGACCACCACGGGTGGCTCCACCACCGACGGGGTCCGCCAGTACCTCAACGCGATCGGGCGCGTGGAGCTGCTCACCGCCGAGGAGGAGGTCGACCTCGCCAAGCGCTACCACGCCGGGGTCGCCGCCCGGGCCATGACCGTCAACCGGGCGCTGGCCCCCACCCCGGCGAAGCGTCGCACCCTCGAGGAGGTCATCGCCGAGGGCGAGCGGGCCCAGGAACGCCTGGTGACCGCCAACCTGCGGCTGGTCGTCTCCATCGCCCGCCGCTACCTCGGCCGGGGCCTGTCGCTGCTGGAGCTGGTCCAGGAGGGCAACCTCGGGTTGATGCGCGGGGTGGAGAAGTTCGACCACACCAAGGGCTACAAGTTCTCCACCTACGCCACCTGGTGGATCCGCCAGGCGCTGACCCGCGGGACCGCCAACAAGGCCCGTTCGGTGCGGCTGCCGGTCCACGTCCACGAACTGGTGGCCAAGGTGCGCCGCTCGGAGTTCGAACTGCTCCAGGTGCTCGGTCGTGATCCCACCGACACCGAGGTGGCCGAGACCCTCGGGATCAGCACCGACCGTCTGCTGGAGCTGCGGCTGGCGGGGCGGGAGATCACCTCGCTGGACCGCACCGTCGGCGAGGACGGTGACACCACCCTGGGCGAGCTGGT
>JAWLFQ010000082.1:0-10636 GCA_041685505.1 Nitriliruptoraceae bacterium
CTGGGCATCCCGGTCCGGGCGATCACCGACGGGGTGTGGGACATCCAGAGCCCCGGTCGCAGTGCCGGCCTGTGGGCGATCCTGCGGACCTCGTCCGGTGACCAGTTCTGGTACCTGCATCTCGACAGCCACACGGTCGCCGATGGCGCGCGTGTCAGCGCCGGCCAGCAGGTCGGCACCAACGGCTCGACGGGCAACGCCGTGGCCGGTGCCGAGCACATCCACTTCGAGTACCACCCGGGTGGTGGCGGTGCGATCAACCCCTACAGCCTGCTGCGCCGCGTCTGCGGCTGAGCCGCCGCAGCGGCCGCGGGAGTGCCGTCGCCTCGGAGTGGGACACCGCCGGACATGGGCGGTAGGTTCGGTGGTGAGGTTGGTGGCACCGGGACGACCCCGCCCGATGGCAGGGCACGGCGCCGCCGAGGAGCACGCGCGCAGGCCCGCGCGGGAGGAGATGACGGACGTGACTGACCGGCAGGTGGGGCGATGAGCGACACCAGCACAGCAGAGCGGGAACGCATCCAGCTCTCCAACGCGGTCGTGAGGTTCGCCGGGGACTCCGGCGACGGGATGCAGCTCACGGGCGACCGCTTCACGACCCAGACGGCACTGGCCGGCAACGACCTGGCGACCCTGCCGGATTTCCCGGCGGAGATCCGGGCACCCGCCGGGACCCTGGCGGGGGTGAGCTCCTTCCAGCTGCACTTCTCCGACCAGGACATCCACACCCCCGGCGATGCGCCCGACGTGTTGGTGGCCATGAACCCGGCCGCCCTGCAGAAGCATCTCGGCGCGCTCAAGCCCGGTGGCATCGTGATCGTCAACACCGACGCCTTCACCGAGCGCAACCTCCAGAAGGCCGGCTACGAGGTCTCGCCGCTGGATGACGAGACCCTCACCGACTACCAGCTCCACGAGGTGCCGATCACCGACCTCACCCTGCGGGCGTTGGAGGGCCACATCGAGCGGGGCGAGCTGAACAAGAAGGAGGCCGAGCGCTGCAAGAACATGCTGGCGCTCGGGCTGGTCTCCTGGATGTACCACCGGCCCGTCGACGAGACGGAGGAGTGGCTGGAGACCAAGTTCGCCTCGAAGCCGGCGATCGCCGACGCCAACGTGACCGCGCTGCGCGCCGGTTGGAACTACGGCGATACCACGGAGGCCTTCGCCTTCACCTACGAGGTCAAGGCCGCCAAGCTCGCACCGGGGCGCTACCGCAACATCACCGGCAACCAGGCCATGGCCTACGGTCTGGTGGCGGCCAGCGTGCGCAGCCAGCTGCCGTTGTTCTACGGCTCCTACCCGATCACCCCGGCCTCCGACATCCTCCACGAACTCGCCAAGCTCAAGCACTTCGGGATCGCCACCTACCAGGCGGAGGACGAGATCGCCGCCATGGGATCGGTGATCGGTGCGGCCTTCGGCGGTTCCCTGGCGGTGACCGCGTCCTCGGGTCCGGGCATCGCGCTCAAGACCGAGGCGATGGGTCTGGCGACCATCACCGAACTGCCGATGCTCATCGTCGATGTCCAGCGCGGTGGGCCGTCGACCGGGCTGCCGACCAAGACCGAGCAGTCGGATCTGTTCCAGGTGCTCTACGGCCGCAACGGTGAGGCGCCGCTGCCCGTGCTGGCGGCGGCCTCCCCGGCGGACTGTTTCCACGTGGCCCTGGAGGCGGCGCGTATCGCGTTGACCTACCGCACCCCCGTGGTGCTGCTCTCCGACGGCTATCTCGCCAACTCCGCGGAGCCCTGGATGCTGCCGGACGTGGAGTCGCTGCCGGACCTGTCGGCCAGCTTCTCCTTCACCACCGAACCCAACCGCGAGGACGGCACCTTCGTGCCGTTCCTCCGCGATGAACAGACCCTGGCACGCCCCTGGGCGCTCCCGGGCACGCCCGGCCTCGAGCACCGGCTCGGTGGCATCGAGAAGGAGGAGGAGAGCGGGCACATCTCCTACGATCCCGCCAACCACCACGCGATGACCGAGATGCGCCACGCCCGCCTCGCACGCATCGGTGCGCAGCTGCCGCCCCTGGAGGTGGAGGACCCCGACGGTGACGCCGAGGTTCTGGTCGTCGGCTGGGGTTCCACCCAGGGGCCGATCCAGGCGGCCTGCCACCAGCTCAGACAGCGTGGGCGTTCGGTCGCACGCGTCCACCTGCGCCATCTCGCCCCGCTGCACCCCGATCTGGACGGGTTGCTGACCCGCTATCGCACGGTCGTGTGCCCGGAGAACAACATGGGCCAGTTGGCGATGCTGCTGCGGGCGCGCACCCTGGTGGACGTCAAGGCCTACGACCGTGTCACCGGGCAGCCCTTCGCCGCGACCGAGCTGGCCGGGGCCATCGAGCACTACGGCTGGGGAGACCAGGCATGACGACCAACGAGCGCACGCTGACCAAGAAGGACTTCACCTCCGACCGCGAGGTGCGCTGGTGCCCCGGATGCGGTGACTACGCGATCCTGGCAACGGTGCAGTCGTTGCTCGCAGAGGTCGGGGCCGTGCCGGAGAAGACGGTGTTCATCTCCGGTATCGGCTGCTCGTCACGGTTCCCGTACTACATGGACACCTACGGGTTCCACTCCATCCACGGGCGCGCTCCGACGCTGGCGACGGGCCTGGCCATCACGCGTCCGGACCTCGACATCTGGATCGTGACCGGTGACGGTGACGGGTTGTCGATCGGCGGCAACCACCTGATGCACACCCTGCGTCGCAACGTCAACGTCAACATCCTGCTGTTCAACAACGAGATCTACGGTCTCACCAAGGGCCAGTACTCGCCGACCTCCCCCCTGGGCTCCACGCACAAGTCCACGCCGATGGGTTCCCTGGACCGGCCGATCAACCCGGTCTCGCTCGCGCTCGGCGTGGAGGCCACCTACGTGGCCCGCTCCATCGACACCGACCGCAAGCACCTCACCGAGGCGCTGCGCGGGGCCTACGAGCACCGGGGGTCCTCCTTCGTGGAGATCTACCAGAACTGCAACATCTTCAACGACGGCGCCTTCGCTGCGCTCAAGGACCCGGACAAGAAGGACCACAACCAGATCCGCCTGCGCGCAGGTGAGCCGATCACCTTCGGTCCCGACGGGGAGCGGGCGGTGATCGCCGAGGCCGATGGCTCCATGTCGATCGTGCCCACCGAGGAGGCCGGCGATCGCGTCGTGGTGCATGACCCGACGCGTGACGAGCCGACCACGGCCTTCGCCCTCTCGCGGCTGGCGCTCAACCCCACCGGTCCGACCCCGATCGGTATCTTCCGCGACGTCGACCGTCCGGTCTACGACGACGAGCTGCGATCGCAGGTGGAGACCGCCAAGGAGCGCCACGGCCAGGGGGAGCTCGGGGATCTGCTGGACAGCGGCAACGTCTGGGACGTGCTGTAACCGGGCGGGTTCAGTCGGTGGGGTCGTCGGGGGTGCGCGGTGGTGCATGCGGCACCAGCAGCGCCGCGACGTAGACGCTCTGCGCGGCCAGGGCACCGAACCCGACCAGTGCCAGACCCACGTCCGCCGGTATCGGCAGCGCCGTCGGGATGATGGCCCCGAGGACCCACGCCACGGAGAACACGGTCTCCGATCGGGTGAAGGCCGCACCACGGCGTCCCGCCGGCACGCTCGACTGCAGGAGCCCGTCGAAGGCGAGCTTGGCGAAGCCCCACGCGAGGCCGGCGGCACCGGCGAGCGCTGCCGCTGCCACCAGACCGAACCACTGCCCGGCGGAGAACGCGGCAGCCGCGGTGAGCGCGAGGGCAGCCAACACGATCGGCTCCTCGCGCACACGGCGCGCGAGGATGGGGACGAGCCGCGACGCCAGCGCGTAGCCCGCCCCGGCAGCTGCCAGCAACGCGCCGAAGTCGAGCAGTCCCGCCGCGCTCTGCTGGAGCTCGAAGGCCAACAACAGCAGCAGGAAGCCGTTGCACACCCGCACGCCGGCCGTCGCCAGCTGTGCGAGCCGCACCTCCCGCGGCAGCACCACACCCCGGGGACGCTGCGGCTGGTTGACCACCCGGGTCGCGACCCCGTCGGGCTCCGGGAGGCGGCGGCCGAAGAACGCCGCTGCCGTCGCGGCGGCGGCGCTCAGCGCCAGGGGTCCGTTGGCACCGAGCCAGCCCAGGGTCCCGAGGCCCACCGCACCCGCCAGACCCCCGGCGAGCACGCCGATCCACGCCAGGCGGGCGTTGGCGGCAACCAGGGCCCTGGGGACGTCCAGTGCCAGCGGCAGGAGCGCGTTGCGCGTGATGCCGTGCACCCGTGAAAGGACCAGCAGCAGGAACGCCACGGGGAACAGCCACAGGCTGTCGAGCCGTCCGAGCGCGGCGACGGCGAAGACCGCGCGACCCGCCGCGGCCGTGATCAGTGTCGTGCGGGTCGCGACCGGGGCCCGGTCCAGGATCCGCCCGAGGACGGGCCCGATCACGGCGAAGGGAGCGACGGTCAGTAGTAGGTAGAGCGCGACGTTGCCCCGCGCCTCGGCCGTGGGGACGGAGAAGAACAGCGTTCCCGCCAGCCCGACCGCGACGAGGGTGTCGGCAGCGGTGGAGAAGGCCTGCGTGATGGCCAGGTTGCGGAAACCCACCCCACCGGCGTCGAACAGGGACCGGAAGCTGCCGGTCAGCTTGCGTGCCCCGGCGCGTGACACCCGGCCCAGCGACGAACCGCTGGGCACCTCGGTCTCCTCGTCGGCCGCAGCCCAGGCATCGACACGGTGGAGACGGCGGACGGAGCGAGCGCCGCGGCGCGGCGCGGACCGGTTGGGTAGCTGTTCATCCACGCTCCGACGGTAGCGGTGCTGCGGGGCGAGGTACGCAGAACGCCTCGATGCGGGTGGAGGTTGGTCCCGCGGCAGCGGTTCTGCGAGGCTCCGGGTCGAGACGCGAGGATCGGAGCGCAGGTGTCGACCTCTTCCACGCCCCCTTCGGCCGGACCGCCCGGGCTGGACCTGACGGTGGTCACGCCCTGGTTGGTCGCTCGTACGGGGGTCGAGCCGCCGTTGTCGGCCGAGACCGTGGCGGGTGGCCGGTCGAACCTGACCTACGTCGTCACCGACGCGCAGGGTCGGCGGGTGGTGCTGCGCCGGCCGCCGCTGCACGGCGTGCTGCAATCCGCCCACGACGTCGCCCGCGAGCACCGCATCCTCACCGCGCTGGCAGCCACGGCGGTCCCCGTGCCCCGCTGCCTGGGTCTGGAGGAGGATGCCGAGCTGCTGGGTGCCCCCTTCTACGTCATGGAGTACGTCGAGGGGGTCGTCGCCCGTGACAGCGCGACGGCCGCGACCGCCCTCAGCGCCACCGCCCGGGCCGCGAGCGGCCCCGAACTGATCGATGTACTCGTCCGGTTGCACGACGTGGATGTCGACGCGGTGGGCCTCGGGAGCCTGGCGCGACGCGAGGGCTACCTGCAGCGGCAACTGACGCGGTGGCAGCGACAGCTGGAGCAGTCCCGCACCCGGGAACTGCCCGTCCTGGCGGCGGTTCACGCGCGGCTGTCGGCCGCCATCCCCGAGCAGGGGCCGGCGACGATCGTGCACGGCGACTACCGCCTCGACAACCTGCTGCTCGACCCCGACTCCGGTGTGGTGCAGGCGGTGCTCGATTGGGAGTTGACGACCCTGGGGGACCCCCTGGCGGACCTCGGCCTGCTGCTGGTCTACTGGGCGCAGCCCGATGACGCCACCCTGCCGCTGCCCGACGCCCCGACGCTGGCGAGCGGGTTCGCCACCCGGGATGCGCTCATCGAGCGCTACGCCCGCGCATCCGGTCGTGACGTCAGCGGTATCGGCTACCACGTCGCCTTCGGGTACTGGAAGCTGGCCTGCATCCTGGAAGGTGTCCACAGCCGCTACCTCGCGGGCGCCTACGGCGACGGCGCGGAGGGATTCGATCAGCTGGGCGGGTTGGTCATCGAGCTGGGAGAGCGTGCGGCCGACGCTGCGAGCGAGGTCACCGGCTGAGCTGCGCCGCGTGGGCTGGTGCGTGGGCACGCAGAGGCCCGTCGGTGTCGAGTAGGGTCCCGGCCATGGCTACCTCAGATGCACCAGAAGAGCGACTCGCGCTGTACGTCGACCACGAGAACGTGGCGATCGGTGCACGCGACATCGGCTACCGATTCGATCCCCAGCCGCTCCTCGAAGCGCTGGTGGAACGGGGGCGGTTGATCACCCGGCGTGCCTACGCGGACTGGAACCTGTTCAAGGACGACCGCCGGGGGATGGTCGACGCCAACATCGAGCTCATCGAGATCCCCCAGCGCTCGGACTCCGTGCGCAAGAACGCCGCGGACATCCAGATGGCGGTGGACGCCATGGAGCTCGCGCTGACCCGCGACTTCGTGTCGACCTTCGTCATCGTCTCGGGGGACTCGGACTTCACCCCGCTGGTCAGCAAGCTGCGCGAGCTGAACAAGCGGGTCATCGGGGTCGGGCTGAAGGGCTCCACCTCGGCGATGCTGCCGCCCGCCTGCGACGAGTTCCTCTTCTACGACCGTCTCGAGGGCATCCCACGGCGCGAGTCCAAGAGCGGCGGACGTGCGCAGGGCCGGCCGAAGAACAAGCCCCCCGCGGGCAAGCGCGGCGGCGGGGGCAAGCCCGCCGCCAGCGAACCGGCGCCCGAGCCCGCGAAGGAACAGAAGGGTTCGTCGCAGAAGCAGGACCTGCGCAAGCTCGAGCGCCTCATCACGCGCACCCTGGCCGGGATCCAGTCCTCGGCAGCGGGGGCCGTCCAGGCCTCCAACCTCAAGCGCGCCCTGCTGCGCAAGGACCCCACCTTCAACGAGGGCGACTTCGGGTTCCGCGGTTTCCGTGAGCTTCTGCGGCACCTGGCCGACGGCGGGGTGATCACCCTGACCGATGGGTCGGCGCCGGGCGACCCGGAGGTGGACTTCCCCTCCGCGCCGCGCGACGAGGACGCCGCCTTCCAGCTGTTGCGTGACACCGTCAAGGAGCTGATGGTCGAGCTCGGCGGCGACCCGCCCCTGTCGGGGCTCAAGGACCAGCTCCGCAAGCGCCAGCCCGACTTCTCCGAGAAGGATCTCGGCTACTCCGGGTTCCTCCAGTTCTGCAAGGCCGCGGTCACCAAGGACGTGGTGGAGATGGACTGGGAGGAGGAGGATGCGGAGTACTACCTCTACGTCGAGGATGGTGACGCCGCGTCGTGATCGCCGTGTCCGGCGGCCCTCCCGTCGGGCGCCGCGTCGGATCCGGCCGTGGACACCGCGGCCTCGGTGAGGATGGCCAGCACCTTGCTGTGCGGGGTGATCTGGAGCCCGTCACCGGTGCGCGCGTGCTGGCAGGCAGCCAGGCCCGCAGCACCTGACGGGGAGGTGGTGAAGCCGTGTGCGGCGAGCAGAGCGCTGGTGACCTCGACCTCTTCGTCGGTCAGGGTGACGAAGGCATCGGCCGCTCGCGACAACTCCCCGAGCGCCACGTGCGAGGCTTCCTTGCAGTCGAGCCGGCCCATCGCGGATGCGGGACCCGGCGTGGCGACCGGCCGTCCCGCGGCGATGCTGGCCTGTAGGGGGGCGGCCACGCGGGGTTCGACCACGATCACCATCGGTCCGTCACCGAAGCGGGCGCGTACGAGCGCGGTCACCGCCGCTGCCATCCCGCCGACGCCGGCCTGGAGGAGCACGTGGCTGGGGGTGGTCGGCAGCGCGTCGGCTGCCTCATCCGCCATCGCGAGGTAGCCCTCCATCACCCGGGTCGGGAGCTCGGTGTAGCCAGGCCAGGAGGAGTCGGACAACAGCACCCATCCCATCCTCGTGGCCCGCCGCTCGGCAGCGGCCATGCTGGCCTCGTAGTCGCCACCGGCCCGCACGACCTGCGCACCGTAGGTACGCAGGCGCTCCGCGAACGCCTCCGGCACCTGCCGGGACAGCACCACCACCGCACGCGCCCCGAAGGCACGGGCCCCGGCTGCGACCGAGAGCCCGTGGTTCCCCGCGCTGGCACAGATCACGGTGGTACCGGCCAGTGCGCCGGTGAGCGCCTCCGGTGCCGCGTGTCCGCCAGGAGGGTCGACCCGGTCGGCGGCCATCCGGGCGAGGACCGAGGCCGCTCCGAGCGCCTTGAAGCTGCCGAGGCCCATACGGTCGCGCTCGTCCTTGAGCCACAGCCGCTCGAGGCCGCAGGCGGCAGCCAGCACCGGTGCCTCGTGGAGCGGCGTGGGTGCATGGGCGGGGCAGCGGGACAGTAGGGCCCGTACCCGCGCGGGGTCCGCGTGCACCCGGCCACCCGCCAGGCCGGCGTCCTGGGGGAGACCCTGCCCGCGCCACGGGTTTGTGAGCACCTCCATACGGGCACGCTCCTCGTCCAGGTCCGTCGGTAGCCACCCGTCGTGAGCAGCACCGGGCGGGGGCGGCGCCGCGTGCCGGCAGCCTAAGAGATGCGGCCGACCGCTCGGGCGCAGGGGCCGCCAGGACGGCGCTCGGGCGCCACCGCACCCGGCGCCTGCGCACGGTGGACCCGGACGGGCGGACGGTCCGTTGCGTGCTGGTAGGCGCCGTCGGGGTCTATGGTCATCATCGACGCCCATCGGCTCGCGTCCGCACCACCGCTGCAGGGAGGCCACGATGTCCGCAACACCCGAGGGTGATCCGGCCGCTGGTTCGTCGGCACGCCCCACGGCACCCGCCGCGGCGACCGCGCTCGAACACGTTGCGGAGGAGGACACGCGCGACGCCATCTCCGAGCCGGCACGGCTCATACGTATCGCCTCGACGGTCCAGAGCCTGCTGGCGGAGGTGCAGACCACCGGGCTCGACGAGGCCGCCCGGCAGCGGCTGACCGACATCCACAACCGCACGGTCGACGATCTGCGCTCGGTGGTCTCCGAGGACCTGCGCTCGGAGCTCGACGACCTGAGCCTGGAGCCCGAGGACGGCACCCCGACCGGAGCGGAACTGCGCGTGATGCAGGCCCAGCTGTCGGGCTGGTTGCAGGGGCTGTTCCACGGCATCCAGGCATCGATCGCCACCCAGCAGCTGGCTGCCCAACAGCAGTTGTCGCGGATGCGGGAGCGGCCGGACGCCTCGCAGTCCGAGGAGCCGGCTGGTCACCGCTACCTGTAGTCCACGAGCGCGCGACGACACGGCCGCGAGGTGCACCTGAGCAGCCGCGAGGAGCGAGGAGCAGGTGATCGCGCGACGCGCGGCACTGCGCGAGGCCGCCGCCAGGATCGATGCACGGACCCCGGCCGAGCGCGACCGGTTCACCGACCTCGTCCGGGTGGCTGCGATCCTGACCGTCCTGCTGGGGCACTGGTTGGTGGCGGTCATCGTGGTCGAGGACGGCCGGCTGACGACGACCCAACTGTTGGTGGTCGCACCCTGGACGCGCTGGGCGACCTGGGTGATGCAGGTCATGCCGCTGTTCTTCGTCGTCGGTGGGCGGGTGAACGCGTGGTCGCTGCAACGTCACCGGGCTGAGGGCCGGCCCACCACCATGTGGGTGCGGCGACGGTCGCGTCGGTTGCTACGACCGATGCTGTGGCTGCTGGCGGTGTGGGTCCCCCTGGTCTTCGTGCTGCGGTGGATCGGCCTGTCGGAACCCGTGGTCGAACGGGCGAGCGAGGTGGCCTTCATGCCCCTGTGGTTCCTGGTCGTCTACACGGTCATCATCCTGCTGGCGCCGGTCACGTGGTGGTTGCACCGGCGAGCCGGCTGGGGGGTAGCGGTGGTGGCGACGCTGCTCGTGGCGAGCGTCGATGCGCTCACCCGTGCCGGTGTTCCCGTCGTGGGCGTGGTGAACCACGTGCTGGTGTTCGGGCTCGCCCACCAGGTGGGCTACCTGTGGGCCGATGACCGGGTGCCCGCCGCGCGTCGCAGCATGTGGATGACGGTCGGCGGGGTGCTGGCCGCGCTGCTGCTGGTGCACGGCGTGGACTATCCCGTCAGCATGGTCGGCGTGGAGGGCCCGACCCGCTCCAACGCGGTGCCCCCGAGCCTGGCGTTGGTGGCGCTGACCGCGGCCCAGGTCGGGCTCCTGCTGGCCGTCCGGCGCAGGTGCGAGGCGTGGTTGCACGCCAGCGAGGTGGTCTGGGCCGCCGTGGCGACCATCGGTGCCACGATCATCACCATCTTCCTGTGGCACATGAGCGCCCTCGTCGCGGTGGCATCCCTGACCCATCTGACGGGCTGGTGGCCCCGGGTCGTCGCGGCGGGGCCCGAGTGGTGGGCCCTGCGGCCGGTGTGGGTGCTGCTGTGCACCGCGTTCCTCGTGCCCCTGGTGCTGGTCTTCCGTGGCGCGGAGCGGGTGGGCCCGCCCGCGCCGGGGGGACCGCTCGTCACCGCCAGCGGGGTGGTGGCCACCACCGGTGGGCTCTACCTCATCCTCGAAGGTGGCCTGTACGCCGCCGAACGCGCCCTACGGGTCCCCGTCGCGGCGCTCGCCCTGGTGCTCCTCGGCAGCGCGCTGCTGGGGGTGACCGGCAGCGGGGCGCGCGACACCGGCCCGGGCTGATCGCCCCGCCGCACCCGCGGTCAGGGACGCAGATCGAGGGCCACGTCCAGCCGTGGTGCCGAGTGGGTCAGCCATCCGAGGGAGATCACATCGACCCCGGTGGCGGCGACGGCGGCCGCCCGCTCCGGGGTGATCCCGCCGGACGCCTCGGTGATGGCGCGGCCGCCGACCATGG
>JAWLFQ010000083.1:0-10635 GCA_041685505.1 Nitriliruptoraceae bacterium
CGTGCCAGCCGGCCGTTGGCCGCGTCGAAGGGGTGGAGGCGCAGCAGTTCCAGGTGCACCACACCGCTGGTGATCACGCCGTGCTCGCGAGCACCCGGGCCGCTCAGCCAGGCGAGCAGCAGCCCGAACTCGCGCGCCAGATCGGCGACCGGGGTCGTCAGGTGCAGGATGCGCCCGGTCGCGCCATCGTGGACGGCCTGCTCGAGCTGGCGCAGGGCACCGGCGCGTGCGGGCAGGACGAGCCCACGCGTGAGACGACGGTGCAGCTCACCGAGCACCGCGGCCGGATCGTCGAACACCGCCTCGACCAGGTCGTCGCTGTCCTGCGCGGCGCAGGCCCCGAGCAGTTCCAGGGCGGTGAGCAGTTCGTCCGCGGGGTCGTCGAGCACCCGCAGGGTGTCCAACCAGCTGCCCTGCCGTCGCGGGAGGTGCGGTGCGGCTGCGGGGGCCTGGGCCGCGTCCCCGATCCCGGCAGCCGCCACGGCAGCACGGGCGGTCTCCGGGCTCGGCAGTCCGTCGCGCGCCACCCCGTCCAGCATGAGGGTGGCGTGCACGGCCTCCAGGTCGCGCTGTCCTCGCAGCGTGGTCCGTGCCGGGCCGGGCGCAGCAGCCACCAGGGTCGCGAGGCGCTCGACCTCGGCGATCAGGGCGACCAGGTGCGGGCTGCGCTCGAAGCGCCGTCGCTGTGGGGTGCTCACCGCCACGGCAGCAGGCGGCCGCGCGCCGCCTGGGCGGCGATGCGTCCGTGCCGCCGGCCGAGCGCGTAGGTCAGGGAGGCGAGCCCGGCCGCACCGCCGATGGCCGTGGTGGTCTTGACCACGGCCTTGACGCGCTGCGAGAAGCGCACGATCGGCCAGCCACGCTGGTTGGCGACGGTGCTCAGCGGTCCGTCGGGGTTCACAGCCACGGGATGACCGACCATCTCCATCATCGGCAGGTCGGAGGCGGAGTCGCTGTAGGCGTAGCACCGCTCGAGGTCGTAGCTGCGCTGGGTGGCCAGCGCAGCGATCGCCTCCGCCTTGCCTTCGCCGTAGACGAAGGGGCCGTCGAGTTCGCCGGTGTAACGCCCGTCGGCGACCGCGGAGCGCGTGGCGATGCCGCCTTCCATCCCGAGCGCCTTCGCCAGGGGGTCCACCATCTCCACGGGTGAGGCGGACACGATCCAACAGTCACGCCCCGCCTCGTGGTGCATGTCGATCAGGCTGCGGGACTCGGGCCGGATCCGCTCCAGGATCTGCGGGATGATCTCCTCGTTGAGCGCGAGGAGGTCCTCCTGCTGCGCGCCCTCGACCGCGGCGAGGATGCGGTCACGGACCGACTCCGACCGCTCGTCGGTGGCCCCGAACAGCTTGAAGGAGGCGGCCTTGCGGGCGTCGGAGAGCAGGTCCGTCAGGGGGATCATGTCGTTGCGCCACGCCGCGATGCCGAAGTAGTAGGCGGATGAGCCGCTGATCAGCGTGCGGTCGAGGTCGAAGAACGCCGCTGCTCGGTTCCCGTCCATCGACGGCCTCCTTCCGGTCGGGCCGCGATGCTAGACCCGGAACTCCCCGCTGTGCCGCCTCGGACGGTGGGCAGCAGCGAGGGCCTTCGGCGCGCGACGACCGCCGACGCGCTCCCTTCCCCGTGGAGCGTGGTGGCGGGCCGTGTGCCGAAGGCCCTCGGTGACGACCGTAGGCAGGAGTGCCGGCACTGTCGACCACACGGTCCACATCGCCTGTGGATGACGGAGTGTCTCGCTGTGGACGGGCTGTGGAGCGGTCGTGGACACCCGCGTCGTCGTCGCGCGGGTGGCGCGCGTCCATGCCGCCGATCGCGGTGGATCGCTGCTGTACGGACGATGTGGCTCCACAGGGTGTCCACAACGTGTGGACGGTCGCATCGCGGCTCGGGGAGGGCGCCGACGCTCACCCGGGTGCGAGCGACGCACGACTCGCCCACGACGGCTGCCACCACCCCCTCTCGTGTGCTACTGCGCGCCGCACGGTGCCGCCCGTGTCCGTCACCTCGCGCGTGATGGGCAGCTTCCCGAGGAGCCGCTGCATGGACCGACCACCCGCACCCGCGGCGCAGGCCGCACCCCTGCTCGAGCACCGACCAGCCGAGGGGGGACGGCCCCCGGTGGAGATCCACCGCAGCACGCGACGGCGCCGCAGCGGGCAGGCGGTCGTGCACGAGGGCCGGGTGGTCCTGCGGCTGCCGGCGGGACTGCCGGCGGCCGAGGAGGCCGCCATGGTCGATCAGCTGCTGCGGAAGGCGCTCCGAGCCGACGCCAGGGCGGCGTTCGGAGGTGACCGTGCCCTCGCGGACCGGGCACACGCGCTGGCGGACCGCTACCTCGACGGTGTCCGCCCCGCCGCTGTGCGCTGGTCGGCGCGGATGCGGCAGCGCTACGGCTCCTGCACCGTGGCCACCGGGGAGATCCGCATCAGCGACCGGCTCGCCACCCATCCCGCCTACGTCCTCGACTACGTGCTCGTGCACGAGCTCGCGCACCTGCACGTCCCACGGCACGACGACGGGTTCCACGCCCTCGTGGCGCGGTTCCCCGACGCCGCCCGGGCCCAGGGGTACCTCGCCGGCTTCGAGGCGGGACGACTGGCGGAGGCCGCGGCGAGCGTCGCCGACCCCGGCCCGCCCGCCGCCCCGGCCGGTTAGCGCCCGTCCCGATCGTCGGGATCGTCGCCCGCGCCCGTGCCATCGGAACCGTCGGCGTCGTCACCCTCCTGCAGCGCCGACAGGCGCTCCTGCGCGCTGTCCTCGTGGGGTGCGTCACCGAGCCCGGCGAACAGCGCCTCAGGGTCGTCGGGGATCTCCTCGCTGTCGCTGGTGCGGGCCAGCCACTGCGTCGGATCCGCGAGCTCGTCGCCGTCGGGGAGGTTCTCCGGGTGCGCCAGGGCCCGGTGCAGACCCTCCGGTCCCAGCGCTGCTTCCACGGCCGCGATGAAGTGGTCACCGACCGTCTCGTCGTCGGGCTTGAGGTCCAGGCCCAGGAGGGACTCCAACAGCTCCTCGCCGTCACCGCGGCTGGCCCGGCGCCGGCGCAGGACCTCCTGGATGCGGTCGAAGCTCGGCAGCCGGTCGCCGGCGGTGCGGGTGACCTCGTGCCGTGCCCAGGCACCCACGAGGCACACCACCGCCTGGAGGCGGGCGAGGACGCGCTGTTGCTCCTCTGTGGGGGTCATACGGAAGCTGGCGGCCCGTTCCATGGCCTCGCCGAGGGCCTCGGGGTCCTCCGGGTCGATGCCGAGGGTCAGCTCCTCGGCGACCTCGCGCATGCGCTCGCCGTCCACCTCGGTGCCCGCGGCGAAGCGGGCCACGAGGGAGGCGATGTGGGCCTCCAGCCACGGCACCGCGTGGTAGAGGCGACGGTGCGCCGCCTCGGTGAGCGCGAGGACGAGCAGCACCTCGGCGTCCTCGAGCCCGTAGCCCGCGAGGTCGTCGCCGACGTTGACGATCAGGTGGTGGGCCTCCTGGCGGGGCGCCGTGGGGATCCCGAGGTCGTACTGCCCGATCAGTTGGCGTGACAGCTGGCCGATGACCTGACCGGCCTGGAGGCCGGCGAGACCCGCACCCGCAGGCCGCAGCAGCTGGCCGGGGTCGCCGCCCAGCATCTGCTCGAGCATCGGTCGCAGGCCCTCGGGCAGACCCTCGAGACCGGGGAGTGCCTCGAGCCCACCGTGCTCGCCCAGTTCCGTGAGCTGCTCACGAGCGAGATCGACCATCGCATCGGTGGCCGCACGCGCCACGGGTTCGACCAGCGGTGCGAGCGCCCGGACCGCGGCGTTGACCCACGTCTGGCGTGACCCGGCGACCACCACCCCGGCATCGGGTGGTGCGGGCAGGGGGGTGTCGTCCAGCCAGTGCTCGGCCAGAGCGAAGGCGTCACGGATCGCACGCGTCTCCGCGTCGGTCGCGGAGCGATCGTCCTCCGCGGCCAGCTGCAGGGCGACCCGGGTGGCCAGCTGCCAGTCCACCGGCCCGGAGGGGGCCGCCGGGGGCTGGAACCCGAAGCCGGGGAGCGACCCGCCCAGCATCGCCTGGAGCTGCTGCTGGGCCTGCTCCAGTGCACCTGGCCCGCCGAGCTGCTCGAGCATGCGACGCAGCTCCGGTGGGAGGTTGGCGAAGGGGTCCTCGTCAGGGCCATCGGGCCGTTCGGGGTGGTCGCTCACGACTGGCCTCGCTGTGCTCGGCGTATCGCTACGGTACGGCAGCGAGCCCCCCGCGGTCGCGGGGGTGCGGGAAGGGAACGCAGGTGAGCGCCATCGCGATCACCGGAGTCGGCGGGGTGCTCGGCCGTCGACTGGTCGCCCGCCTGGCCGGGGACGGCGACGTCGAGCGGATGCTCGGCATCGACCGCTGTCCGCCTGCGGGCGTCACCGCCGTGCCCTTCAGCTTCGTGGACCGTGACCCCGCCAGAGCCGACCTCGTCCCCCTGCTGCGGGGGATGGACGCCGTCATCCATCTCGGCGCGATGCTCGAGCCCGTGCGTGACGACGCCGAGGCGCGTACCCGGCAGGTCGATGCGGCCCGCCAGGTCTGCGAGGCGGCGGCTGCGGCCGGTGTCCCGCGCCTGATCCTGACCTCCTCGGTGCTGGCCTACGGCCCGCACCCCGACAACGAGGTCCCCATCGACGAAGGCCACCAGCTGCGAGGGCTGCCGGGCTTCGCCGGTGCGGAGCACGCCCGCGAGGTGGAGCGCTGGCTGCAGCGCTGGCGTCAGGACCACCCCGAGATCACGGTCACGGTGCTACGGCTGGCGTTGCTGGCCGGACCGGGCCTCGACACCATCATCACCCGGGCGTTCGAGGCGCCGCGCCTGCCGGCGGTGCGCGGGCACCGGCCACCCCTGCAGTTCCTCCACCCCGACGACGCGGTGGGTGCGGTGCACCACGCCTTGCGCCACGATCTCGACGGCGCGTTCAACGTGTGCGCCGACGGCTGGCTGTCCTACGACGAGGTGGCGGCGATCGTCGGCCGTCCACCCCTCGAGGTGCCCGAGGAGGTGGCCTACAGCGGTGCGGCCGGCATCTACGCCCTGCGGCTGGGTGACCTCCCGCCGGGCATCGTGTCGCTGTTCGTGCACCCCTGCGTGATGAGCAACCAGGCGCTGACCGACACCGGCTGGTATCCGCGGGCCAGCAACCGCGACGCCCTGGCGGCGCTGGCCGCCGAGCACGGCGCCTTCGTCACCGTGGGGCGCCTGCGGGTGCGCTGGTCGACGCTGTGGCGCGTCGCCGCGGTCGCGGGCACAGCCCTTGCCCTGCTGCTCGGTTCGACGGCCCGGGGGCGCCGACGCCGCCGCGCGGCCGCGTCCGGCCCGCACTGAGCGCACAGCGCGCTGGTGCGGGGCTGGTGCCACACACCGGTGGCGATGGGCTCAAGGCGGGGTGGCCCGGCGTCGATGCCCTGGCCATGGCGTCGCGTGGGACACGGGCGCTGGTTGGCGTGACCGAGGAGCAGGCCACCATGACGTACGCGGTGCACCATGTCGACGCCGAGGGCTGCGGGCAGCTCGAGGACACCGGATCGTTGGAGGAGGCACTCGCCCGCGTCGAGGAGCTGCGCAACGACGGCGCGGTCTCCGAGGTGCGTGTGCTCAAGGAGGTCCCCATCGAGGTTCGCACCTACTACCGCGTCGTGGCGGTGGAGGAGGGGCCCGAGGTCGGTGCCGCTGCGCCCGCACCGGTGACACCACCCGCTGCGGCCGTGCCGCCGCCCGCGGATGCGCCCTTCGCGGACGCGCCGACCGGGGAGGTGCACGCCGAGGTCGTGCCCGGAGACGCCGCTGCGCCTGTCGCGGCACCGGCCGCCGAGCGGCCCGCGCCGGTCTTCGGTGACCCGCCCTCCGGGGCGGTGGTCATGGGGCCGCCACCCGCGGCCGCGGCGCCGGACACGCCGGAGGCGGCTGACGACCCGGCCCCTGAGCCCCGCCGGGCGCTGTTCGGCCGGAGCTGACGCGACCCCGCGGCTCGTCGCACCGGGCAGGCGGGGTGCCACTCGGCGCGCGGTGTGGCCACCGCCGCTCGGTAGCCTGACATCGGCTCGGGACCGCCCCGGGGCAGGTGGAGGTACCCGTGGCGTCCGGTGCGGTGCCCGTCCGTCGGGTCGTCGGCGTGCTGGGTGTGGTGCTGCTCGTCGTCATGGCCGTCGCCCTGCTCCAGGGGCGCGTGCCGTGCGATGTGCTCGCGTCCCAGCCGGCCTGCGAGGTGGCGATGCAGCCGGGTCCGGTCGAGGACACCTTCGAGCTGATCACCATCGCCGACGCCACACAGGTCTTCCCGCCTGAGCGTGGGGGGCTGCGGCTGACCTCCGTGGCCGTCCAGGGCGATCTCGACCTCGGCAGCTGGCTGTTGGCACGTACGACGCGCAACGTCGACCTGGTGCCCCGCGACGAGATCTACCCGCCGGGTTTCGACCGCGAGGAGGTCGCGGAGCTCAACCAGCTGTCGATGCAGGACAGCCAGTTGACCGCTGCGGTGGTCGCCCTGGAGCAGATCGGCTACGAGCTCGAACCGGATGGCGCCGAGGTGGTCGCCGTCCAGGACGATGCGGTCACCGACCAGCTCGAGGTCGGTGACGTCATCGTGGGGATCGACGGGCAGCCGGTGCGTGAGAGCAGCGAGGTGGTGGAGGTGGTCCGCGAACGTGGCGTCGGCGGGCGGGTCACCCTGGAGGTCCGGCAGGACGGCGACCGGCGCGAGGTCGACCTCACGCTCGGCGCGTCCCCCGACGATCCTGCGCGGGGCTACGTCGGGGTGCTGTTGACCACCGACCTCGATCTTCCCGTAGACATCGAGGTGGATGCGGGCGTCATCGGCGGGCCGTCGGCGGGGCTGGTGTTCGCGCTCACCCTGATGGAACTGTTGGAGCCCGAGGACCTGCTCGACGGGCGCCTGGTCGCCGGTACCGGGACGCTGGCCAGGGACGGCACCGTGGGCGCGGTCGGTGGGGTGCCACAGAAGCTGGCAGCGGCCTCCGACCCGCGGGACGGCTCGGCCGCGGCGGAGGTGTTCCTGGTGCCCCGCGACAACCTGGACGAGGCCCGTGGGGCGGCCGTGGCCGAGGACCTGCTGGTCGTGCCCGTCGGCGATATCGACGAGGCCTTGGCCGCCCTACGGACCCTGCGCGACGGTGGGGAGCCGGAGGCGGCCTTCGTCCTGGCCGCCGGGTGAGCTCGACAGCGTCCCCATGTGGTCGCGGCCACGACCGCAGGCCCTCAGGTGGTGGGCGGTCGGGGAGGGGCACCGGTACCTTCGCGTGACCTCCTGCCCGCTGTTGCCAGCATGAACGCAAGGATCCTCGTGGGGGAATTCGTCCGACGTCGGCTCGGCACCGTGGTGGTGCTCGGGCTCCTGCTGGTGCTGTTCAGCGCCAACCGCATCGCGGTGCTCGTCACCGACTTCTGGTGGTTCGACGCCCGCGGGTTCCGCGAGGTGTTCACCACCGTCCTGACGACCCGGGTGCTGCTCGGCCTGGCCTTCGGGCTGGTCCTCACGGCGCTGATCGCGGTGAACCTGTTCGTGGCGCGCAAGCTGCGGCCCTTCTACGTGCCCAGTTCGCCGCAGCAGGCGCAGATCCAGCGCTACCGGGAGATGGCCGATCCCTACCTGCCGTGGCTGATCATCGCTGTGGCGGTGTTGTTCGGTTTCACCTCCGGACTGGCCCTGAGCGCGAGCTGGGAGACCTGGCTGCTGTTCAGCGGCGGCGGTGAGGTCGGCATCACCGACCCGCAGTTCGGTGTCGACCTCGGCTTCTACCTGTTCGACCTGCCGCTGTGGTCGCTGGTGCAGAGCTGGCTGTTCACCTCCCTGATCCTGACCGGCCTGCTCACCGCCGGTGCGCACTACCTGCTCGGCGGGATCCGACCGGAGGCGGAGAACGAGAAGATCCTGCCCAGCGTCAAGGCGCACCTGGCGGTGCTGCTGGCGCTGATCCTGGCCGTGCGGGCGTGGGGGTACTGGCTGGACCGCTACGACCTGCTGTACTCCGAGCGTGGGACGGTGACCGGCGCGGCCTACACCGACGTCAACGCGGAGCTGCCGGCCCTGTACCTGCTGATCGGTGTCTCGGTCATCGCCATCGGGCTGGTGTTGGCGTCGATCCGCCGCAGCGGGTTCCTCCTGCCCGGTGCGGCCGTCGGGTTGCTGGTGGTGGCCTCGATCATCCTGCAGGGCGCCTACCCGGCGGTGATCCAGCGCGTACAGGTCGATCCACAGGAGCTGGCCCGCGAGCAGGAGTTCATCCAGCGCAACCTCGATGCGACACGGGCCGCCTACGGGCTGGACGCGGTGGAGCGCGTGCCCTTCGAGATCCAGAACGACCTCGACCTCGGTGACGTCACCGACAACGACATCACCTTCCTCAACGTGCGGCTGTGGGACCCGAACGTGCTGGAGACGACCTACCAGCAGCTGCAGTCGCTCCGGCCCTACTACGAGTTCAACTCCGTGGCCACCGACCGCTACGAGATCGACGGTGACCTGCGCCAGGTCATGCTCGCGACCCGTGAGCTGTCCGACCTGCCCGAGACCTCGGACAACTGGCAGAACCGTCACATCACCTTCACCCACGGTTTCGGGGTCGTGGCCTCCCAGGTCAACACCGCCAACGCCGAGGGGCAGCCGGTCTTCATCGCCTCCAACATCCCTCCGAGCGGGACGGGCGCCGTGGTGCCCGACGAGGAAGCCGCGGTGTACTTCGGGGAGTTCGCCGACCCGGTGTTCAACCTGGTGCGCACCGAGGAGGACGAGCTCGACTTCGAGGAACCCGAGACCCAGGAGCAGGTGCTGACCGAGTACGACGGCAGCGCCGGGGTGGCGATCAACTCGATCACCCGCCGTCTGGCCTTCGCGCTGCGGTTCAACGACTACAACCTGATCCTGACCAACCTGCTGCGCGACGACTCGGCGATCATCTACAACCGTCAGATCGCCGACCGCGTCCGCCAGGTCGCGCCCTTCCTGGAGCTCGACTCCAACCCCTATCCGGTGGTGGAAGCGGGCCGCGTGATCTGGGTCATCGATGCCTACACGACCTCGAACGGCTACCCCTACTCCGAGCGCCAGGTGCTGGAGGCGGGCAGTGGCAGCCTGCCGGTGAACTACGTGCGCAACTCGGTGAAGGTCACCGTCGACGCCTACGACGGTGACGTGACCCTCTACCGCGTCGAGGAGGACGATCCTGTCCTCGATGCGTGGGAGAACGTCTTCCCCGACCTCATCACCCCGGCGTCGGAGGCGGGCACGGTCGGCGACAACTTCCGTTACCCGCAGGACCTGTTCTCGCTGCAGTCGGACATCTACACCTCGTACCACATCCCCGAGGCGACAGCGTTCTTCAACCGCGCGGATGAGTTCGACCTTCCCGCGGATCCGGCGGCGGCGGCCAACCAGGCCAGCGGCGGTGGGCCTGCGGCGACCTCCGACCTGGCGGCATCGGGGCAGCGTCTCGAGCCCTACTACCTGCTGATGAAGCTGCCGGGGGAGGAGTCGGAGGAGTTCGTCCTGATCCAGCCCTACCTGGCGCGCAACCGGCCGAACATGGTGTCGTGGCTGGCGGGCCGCTCCGATGGCGAGACGTTGAACACCCTGTTGCAGGTGCGGTTCCCCTCCGACCAGCAGGTGCTGGGACCGGCGCAGGCCCAGGCCCGTATCGAGCAGGACGACGACATCTCCGCCTACATCACCCTGCGTTCGCGCGAGGGTTCCGATGTGATCCGGGGGAACCTGCAGGTGCTGCCCGTGGCGGACTCGATCCTCTACGTCCAGCCGCTGTTCCTGGAGAACCCCCAGGCGCAGATCCCGGAGCTGGCGCGCGTGGCGCTGGTGATGGGCGAGCGTACGGCCTTCGACCGGACGCTTGCCGGAGCGCTGAGCCAGATCATCGGTGTGCCTGTCCCGGACGAGATCGCCGACGAGGAGGCGGTCGATCCCGAACTCGACGACAGCGTCGATCAGGACGATGCCGACGATGAGGCCGAGCCCGATGACCCGGCCGAGGTCTCCGAGCAGCTGCTGCGTGACGCCCTGGATGCCTTCGCCCGTGCCGACGAGGCACTGCGCGACGGCGACCTCGCTCGCTACCAGGAGGCGGTCACCGAGGCGCAGCAGCTGATCGAGGAAGCGGCGGATGCCGCGGGTGTCAGCGTCGATGAACTGGTGTCCGGACAGGACGACGAGGACGACCTCAGCGACGCCGAGCTGCTCGATGAGCTCGACGAAGCCGAGGATGGTGCGGAGGACGGTGCCGAGGAACCCGCCGAGGACGAGGGGTGACCGTGCCACCCGGTGCCGGCCCTCGGGGGTTCGGTGCCGGGCCCGTTCGGTCAACGCACGGTCGCCCGCTCGCCGGTTCGACAGACACGTGAGGCGTTGGGTACGTTCTTGTCATCAACGGCGCGGGGTGGAGCAGTTCGGTCAGCTCGCCGGGCTCATAACCCGGAGGTCGCAGGTTCAAATCCTGCCCCCGCTACCACGAAAAGGCCCTTCGGGGCCTTTTCGCATTTCATGGGTGCCCTATGGGTGCCGTAGTCCCGTCAGGTTGATGCCACGCACCGTCATGGGCCTTGTCGGAGTTGTACGCGTTCCTGAGCCGGAGGGTGTGCTGACGGTGAACGTCGCAGCCGCGTCGAGCGCC
>JAWLFQ010000084.1:0-10485 GCA_041685505.1 Nitriliruptoraceae bacterium
CCCCGAGCCAGGAGCAGCGGTGTCCGCCGAGCACACACCGTCCACCGTCGAGGCCCTCCTCCGCTCCGCGGCAGCGGCCGATGCCCGGGCGGCCCGGGCGCTCCTCGGGCGTATCGACGGGGTACGGCTGCTCGAACTCGTCGCCACGCAGGCGGAGCTGGCGGTCGACGAGCAACGCCCGCGCCCCGCCGGCATCGACGCGGTCGGCGACCTCGAGCGCGCGGCGATCGAGGTGATGGGCATCCCGCAGAGCAACGGGTTCGACGACGACCGCGACGATCTCGGTCCACCCACCGTCACCGGCTGGGAGCTCGTCACGGTCGAGGCCCACGAGCTCGCCGCGGCGACCCTGACGGTCCCGGTCCCCTCCTGGGCGCTGGCCCTCGTGGCGTTCCACGACCGCGACGGCGCCGGGGGCGGGATCCTGCGCCGAGCGGTCGCCGCGGCCGCGGACGGCCGGCTGGTCGCGCTGGAGCTCCACCTGCCTGCCCCCATGGCCGACGTCACGATCCGGGGCGCACACCTCGGTCATGCACCGGCCGAGCTGGGACAGGACGCCGATCTGGCCGCGGCACTGCGGGCCGCCCTGACCTCCACCCGGACCTGACATCGCGCGGCGAGCGCACAACGGCTCGCGAGGCTCCCGCCGTGCCGGCCCTGGTTGGGCACCTGCTGTGGCGTGGTGACAGACTGCGCCGCCCTGCCATCCCACGAGACGAGCTGCCCGGTTGTCCACGACTGCCCGCTTCCGCCCCCACCCCCGCGGCTTCGGCTTCGCCGATCCCGTCGCCGAGGACCAGCTGACCGAGATCACCACCACGGTCACCGATGACGACGGTCGTCACACCGAGATCGACCGCATCTTCGTCCCACCGCCCACGGCGAAGGGCCTCATCGCTGACGACCTCCTCGAGGTCGAGGTGGAGATCGACGACAAGGGTGCCAGCGCCCGGACGGTCAGCGTGCGCTCGCGACCACGCCGGATGCTGGTCGGGACCGTGCAACGGGGCCCCGGCCGGCTGGTCCTGGAGCCGGATCCGGCGCTCGGGGCGGGCTGGGTCGACCTCGACACGGCGGTCACCGACAAGGTCCAGCAGGCCATCGGCCGCCAGATCGTGGTGCTGCTCGGCACCCGCGAGGACGGTTCCGCCCTGGGCCGGGCGCTGGTGGCGGGCCCCTACGTGGTCGGTTCCCCCCAGGCCATCCGGGCCGCCAGCGTGGTGGTCGCACTCGGTCGGGCCGCACCCACCCTGATCCCCGGTGGTCCCGCCGCTGCGGGGCTCGAGGTCGCCGAGGCGGAGACCATCCACACCCGTATCGTCGGCCTGCTCGCGGGCGGGTCGCGGGGTGGCGCTGCGGGGCTCGACACCGCCGGCCGACTCCCCGGGGTGGATGCACCCTGGCAGGAGCGTCGTGACGAGCCCTGCGTCACGATCGACAGCGCCGCGACCCGCGATGTCGACGACGCGGTCGCCGCGAGCTGGGACGGCGAGGCGGACTCGCCCGTCGAGGTGGCCGTGCACATCGCCGACGTCGCCCGGGCCATCGGGATCGACTCACCCGCGGATCGCTACGCGCGCCTCATGGCCTCCACGGCCTACCTCGCCGTCGGCGACAACGCGCCGATGCTGGACCCGGCGCTGTCCGAGGGGACCCTGTCCCTGCTGCCGTCGGAGGACCGCTGGGCGATCTCCGCACGGTTCTCCGTACGACCCGACGGGAGCCTCAACGAGGTGTCGGTGGAGGCAGCCGCCGTCCGGTCACGGGCCAAGCTCTCCTACGGCGCGCTCGAGGCGTGGCTCGGTGGCGATCCCACCGCCATCCGTGAGGAGGCCGGCGACGAGGCAGAGGTCGCCGACGAGGTGTTGACCGCGGCGGTGGAAGCCTCGCGGCGGCTCGGCGTGGAGCGTGATTCGCGCGCCACCTTCGAGGCGCTGTTCGAGGACGCCGAGGTGGAGCCGGCGCTGGTCGACGGGCGCCTGGCCACGGTGGCGGCGACCCCCCACGCCGAGGCCTACCGCCAGGTGGAGCGGTTGATGGTGGCGGCCAACGAGGCCGTGGCCAGCTGGCTGGTCGCCCGGGAGGTCCCGGCCCTGTACCGGGCCCACGCCGGCCTGGCGGACGACCGGCTCGCCCGTCTGCGGGCAGCCGTCGAGCTCGCCGAGGCCGAGGTGCCCTCCCTGGCCGACCCCGCCGCGGATCCTGACGTGGTGGTCTCCGAGCTGATCGCGGCGATCGACACCGCGGACGCCGCGGGACGGCACGCCGAGCGTGACCTGCTGGTGTCGGTCGCGGCCGCCTCGACCGCGCGTGCGTCCTACGAGCCCGACCCCTCGGCCCACACCGGTCTGGCGTCCTCGGCCTACACCCACTTCACCTCCCCGATCCGTCGCTACGCGGACCTGGTGGTCCACCGCCAGATCCGCGCGGCGCTGGCCGAGGAGACCCCACCCCACGATGCCGGCGAGCTGGGCGCGCTGGCGACGTGGTTGGACGCCCGCGCAGGGGCCGTGAAGTACCTCCAGGCCCGCGAACGGGCGGAGCTGTGGAGCCGTCTGCTCGACCGTGGCTTCCTCGCGGACCCGGAGCCGGCCACGATCACGGGGCTGACCACCAACGGGCTGCGGATCCGGCTGCCCCGTCTCGGCGTGACGGGCTTCGTCACCGCCGAGCGCGCGTTGGACCTGCCGCCGAAGCAGCGCGGGTCGCTGACCGTCGACGAGCACGGTCTGACCACCACCTCAGGGCCCTGGCAGGTCGGCACGCGGGTCACGGTGCGCTTCGCGGGCCTCGATCAGACCGGCCGGGCGAACTGGCGGCTGGGGGTGGTCCGGGCCGCGGTGTGAGTGCGCAGCAGCGGCGTCAGCTGAGCCGCACCACCTCGGCGCCGCGGATCGCCTCGAACCGTGCGCCGACGCAGGTGAGCACGACCACCTGCGGACCCGTCACGCGACCGAGGACCCCTCCGAGGCGCTCGAGACGCCCCGGGTCGGTGTAGCCGAGGGTGTCGTCGAGCACCAACGGCACCCCGTCCTCGCCCGCCAGGTCGGCGGCGGCCAGCGCGCTGAGGATCGCGAGCTGTTCACGGGCACCCGCGGACAGCTGGTCGAAGGCCAGCGTCGTCCCGGCGAGGGTGCGTGACACCACACGCAGCTCCTCGTCGAGCTCCACGTCGAGGTCCGGCCCGAAGACGAGCCGGCCGGCAGCCACGATCCGGTCGGCCAGGGGTGCGCGGTACGCCGCGTAGGCGGCCTCCCGGGCCTGCTCGAAGGCCGCCTTCAAGGTCCGTGCGGCCTCAGCACGACGCCACAGGCCGTCGCGGGCCGCGCGACGGCGCGCCAGCTCGGCCTCGGCCTCCTGGAGCGCCTCACCGACGCCGAGCCCACCGTGCGCCTCCATCGTCGCGGTGACGGCGGCAGCCTCCTCCTGGCAGCGCATGAGCTGCTCACGGACGGTCTCGAGCTGCGTCCGGGTGTTGACGACCGCGGCCTCCACCTGGTCGGCGTCCCGCGCGTCGAGGGCGGCACGGTGGCCGGCGAGGCGTTCCTGGGCCCGCTGGACCGCGGCGCCAGCCGACGCCGCGACGTGGCGCAGCTCGTCGTCATCGCTGACAGCACGCTCGCTGTCGAGGCGGGCCTGGAGCCGGTCGCGCTCGGCCGCGGCTGCCTCCGCCGTCGCCCGCGCTCCGGCGGCGCGCTCCCGGGCCGCCTCCAGCTCCCGCTGGCGCGCCTGGAGCTCCGCGCGCCGCGCGGTGAGCGCCTCCTCGGCAGCCTGCTCCGTGGCAGCCAGTCGCTCCAGCCGCGCAGGACCACTGACCGCCTCCAGCTCCAGGCGCAGGTGCTCGGTGTCCTGTGCGCTGCGCTCGAGCCGCGCGGTCAACGCCGCGACGCGGTCCTCCGCACGACGCACCGTGGCCATCAGTGCGTCCTGTCCACCCTCGTCGAGCTCCCGCTCGAGGACCGCATCGCGTTCGTCCAGGACCCGTTGGTGTCCTGCCACCTCCTCGGCCAGCGCCTCGGCCTCCGTTGCAGAGGCGACACCCAGCGCCCGACACGCCGCGTCCAGCTCCTCCTCGGCCGTGGTGAGGGCTGCACGCCGCTCGCGCAGCGAGCTTCCGGCCACGACCTCGATCCGCGCGAGCTCGTCGAGGTGGAGGACCACCCGCTCGGGGACGACGACCTCGCTGGACTCCTCCGCAGCCAGGATCTCCTGCGGTGCACCCGGGGCGTCGTCGACACCCTCCCAGCGCACCGCGAGCCGGTCCCGTGCCGTGACCGTGACCGTGGGTGCCGCAGCGCCGAGCTGCGCCCGGGCCAGCCGCACACGGTCGGCCGCAGCCCGGACCTCGGCATGGCGCTCGCGGGTGAAGGCGGTGGCCGCCAGCGCGGCCTCGGCGGAGCGCGCTGCGGCGAAGGCCGCCTCCACCCGCTCCTGACGGCCCGTGAGCGTGGTGAGCTCCGCACGTGCGGCTGCGAGGTCCGCACCCGTGCGCGCACGCTCGTGCTGGGCGCGAGCGCTCGCGGCTGCCTCCTCGGCGGCGTCCACCGCCTGCGCCAGCGCCTCGATCCCCTCGCTGAGCGTCACCACGACGTCGTGCTGCTGCGCGGCGGACGCTGCGCTGCGCTGCGCTGCGACCACGGCGCTGTCGAGCTCGGCCACCAGTTCCTCGCGGGTGCGCAAGGCCGCCTCGCAGCGCCCCTGCTCGGACTCGGCGCCGCGCAGCTCGGCGGTGGCGGTGACCAGCTCGGTGCGCAGCGAGGAGACCTCCGCCGCGGCCTGCTGACGACGCACCAGCTCGGGTTCCAGCTCCGTGCGTCGTTCCTCCAGCCGCCGCCGCTGCGCCGTCAGCTCCGCGCTGCGCGCGCTCGCGGCGTCGAGGCGTGACTCGAGCTCCGACAACCGGGCCACCTCGGCTTCGGCCTGTGTGACGGCGTCGTCCGCGTCGCTGAGCAGGCGTGTGGGCTTGCCCGCACGGGTGGTGAAGTAGCGCGCGGACTCCTCCACGATGCGGTCGTAGAGCGCGTCGTCCTCGACCACCCCGGCGCCGCCGGCACTCGCGTCGAGCTGCCGGGTCAGCGCGTTGGCACCCGCCAGGGCGACCGGGTCGAGGCTGCGCCCCTGCCGGAACCGCAGGGCATCCCACAGTGCGAGGTCGGTGTGCTCCTCCAGCAGACGGCGCAGGTGGTCGTGGGCCTGGTCACCGGTCAGCTGCTGCGGCGCCGGGGAGTGGACGTGCAGCTCGGTAGCGCGGTCCTTGTTGTAGCGCTTGCTGATCGTGAGGTGGTGGTCCCCGATGGTCAGCTCGGCCGTGATCCGGCTGCCGACGTCCTCGCCCCGCGGCTGCAGATCGCGCACACGTTGCCGCTTGGTGCCCTGCTTCTCCTGCAGCAGGATGTCGAGGGCATCGAAGAGGGTGGTCTTGCCGGTCTCGTTGGGGGCCTCGATCACGGTGACACCCGCGGTGGCGAAACGGACCTCGGCATGGGCGAGGCCGCGCACGTGCTCGACCTCCAGTCGGTGGATCCTCATGCCCGCTGCCCCGCCCCCGCCAGTCGCAGCAGCAGCGACAGCGCGTCCGTCGCCGACCGGGCCTGCTCGCCTCCCGCCCGTGCACTGGCGCTGAGGGCGTCCCGGGCGGCGGCGGCGTACCCGGACAGCGCGAGGGCCTCGACGTCGGTATCGCTGACACGCACGGCGATGTCGCGGTGACGCTCGGGGTGTTCAAGGGCGGCGAAGCGCAGGCTGCGATCGGCCAGCAGCGTGTCCAGCCGGGCGACCTGGCGCAGATCCAGGGTGCCCTCCAGCGCCAGCTTGATCACCGCCCGGCTGGGTTCGACCACGGCGTCGAGTTCGGCGGCGAGCGCATCGATGTCGGCATCGGTGTCCACCGCCCGGCTGATGCGCGCGAAGCGCCAGGTGCCCACCACATGGCGCGTGACCACGGGCTGGGACGCGGCGAGATCGACCACCAGGGCGGTACCGGGGTCCACCTCGTCGTGATCGGTGGGTTCCGGTGCCCCCGAGAACCACACGTTGCCCGCCGCGTCCACCTGGGTGGCGGAGTGACGGTCACCGAGCGCCACGTAGCGCACCCTGCCCGCCGTGACCGCGGCCCGCACCCTGGCCAGGTCGATGGTGCCCGGCGCGTCGAAGCCGCCGCTGACCTCGGCCACGCCACCGTGACCCACCACGACCCGACACGCGTGATCGGCGGGTGCCGCCTCGCACGCCTCCGCCGTCAGATCGCCGAGCGGATGCTTGTTCGGCCAGGGCGCACCCACCACCTCGAGACCCCCGACCGGGACCCGCGGCGTGGTGTCGTCGAGCACCTCCACGTGGTCGGGACAGGCGCTGGTGAACGCGTGGCTGCGCCAGACGGCACCCGGATCGATCGGGTCGTGGTTGCCGGGGAGCAGGTAGACGGGCACCGTGAAGCGCGCGAGGCGTTCCAGGGTGCGCGCCACGGTCCGGGCATCGGGGTGCCGGGTCTCGAAGACGTCACCCGCGACCACCACGCAGGCGCAGTCCTGCTCGCGCGCCAGCTCACCCAGTCGGGTGATCACCTCCAGGCGGGCTTCGCTGAACCGCGCCTGCGCCTCGCCAGCCAGGAAGTGACGGGTCATGCCCAGCTGCCAGTCACTGGTGTGGAGCAGGCGCACGTGGCTCCTCCGTGAGCGGACCGACGACGGGTGCTGCGAGCGAGGCGACACCCTAACTGCGGGGTGCGACACCTCGCCCGCTGATCAACACCCGCGGACCGACACCGATGCGGCCTCACGCCCGGGAGCGTGTCTCAGTCGCCGCGGAAGCGCTGCTCACGCCAGGGATCGCCCAGGTCGTGGTAGCCGCGCTCCTCCCAGTAGCCCCGCACCTCGCGGTCGGTCAGGCGGATCTCGGTGACCCACTTCACGGACTTCCAGCCGTAGAGGTGGGGAACGACCAACCGCACGGGGCCGCCGTGCTCGGCGGAGAGCGGGACCCCGTCGTGGAGCCAGGCCAGCAGCACGTCGTCAGCGCGCAGGTCCGTCAGGGCGATGTTGGTGCTGTAGGCCGGGTGGCCGGAGACCACGGCGTGGGTCGCCGTCGGCCGGGGTTCGGCCATCGCCAGCACGTCCGCCACCCGCACACCCGTCCAGGTGTTGTCGAGCCGCGACCAGGTGGTCACGCAGTGGAAGTCGCGGGTCCGCTCCACCGGACCGATGGCCTGGAGCTGTGGGAGGTCGAGCACCAGGCGGTTGCCGACCAGCCCGGTCACGGTGACCCGCACGTCCGCGGCGGTCCAGTCCGGTGCGCGCCCCACGTGCAGCACCGGGAAGCCTGCCGTGAGGTGCTGGCCCGGGGGGATCCGGTCGGGGTCGTCGGTGGCCGTCGGCGCGGCGGCGACATCGGGGTTCGGCCCGAGCATGGTCGCGACCTCCTCGTGATCGAGGTCGGCGACACGCCGCGCGATCGCCCCGGCGAGCTCGAGGCGACGATCCGGTTCTGCGACCTCCTCGAGATGGCCACGGGCCTGCTCGAGCAGTTGCGCCAGCTGCGCACGGACCGGCGCCGGATCGCGTCGTGCGGCGGCGGCCTTGCGGACGTCGTCCGCACGACGCAGCAGGGAGGTGATGCGTGCGGCTGCCTCGCTCATCGACCCCTCGCTTCACGACATCGCGGGTGGCACGGGCGTGCAGCCTCGCACAGCGGCTGTGCGGGCGCGAGCGTGGCCGGCGCCGCGTTCCGACGCCGGTGCCCACAGGTGGCAGACTCACGCTCCCGGGGTCGGCCCGGACGATCTCTCCCAGGAGCCAGAGCGGTGGCACGGATACTGACCGTGAACGGTCACACCCCCCGGATCGACCCCCGGGCCTTCCTCGCCGCGGACGCCACCGTGGCGGGCCAGGTCCACCTCGCTGCAGGGGTGTCGGTGTGGTTCGGCTGCGTACTGCGGTCCGAACGTGCGCGCATCGAGGTCGGGGCCGACACCAACCTGCAGGACCTCACCGTGGTCCACACCGACGAGGGTGTCCCGACCACGATCGGGGACCGGGTCACCGTGGGGCACCGGGCCATCCTGCACGGCTGCACCGTGGAGGACGACGTGCTGATCGGGATGGGCGCGATCGTGCTGAACGGGGCGCGGATCGGTGCGGGCGCGGTCGTCGGCGCCGGAGCGGTGGTCCGTGAGGGGCAGGAGGTCCCACCGGGGACCCTGGCGGTCGGGATCCCCGCCACGGTCAGGGAGGCCGAACTCCCGCCGCTACCCCGCCGCAACGTCGCCGGCTACCTCGCCCTCGCGGAGCTCTACCGGCATGCCGAGCAACGCCCGCACACCGGGGCCGATGGGGCGTGAACGACACGGAGCGGATCCTCACCGACCTGGTCGCCTTCGACACCACCAGTGCCGGCTCGAACCTGGCGCTGCTCGACCACGTGACGCAACTGCTCGACGCACAGGGTGTCGTACACCACCGTCGAGCCGACCCGACCGGCACGCGCGCGAACCTGGTCGCACGCATCGGTCCGGCCGTGCCGGGCGGCGTGGTCCTGGCAGCGCACAGCGACTGCGTCCCGGTCGTCGGTCAACCCTGGACCAGCGATCCCTTCACGGTGACCCGACGCGGTGATCGGCTGGTCGGTCGGGGGGTCACGGACATGAAGGGCTTCCTCGCCAGCACCCTGGCGCACCTGCCCGCCATGGCCGCCGCGGACCTGACACGCCCGATCCTGCTGCTGCTGACCTACGACGAGGAACTCGGGACCGTCGGCGCGCCGGCAGCGGTGGAGCTGCTGCTCGACACCCAACCACGTCCCGCAGCGGCGATCGTCGGCGAGCCCAGCCTGCTCGCGCCGGTCACCGCACACAAGGGTGTGCGCGCCTTCACCACCGTCGTCGAAGGTGTCGACGGGCACTCCAGCCAGCCCCACCGCGCCAGCAACGCCCTCGTGGCCGCCGCACGGATCGCGACCTTCATCGACGATCTCGCCCGGCAGCACCGCGAGGCGGCTGCGGATCCGAGCTTCGATCCTCCCTTCACCACCTTCAACGTCGCCACCCTGCAGGCGGGCCAGGCGATCAACATCGTGCCGCGACGGGCCGAGCTGACCTGGGAGTACCGCCCCGTACCGGCCGACGACGGCGACGCGCTGCTCGCCGAGGTCCGGCGCTACGCCACCGAGGTCGTGCTGCCACAGCTGCGTGCCAACACCGGGCAGGGCAGCATCAGCTTCCGCGCCGATGCCACCGCACGTGCCCTGGCACCGGAGCCCGACGGCGCGGCCGAGGCACTGGTGCGCCGCCTGACCGGGACCACGGCGCCGGCGGACTCGGTGCCCTTCGCCACCGACGGTGGCCACCTGCAGGCAGCGGGGATCTCCACGGTGGTGTGCGGGCCGGGCTCGATCGAACAGGCGCACCGCCCCGACGAGTGGATCGCGACCGAGCAACTCGCGGGATGCGACGCCATGCTCACCGCGTTGATCGCCGAGCTGTCCGCCTGACCACGAACGGCGCGGCGGCAGCACCCCGTCCACCGTTTCAGCCGGCCTCGGGCAGCTCCTCCAGCACCCCTCCATGGACGGCCAGATCGTCCTCGGAGAACAGGACGAACCGGACGAGCTGTACGGGGCAACCCTGCGAGAGCACCTCGTGGACGGTGCCGAGCGCCACCTCGGCGGCGTCCTCGACCGGGTAGCCGAAGGCGCCCGTGGAGATCGCGGGGAAGCCGACCGAGCGCAGGCCCTCCTCGGCCGCGACGTCCAACGCCCCCCGGTAGCAGGCCGCCAGCAGCTGATCCGCGGGCTCGTCGCGGCCGTGGACCGGGCCGAGCGCGTGCAACACCCGCCGGTTGGGCAGATCGAAGGCATCGGTGGCCACGACCTCGCCGGGGCGGATGGGTGCCAGCGGTCGACACGCCCGATCCAGTCCCGGCCCCGCCGCACGGTGGATGGCCCCGGCGACACCCCCACCGGGCCGCAGCTGTGCGTTCGCGGCGTTGACCACCGCGTCGAGGTCGTCCTGCGCCGTGATGTCGCCGCGGACCAGCTCCACGGTCGCATCCGACAACGTCAGCCGTGTGCGCGCCACGGGGTCCTCCTCGGCCGGTGTCCTCCACCCTCGGGTGCGACGGACATGCCGCGCACCGACGGACGGGCCGTGGTCACCGTAGTCGCCGGCGACACCCGCGACGACCGCCTCACACCTCGCCGCGGTCGAGGGCCGACATGGTCGTGGCGATGGGGCGCAGGTGCTCGTACCAGGCCTCCGCCGCGGGACGACGGGCACCACCGGGGTCCAGCATCTCGCGGAAACGGGACAGCGGGGTGAAGGTCACCCGCCCCTGGACCAGCCCGCACATCGCGCTGTCCTGGGTGTCGCTGTCGAGGCTGTCGATGAGATGGTCCACGCAGCGCACGGCGAAACGGGTCGCCTGGATGCGGTCGAAGGGGCTCGGGTCACCGCCCTGCTGCACGTGGCCGAGGATGGACTGGCGGACGTCGAAC
>JAWLFQ010000164.1:0-2548 GCA_041685505.1 Nitriliruptoraceae bacterium
GGAGATGGTCGACCAGGCGAAGCGGACCTCGCCACGCACCAGGTCGGTGACCACCACCTCGCCGTCGGTGGGGGTGCGCAGGCGCAGGCTGCCCGTGCGGCCCTCGGCGGCGAAGCCTGCGAGCTCCTCCTCGGTGTGCTCGAACTCGGCGGCCTTGACCACCGGCGGGCCCGAGCCCTCCCCCGTGCGGTGCTGCTCGCGCCACGCTTCGAGCTCCGCAGCGGTGCGGTGGTCGCGGTAGGCGTGGCCCGCCTCCTCCAGACGCCGGGCCACCGCGGCGTAGAGGGCGCGGCGCTCGGACTGGCGGTAGGGGCCGTGGGCGCCGCGGCTGGTCAGCGTGCCGTCGGCGGCCAGCACCGGGCCTTCGTCCCAGTCCAGGCCCATCCAGTCCAGCGCCTCGAGCATCGAGCGCATCGAGTCCTCGGTGGCCCGGGTGGCGTCGGTGTCCTCGATGCGGAACACGAAGCTGCCGCCGTGGTGGCGTGCGTGCAGCCAGTTGTACAGCGCGGCCCGCACGCTGCCGACGTGCAGCCACCCCGAGGGGGCGGGACAGAACCGGACGCGGGGCGGGGCGGACTCGGGCGTGGACACGGTGCTCCTCGGTGCAGGTTGGAGGGAAGGCTACGGCGTGGGTCGGTCGGGGTCGTCGTGCGCGCGGCTACTCGCCGGGCGCCGGCGCGTCGGGGTCGGGGTCAGGGGTCAGGAGTCAGGGGTCAGGGCGGCCAGGGCCCTGCACGCCGCGCAGCAGGACGGCCTGCCGTGCCCGCCGGCGCTACAGGATCGCGCTCGGGCGGTAGCCGGCAGCATCGGGGTGGCGGGCGGCGATGGCAGCGACACGGGCGACGAAGGCCTCGACCTGCTCGCTCGCCAGACCGGTGAAGGACAGGGGCTCGGCGAACAACCCGTCGAGCTGGGCGCGGTCGAGCGGGAGCCGCTCGTCGGCGGCCAGCCGGTCGAGCAGGTCGTTGTCGGTCCGCCCGGTCGCACGCATCTCCAGGGCCACCTCGACCGCGTGGCCCCGGATCACCTCGTGGGCCGTCTCGCGGCCCATCCCGGCGCGCACCGCGGCCACCAGCACCTTGGTGGTGCCGAGGAAGGGCAGGTACCGGGCGAGCTCCCGCTCGATCACCGCGGGGTAGGCGCCGAGGTCGGTGAGCACGGTCAGGAAGGTCTCGAACAGCCCGTCGAGGGCCAGGAAGGCGTCGGGCAACGCCACGCGCCGGACCACCGAGCAGGACACGTCGCCCTCGTTCCACTGGTCCCCGGAGATGCCCGAGACCATGGCGAGGTGGCCGGTGAGCACGTGGCGCAGACCCACCACCCGTTCGCAGGACCTGGCGTTCATCTTGTGGGGCATCGCCGAGGAGCCGACCTGGCCCTCCTGGAAGCCCTCGGTGACCAGCTCCGCCCCGGCCATCAGCCGGATCGTGGTGGCCAGGCTGGAGGGTCCTGCGGCCACCTGCACCAGGGCGGCCACCACGTCCAGATCGAGGGAGCGGGGGTAGACCTGCCCGACGCTGTCCAGCCGGGCGGTGAAGCCGAGGTGGTCGGCCACACGGTCCTCGAGCGTGGCGACCTCGGTCGCCTCGCCGAGGAGGTCGAGCAGGTCCTGCTGGGTACCCACCGGCCCCTTGAGGCCGCGCAGGGGGTAGCCCGCCAGCAGGTCCTCGATGCGGCGCGTTGCCTGGAGCAGCTCCTCACCGGCGTTGGCGAAGCGCTTGCCCAGGGTGGTGGCCTGGGCCGCGACGTTGTGGGAGCGGCCGGCCATCACCGTGGCCTGGTGCTCGCTGGCACGTTCGGCCAGCAACGCGAGGGCGGCGACGCAGCGGTCGCGTACCAGCTCGAGGGCGCGGCGGATCTGCAGCTGCTCGACGTTCTCGGTGAGGTCGCGGGAGGTCATGCCCTTGTGGATGTGCTCGTGGCCGGCCAGGGCGCAGAACTCGTCGATCCGGGCCTTGACGTCGTGTCGGGTGACCCGCTCGCGGGCGGCGATGGCGGCGAGGTCCACCCGCTCCACCACGGCCTGGTAGTCCGCGATCACGCCCTCGGGGATGTCCACGCCCAGCTCGCGCTGGGCCCGCAGCACCGCCACCCACAGCTGTCGTTCCAGCACGACCTTGGCCCGGGGTGACCACAGCTCCGCCATCGCCGCGCTCGCGTAGCGCGACGCGAGCACGTTGGGGATGTCGGCCACCTCGACTCCTGCACCCTGGGTCCCGCTGCGGGACGCACGCTAGCCGCCAACCCGGCAGCAGAGATGCCCGGACGGCAGCCTGATCCCGCCGCCAGCGACGAGGTCGGTGCCGCTGCCACCACCCTGCGCAGCGAAAGGACCTCGGACACGTCGAAGCGCTGCGCACCTTCGCCCCGCACTCCCCCGCACCGCCCCGCACTCCCCCGCACCGCCCCGCACTCCCCCGCACCGCCCCGCACCGCCCCGCACCGCCCCGCCGGCAGCGATCCACGGCGGGTGGCCCAGGGCGGCTGCGCGGGCTCAGCCCTGCCCGTTACCGCGGTCGGCGGGCGCGTTGCGGTCGACGACCGGGTT
>JAWLFQ010000014.1:0-3106 GCA_041685505.1 Nitriliruptoraceae bacterium
CAGATGATGATGTCCCACCAGGACATCAAGCGGGAGTTCCGCGACAGCGAGGGTGACCCCTACCAGAAGGCCGCCCGCAAGCAGCGCGCCTCGGAGTTCACCCGGAACCGGATGCTCACCGACGTCGCCACCGCCGACGCCGTGGTGGCCAACCCCACCCACCTCGTCGTCGCCCTGCGCTACGACCCCAACGAGGGTGCGCCCCGGGTCATCGCCAAGGGTGCCGACCACATCGCCACCCGCATCAAGGACATCGCCCGTCGCAACGGTGTCCCCGTCACCACCGACGTGCCCCTCGCCCGGGCGCTGTTCAAGCGCTGCAAGGTCGGCCAGCACGTGCCGGTCGAGCTCTACCAGGCCGTCGCCGTGGTGCTGGCGGCCGCCTACCGGCGTACGGGCCGCTCGCCCGGAAGCCGTGTCCCCGAGCGTGCTGCCGCCGGCCGCCGCACCGTCCGACTGGGAGGTGCCGGATGAGCGCCATGACCGCCCGTACGCCCGCCGGCACGATGCTGACGCGCACCGCCGTGCCCGTGGTGCTGGTCGGCGCCGTGGTCGCGATGGTCGTACCGATGCCGCCGCAGCTGCTCGACATGCTGCTGGCCACCAACCTCGCCTTCGCCCTGGTGATCCTGCTCGCGGTGCTGACCCTGCGCGACACCCTCGACCTGTCGACCTTCCCCTCGCTGATCCTCATCACCACGCTGATGCGGCTAGCGCTCAACGTCTCATCGACCCGCCTGATCCTGCTGGACGGCTACGCCGGCAAGGTGATCGACACCTTCGGCCAGTTCGTGGTCGGCGGGTCGGTGGTCGTGGGTCTGGTGGTCTTCCTGATCCTGGTGGTCATCCAGTTCGCGGTCATCACCGCCGGAGCGGGCCGCGTCGCCGAGGTGGGGGCCCGCTTCGCGCTCGACGCCATGCCCGGCAAGCAGATGGCCATCGATGCCGACCTCGCCGCCGGCCAGATCGACGAGAAGGAAGCCAAGGAGCGCCGCACCCGCATCGCCCGGGAGTCCGACTTCTACGGTGCGATGGACGGTGCGTCGAAGTTCGTCAAGGGCGACGCGATCGCCGGCATCGTGATCGTGGCCATCAACCTGGTCGGTGGTCTGATCATCGGCATCACCATCCAGGGCATGGCTGCCGGCGAGGCCGCCGCGACCTACTCCCTGCTGACCGTCGGTGACGGGCTGGTCTCGCAGATCCCCGCGCTGATGATCTCCACCGCGACGGGTCTGCTGGTCTCGCGGGTCGACGATGACGACGACCTCGGCCCGGTGGTCGGCCGGCAGCTGTTCAACGAGCCCCGCGCGATGCGGATCGCGGCCCTGGTGCTCGCCGGGATCGGGCTGATGCCGGGTCTGCCCAAGATCCCCTTCACCGTGCTGGTGATCGGGCTGCTGATCGCCGCCGCCCGAACCGCCGCCGCCCGGCAGGTCGAACAGGGCGAGGAGCGCAAGAGCGAGGAGCAGGCGGTCGAGCTCGACCCCGACGACCCGCGGGCGCTGATCGACCGGATGCGTGTCGAACCGCTGGAGCTCCACCTCGCCTACGACGTGCTCGACCTCACCGATGTCGAGTCCGGCGGTGATCTGCTCCAGCGCGTGAAGGCCCTGCGCCGCCAGATCGCCGACGAGCTCGGTGTGGTGATGCCCTTCGTGCGCACCAGCGACGACGTGATGCTGGAGCCCGCCAGCTACCGGGTGCTGGTCCACGGCGTCGAGGTGGCGCGGGGCACCGCCCCACGCGACCGGGTGCTGGCCCTGCCCGCCGGCGATGACGCCGACCTCGGTGGTGTCCCCGGTGAGGAGACCATCGAGCCGGTGTTCGGGCTGAAGGCCTACTGGGTGCCCCACGAGGCCCGCAGCCGGGTGACGGCCACCGGGGCCACGGTCGTGGACCGCTCCGCGGTGGTGGTCACCCACCTCGCCGAGGTCGTGCGCGACCACGCCGACGACCTGCTCACCCGCCAGCAGGTGCAGCAGCTGGTCGAGTCCCTGCGCATGGACGAGCCGCTGCTGGCCGACGAGGTCGGCACCGAGACCCTGCCGATGGCGCTGCTGCACGATGTCCTGCGCCAGCTGCTGGCCGAGCGGGTCCCGATCCGTGACCTGGCCCGGATCGTGGAGGCCGTGGCCAACCGTGCCCGCGAGACCCGCAACATCGAGCAACTGGTGGCTGCGGCCCGCGTGGCGGTCGGTGCCACGATCGTCTCCCGCCTCGCACCCCGTGGGGACCTCTCGGTCATCACCATCGCCCCGGAGCTCGAGGGGGAGCTGCACGAGCGGGTGCGTGACCTCGACGGGACGCTCCAGCTCGCCCTCGAACCCGAGCGGTTGGCCCCGCTGCTGGCCCAGACCGCCCAGCTCGCGGACGGCGCCGGTGGGGCACCCACCGCCGTGGTCGTCGGCCAGCTGCTGCGCCGCCCCCTGCGCCGTGCCCTGCTCGCGGCCGGACTCGACCTGCCGGTGCTCGCCTACAACGAGCTGCCCGCCCACCTGAACCTCAACGTGATCGGAGCCGTCGGTGCCCAGACTGTCGACGCCTGAGACCGCCACCGCCGACGAGGCGGTGGACCTGACCGCCGGGGCCGCTGGCGACCCCGCGACCGCCGGCGGCGGGGACGACACGCCCGTCGCCGGCGCGAGCGCGGTCGTGGAGGCTGCCACCGCCGAGGCCGCCATCGCCGAGGTGCACGAGCGCTTCGGCCCCGGCGCCACCATCGTTGAGGCCCGCCGGGTCCTGCGCGGTGGCATCGGTGGGTTCTTCGCCAAGGAGCACGTCCAACTCCACGTCGCGTCCGGCCCCGATGGCCGGGACGACGACACCCCCGAACGTGATGTGCGGCGCGATCCCGCCGCGCAGGCGGACATCGCCGCCCGGGCCGTGGCGCTGGCCGCCGAGCTGACCGAGGACGCCGGGCACCTCCCGGGCACGGGCAGCAGGGGTACCGCCGCGGGCACGCCGGGGGCCTCACCCGTCGACCGTCTGCTCGCCGGTGGGGACACCGCCGACCGCGACGACGACCCGATCGTGGATGACACCGTCGACTTCGGCACCTTCCTGCGCAACCAGCTCTCGCGCGAGGAGGGCGGCGGGACCGCAG
>JAWLFQ010000014.1:3206-8983 GCA_041685505.1 Nitriliruptoraceae bacterium
GCCTGGTCGGTGACCCGGCTGCTGCACCTCGGTCTGCCAGCCAGCCTCGTCCACGGCCTCGCGGTCGCTGACCCCGCCGACGACCTCAGCTGGGTGGCCGCTCTGACCGACGCGCTGCGGCCGGTGTGCCGGCCCCTGCCCGTCGGCCCCGCGGTGTTGGTGGGTCCTGACGCGCCCGCGGTCGCCGAGGTGGTGGATCTGCCCGTCGCGCGCAGCCGGACCTGGCTGGACGCGCTGGGTGCCAACCGGTGGCGGCACCTGGTGATCGGTGGCCAGGGGTGGCGCGCGGAGCTCACCGACGAGCCGCTGGCGGTGTCCTGGGTCCGCACCGAGGACCTCCCCGACGCGTTGCGGTGTGCCACGGAGCTGGGCCTGGTGCTCGGTTACGGCCCCCAGGGCGGGCAGCTGCGTCGGGCACGCCCCCTCGATATCGCGCTGGCCGTGCGCGAACTGGTGGAGATGCGATGAGCCCTGGACCCTTGCGTCGGATCACGGCAACCGTCGGCCTGCTCGCCATGGCGCCGATCGCGGTGATGCTGCTCACCTCGGCACTGACCCCCCAGGAGGCGGCGATCCGTGCCATCGTGCTGGTGCTGGCCGTGGTGCTGGTCGGCAACCTCGTCCGGATCATCCTCACCCAGCTGCTGTACCGCGTGGAACGCGACCTGCCCGACCTCGCCGAGGACGCGTCTGCGGCCGGTGGTGGCGCGCCGGGTCCCGGGGCTGGCAGAGCGGCGCCGGCCACGGGTGCCCAGCAGCACGGCGCCGCCGGAGGTGACACGCCGCGACGTCGGGCGGAGGACCAGGTGGACGCCGGACGGCGCTGAGCCAGCCCGTGGCGCCGTGTCGTGGTGTCAGCGCCGGCGCTCGGGGAGCCCCAGGAGCACGTCGCCGGGCCGCAGCTCGTCGAGCGCCGCTTCGTCGTAGCGCAGCAGCGTGTCGCCGCGTACGACGGCCAGGGTCAGTCCCCGGGCCTCGCTGACGGGCCGGCCGACCTCCTCCGGGCGCACCGCACGTTCCTCGATGGCCAGGCCGCGGGAGGTCTGCAGCAGGTCGGTCACCACGGCCGCGACGTGGGGGCTGCGGCTGGTCACCCCCAGCAGGCGACCCGAGGTCTCCGAGGAGGTGATGACCGCGTCCGCGCCGCTCTGGCGCAGCAGGTGGACGTTCTCCCGTTCCCGCACCGACGCGACGATGGTGGCGTCGGGTGCCAGCTCCCGTGCCGTCAGCGTGATCAGCACCGCGGTGTCGTCACGCTCCGGCGCCACGATCACTGCCCGGCACCGCTGGATGTGGGCCTCCAGCAGGGTCCGCGAGCGGCTCGCGTCCCCGGCGACCACGGTGTAGCCGTCGACCGAGGCGGACTCCGCCACCTCGGGATCGCTCTCCACGATCACGATGTCGTCGCTCTCGAGGCCGTCGGCGATCAGGGCAGTGGCCGCGGCCCGCCCCTTCACGCCGTAGCCGCAGATCACGTGGTGGTCCTTCACGCGCTTGCTCCATCGGTCGTGTCGGATCGAGTCCCGCCAGCGGTCGGTGAGCACCTCCACGGTGGTGCCCACCACCACCAGCAGGAAGGCCACCCGCGCCGGGGTGATCACCAGCAGCGCGGTCAGGCGGGCGCCGGGGGTCACCGGCGTGAGGTCGCCGTACCCGGTCGTGGTCACGGTGACCGAGGCGTAGTACAGCGCGTCGAGCAGCCCGATCGTGCGGCCCGTCTCGTCGACGTAGCCCCCACGGGTGGCGAGCACCGCGAGTGCCACGAGGAACAGCAGGCCGACCGCGACCGCGATGCGCCGGGACAACGCGATCAGCGGTGCCCGGTGCGGGACCGGGACCCGCGCCCGCACGCCGTCGATGGCACCACCTTTCGACCCTAGACAGCGGACGGTAGTCCCTCCGCACCGCGGCCGAGGTGCTGCTTGACTCGAGGGGGCCGCACAGCCGGGCCGGAGCCGGTCCGCGGTGTGGCGGCGTGCACACCACGTGCACACCACACGTCCGGCAACGGGCACCGCGCCACCACCAGCCCGAGCGCCATCGGCGCCGCGGGCCCCACCGACCGCACCGGCCCCATCAGCCCCACCGACCGCACCGGCCCATCAGCCCCACCGGTCCCACCGACCCCTCGCAGCAGCCGCCGACCGTTCCCGCCCCATCGAGGTCCCCCGTGGCAAACCGTCTCTACCTCGCCTCCCTGGAGCCGCGGTCCGGTCGCTCCCTGGTCACCCTCGGGGTGATGGAGCTGCTCACGCGACGTCTCGGCTCGGTCGGCTACCTGCGGCCCGTGGTGCCCTCCAGCGCGGAACCCGACCCCCGGAGCGAGCTGGTCCGGCGACGTTTCGACCTCGATCTGACGCCGAAGGAGATGGCGATCTTCGGCTCCGACCGGGTCGCCGAGCTGTTCGCCGAGGGCCGCGGCGACGAGGTGTTCAAGCACATCCTCGATGCCGCGCAGTCGATGGAGGAGCGCTTCCCCTTCGTGCTGTACGACGGCTCCGACTACACCGGCGCCGCCGCGTCGCTGGAGTTCGACGTCAACGCACAGATCGCCAACCACCTCGGCGCACCGGTGCTGGTGGTGGTCAACGGTGCCCGGCGGCTGCCCAGCGAGGTGCTCGACGCGCTCAACATCGCCCGCGAGTCGCTGGTCGCCGAGGGCTGCACGATCGCCGCGTTGGTGGCCAACCGGGTGGACCCGCAGGTGATCGACGAGGTGCGGGCGGCCGTGCAGGAGGCCGAGGGCTCCGAGCCGGTGTGGGTGGTCCCCGAGGTCCCGATGCTGGCGATGCCGACGGTCCGCGAGATCGTCGACGAGCTCGACGCGGATCAGCTCGCCGGCACGGTCACCGACCTCGACCGCGAGGTCACCGAGATCAAGATCGCGGCCATGAGCCTGCCCAACGTGCTCGATCACTACGAGGAGGGTGCGCTGCTGATCACCCCCGGGGACCGGCCCGACGTCATCGCCGGGGCGCTCCTGGCCCGCACCGCCAGCACCTTCCCCAACATCGCCGCGCTGATGCTGACCGGTGGCTTCCCGCTGCACCCCAACATCGAGAAGCTGCTCGACGGTCTCGGTGAGGTGACCCTGCCGTTGCTGTCGGTGTCCAGCGACACCTACACCACCGCCCGGCGGGTGGCGGCCGTGCCGGCGGTGCTGCGGCCGGGCAACGGCCGCAAGCTGGAGACCGCGCTCGGGGTGTTCGAGGAGCACGTCGACACCGCGGAGCTCGCCGAGCACATCGAGGTCTCGCGCACCGAGCGGGTCACCCCGCTGATGTTCGAGTACGAACTGCTGCAGCGGGCCCGCGCCGACCGCAAGCGCATCGTGCTGCCAGAGGGCGAGGACGAGCGGATCCTGCGCGCCTCGGAGATCCTCCGCCGGCGCAACGTGGTCGATCTGGTGCTGCTCGGTGACGCCGAGCAGGTCAAGGCCCGCGCGGACGTCGCGGGCGTGGACCTCGAGGGCCTGCAGGTCATCGAGCCCTCCGAGTCCGACCTGCTCGAGGAGTTCGCCGCGGAGTACAAGGAGCTGCGCGCGCACAAGGGCGTGACCATGGAGTTCGCCCTGGAGTCGATGCTCGACGCGAACTACTTCGGGACCATGATGGTCCACCGTGGCCTGGCCGACGGGATGGTCTCCGGTGCCGCCCACACCACCCAGGCCACGATCCGCCCGGCCTTCGAGATCATCCGCACCAAGCCGGGTGTGTCCATCGTCTCCTCGGTGTTCCTCATGGCGATGTCCGATCGCGTGCTGGTCTACGGCGACTGCGCCGTCAACCCCGAACCCGATGCCGAGGGCCTGGCCGACATCGCCATCAGCTCCGCCACCACCGCCGAGGCCTTCGGGATCACCCCGCGCGTGGCCATGCTGTCCTACTCCACCGGCGAGTCCGGCAAGGGGCGGGCCGTGGAGCGCGTGCGTGAGGCCACCGCGCTGGTCCACGAACGTCGACCCGACCTCGAGGTGGAGGGCCCGATCCAGTACGACGCCGCCGTCGATGCCGGGGTGGGCGCGGCCAAGCTCCCGGGCTCGAGCGTTGCCGGACGCGCCACGGTGTTCATCTTCCCCGACCTCAACACGGGCAACAACACCTACAAGGCCGTGCAGCGCTCCGCGGGGGCGTTGGCGATCGGCCCGGTGCTGCAGGGCCTGAACAAGCCCGTCAACGACCTCTCGCGCGGGTGCACGGTCGATGACGTCGTCAACACCGTCACCATCACCGCGGTGCAGGCCCAGACCTGAGCACGGCCTGCGCCGCACACCGACACCTCGACGTCAGGAGACCTGCATGCAGGTGCTCGTCCTCAACTCCGGGAGCTCGTCCATCAAGTACCGCCTGTTCGACGACCGCGGCGGGGACGGGCTGGTGCTGCTCTCCCGCGGGCTCGTCGAGCGCATCGGTGAGTCGAGTGCCACCGCGGCCCAGACCGTCGTGGCCGCCGACGGCGCGGAGACCGAGGACGCCGAGGACGAGGTCGCCATCGCCGACCACGCCGCCGGTTTCCGCTGGATCGTCGACCGGCTGGAGTCCAGCGGGCTGGCCGACGACCTCGGCGCGATCGGGCACCGGGTGGTCCACGGCGGCGAGGAGTTCTCCGCGCCCACGGTGATCGACGACGCCGTCATCGCCCGCATCGAGGCGCAGATCCCGCTCGCGCCACTGCACAACCCCGCCAACCTCACCGGCATCGAGGTGGCGCGCGAGCTGCGCCCGGAGCTGACCAACGTCGCGGTCTTCGACACCGCCTTCCACGCCACCCTGCCCGCCGCCGCCTACCGCTACGCCGTGCCGGAGCGGTTGCTGACCGAACAGGGCGTGCGCCGCTACGGCTTCCACGGCACCTCGCACGCCTACGTGGCCCGACGTGCCGCGGCGGCGCTGGGTCGACCGGAGACCGACTGCAAGCTGGTCACCCTCCACCTCGGCAACGGGGCATCGGCCACGGCCGTCGACGGTGGGCGCAGCGTGGAGACCTCCATGGGGCTGTCCCCCCTGGAGGGCCTGGTGATGGGCACACGCTCCGGTGACCTGGACCCTGCCGTCATCTTCCACCTGATCCGCGAGGCCGGGATGGCTCCCGACGAGGTGGAGCGGGTACTCAACCGCGAGAGCGGGCTGCTCGGGCTGTGCGGTGACAACGACCTGCGCACCATCGAGGAGCGGGCGGCTGCCGGTGATGCGGCCGCGCGGCTGGCCCTGGACGTCTACGTGCACCGCATCCGCAAGTACCTCGGCGCCTACGCCGCGGTGCTCGGCCGCCTCGACGGGGTCGTGTTCACCGCGGGGGTGGGGGAGAACTCCGACACCCTGCGCGCGGCGATCTGCACCGATCTCGACGTGCTCGGGGTACGCCTGGACACGGCCCGCAACGCGGGGGTACGGGCGTCCAAGGCCCCCGACGGGGTGGCTGCGGTCCACGCCGAGGACAGCGAGGTGGCCGTGCTGGTGGTCGCCACCGACGAGGAGCGCGAGATCGCCGAGCAGACCCTGGCGGCGCTCGACGGGTGAGCCGGCCCGGGTCCCCGTGGCGGTGCGGGCGCGGCGGTGGCCCTGGGGCACCGCGAAGGTGCGGGCGCGGGGGTGGCCCCGGGGCACCGCGAAGGTGCGGGTGCGGGGGTCCGGGGATCGGCGGGGGACTGGGGCGCGCGGACCGCGGCTGCGGTGGTCCGGGGCACGCGGACCGCGGCTGCGGGGGTCCGGGGATCGGCGGGGGACTGGGGATCGGCGGGGGACTGGGGAGTTGCGCGCCCCCCAGTTGTGGGGGGA
>JAWLFQ010000014.1:8993-13394 GCA_041685505.1 Nitriliruptoraceae bacterium
AGTTCCGCGACCACATGTGGTCGCGGAACTCCCCAGTCCGGTCTCCCGGCCGCGCGCCGCCGGTGCGGTCAACGCCGCAGTGGCTGCCGCGCGCCGCCGGTGCGGTCAACGCCGCAGTGGCTGCCACGCGCGGTAGGTCCAGGAGCGCCACAGCCACTCGACCGGTCCGAAGCGCATCCACCGCAGCCACAGCGGGCAGACCACCAGGAGCAACGCCCATGTGCCCGCGACCACCAGCAGCGCGCCCGTGGCCGTCCATTCGCCGTAGGTGCCGAAGCCGACGAAGACGATCGTGGCGACCAGGCTCTGGGTGAGGTAGGCGGTCAGCGCCATCTGTCCCACGGCGGCCAAGGGCCGCCACACCCCCAGTCGGAGGGCCAGAAGGCTCAGACCGGCGAGGTAGCCGACGGCCAGCAGCGGTGCTGCCAGCAGCTGGGCCGGCGCGGTCGCGATCTCCACCCAGGTCAGCCCCAGCTCGCCGGTGGTGCCCGTCGCGGCGCCGACGGGCCCGACCACGCCCAGGATCAGGTTGGCGGGCAGCCCGATCAGCAGTCCGGCCGCCGCCAGTCGGCGCAGCAGGGATCGGTGGCCGCCCGGGTCGAGGGCGAGGCCCGAGCGCATCGCCGCGAAGCCCAGCAGGAACAGCGCCAACAGCCACGGCAGCGTGACCAGGGTGCCACTCTGCACCAGCAGGGCCTCGAAGGCCCGGGCGGAGAGCACCTCACCGAGGGAGCCCTCGGTGTAGGCGGCGATCGCCGCGTCACGGCGGCCGTCGAAGAACCCACCCATCGCGTCGCTGAAGGGATCCTCCACCGCGCTGTCGGGCATCAGGTTCTGCGCCCCGGCGGCCAGCGCCGCCAGCGCCGTGGTCGCCACGGTGAGCAGCGCGATGAGCCCGCCCGCCCACCACAGGGCGGTACGGGGCTGCACCTCCACGAAGACAAGGAGGACGAACCCGGTGAGCGCGTAGGCGAACAGCACGTCCCCGGGGAAGAGCAGCAGCATGTGCGCGAGACCGAAGACCGCCAGGAGCGTGTAGCGCCGCGCGAGCAGGCGGTGCGGCGACCACCCACGAGAGCGGGCCTTCGTGGCCAGCAGCCCCGCGCCGACCCCGAACAGCATCGCGAAGCTCGAGATGAACTTGCCCGAGGCGAGCCAGCCGACGGCGAAGCCGGTGACGCGGTCCGAGGTGCTGTTCGGCTGTGGCAGGACCCCGGCGAGGGCGTCGAACAGCGCCGGTCCGCGCATCAGTTCGATGTTGACCAGCAGGATCCCGAGCAGGGCGAACCCGCGCAGCAGATCGAGGATCGGTTCCCGTTGGGAAGCGGGGGTCGGGCCCGGTGGAGCGCTCGGGGCCACGGGCGGTGGCCGGGGGATGGAGGGTGGCGGTCCTGGCGGGCCGTCAGGAGGCGGCGGTGGGCCCGGGGGTGGGCTCACCCCACGTGCTCGTCATGGCCTCGCGCACGCAGCGACGCGCGCAGCCGCTGCGCGGCGTCCTCGAGCGCCGCGGGGTCAGGATCGTCGTCGGCCCGGGCGAAGTCGAGATCGGCGAGCTCGCGCAACGCCGCCACGTGCACGTGGCAGTGGGGGACCTCGAAGCCGGCGATCGCGGTACCGACCCGTGGCGGCTCGAAGGCGTCCTGGATCGCCTGGCCGACGAAGCGGGTCACCTCGCTGACGCGCTGCCAGGTCGCCACGTCGAGGTCGAGCCAGTGGTCCACCTCGACGCGCGGCACCACCAGGGTGTGACCGGGGGAGAGGGGGGCGATGGAGAGGAAGGCCACCACCGTGTCGTCGCGCCACACGAAGCGGCCGGGCAGCTCGCCCTCGATGATCCGGGTGAACACGGTGGGCATCGTCGGCCTCCTGGTCGCGGCTGCGCCGGTGGTCGCGGCTGCGCCGGTGTTCGCGGCTGCGCCGGTGGTCGTTGCTGCGCCGGTGGTCGCGGCTGCGCCGGTGGTCGTTGCTGCGCCGGTTCCCGACCGCGGTGGGCGCCGGGCTGATCGCACGGGCGGTGACGGGCGCACCGGCCCCGAGCGACCGTCGAGCGGGTGACCGGGATCGAACCGGCACCTCCTGCTTGGAAGGCAGGGGCTCTACCATTGAGCTACACCCGCGGGTGCGCAGAGCGTAGCGAGCAGTCGGCCGGTGCTGGCCGCTAGCGTGGGTCGACGTGCGCGGGATGCGGTGGGACAGCCGCGACACCGAAGGCGCACGGTGACGTCCGATCAGGAGCCACGCATGACCACGATCAAGGACCGGTTGCGGATCGTCCCGGAGTTCCGGCCCGACGAGCACGACCGGTACCGCGACCTGGTGTTCGGCAACCTGGAGCGGCGCCTGGAGCGGTGGCAGCCGGACCAGGTCGAGCTCGAGCTGTCGGTCAACGAGCGGGACACCAACTCCCAGCGCACGGTGCTCAACTGCTGGATCTCCGGACTGCCGCAGATCGTGGGGACCTCGACGGAGCAGGACCTCGACAAGGCCGTGGTCGAGGTGCGCAACGACGTCCGCCGTCAGGTCAACCGTCTCGTGACCCGGAAGGAGGACGCCCGCAAGCGTGGGGAGCGCTGACCGGCCCGACCCGGCCTACCCGCTGCGGGAAGCAGGAAGCGGGAAGGAGAGGGGTGAGGATGGTGAGGGCTGAGGATGGTCGGGGTGGCCGGATTCGAACCGGCGGCCCCCTGCTCCCAAAGCAGGTGCGCTAACCAAGCTGCGCCACACCCCGTGGCGGCGGCAGCGTAGCCAGCCACGCAGCGCTCTGGCTGCGCACCGGCCGCCCGCTGCCCACCTCCGACCGGTGGCCCCGGATGGACACCGACGCCCACAGGTGGAACCATCCGCGCTCGACCGTGCCGGGTGCTCCCGCCGTCCCACGCCGTCCCATCCCGTCCCACGACGAACCGCAGCACCTGTCTCGCCCGCCGCGCACCCGTCGAGGGGTGCCGACCGGCCGCATCCCCGGCGCAACCGGCACGACCTCCCCCTGAACCCACCCACGTACCGAGGATCCGCCCACCGTGAAGACCTCCGTCGAGACGATAGACCCCGTCCAGGTCAAGCTCACCGTCGAGGTCGAGCCCAAGCGCGTCCAGCAGGCCATGAACCGCGCCGCCCGTGAGCTCGCACAGCAGGTGGACCTGCCTGGTTTCCGCAAGGGCAAGGTGCCCCGCCGGCTGTTGGAGCAGCGCTTCGGTCAGGGCGTGATCGCGCAGACCGCGATGGAGGAGGCCCTCAACGAGTACTACGGCGAGGCGCTGCAGGCCGAGGACATCGATCCCGTCGCCCAACCGGAGGTCGACGTCGACACCTTCGACGAGGCCGAAGGCTGCGTCTTCACCGCCACCATCCAGGTCCGGCCCACCTTCGATCCGCCGGACCACACGGGGATCTCGGTCACCTTCCCCGAGTGGGACGTCGACGAGGACGAGGTCGACGACCAGCTCAGCTCGATGCGGGAGCGCTTCGCCGAGGTCGACGAGGTGGAACGTGCCGCCCAGGAGGGCGATCTGGTCACCCTCGACCTCGAGGTGGAGGTGGACGGGCAGGTGCTCGAGGACGCCACCGTCGAGGACGCCCTCTACGAGGTCGGCTCCGGTGGCGTCACCCCCAAGCTCGACGAGGAGGCCATCGGCAAGGAGGCCGGGGACACCTTCAGCTACGACGACGAGCTGCCCGAGGACTACCCGGTGCACGGCGGCGCGGAGGCCACCTTCCACGTCACCGTCAAGGACGTGCGGGAGAAGACCCTGCCCGATCTCGACGATGACTTCGCGACCTCCGCCTCGGAGTTCGACACCATCGAGGAGCTGCGCACCGACCTGCGTCACTCCCTGCAGCGTCGCAAGGTCGAGCAGGCGCAGCACGAGCTCCGTGGCCGCATCCTGGAGGCCTACCTCGCCCGGGTCGACGTGCCGCTGCCACCGGCGCTGATCGATGCCGAGGTGGAGAGCCGGACCCACGACCTGGAGCACCAGGCCGAGCGCTTCGGGATGAGCGTCACGCAGCTGCTCGAGGCCCAGGGGATGACGCCCGAGGAGCACGAGGAGCAGATCCGCAGCCAGGCCGAGGGCTCGGTCAAGGCCCAGCTGGTGCTGGACGCCCTGGCCCGTGAGATCGAGCCCGACCTCGCGCCCGCCGATATCGACGCGGAGATCGTCCGCCACGCCGAGGCCAACGGTGTGCCGCCGGACGAGATCGCCCGGATCGTGCAGGAGCAGGGCTCCCTGCCGGCGCTGATCGGCGACATCGTACGGCGCAAGACGATCGACGAGATCGTGGCCGCTGCCGAGGTGGAGGGCGGTCCGAGCGAGGAGGAACTGATCGAGCTCGGCCTCGCCGAGGACCCGGAGGCCGCCGCCGAGGGGCAGGACGCCGCGGGGCCGGACGCCGAGGGGCAGG
>JAWLFQ010000014.1:13494-39191 GCA_041685505.1 Nitriliruptoraceae bacterium
TCGAGCTCGGCCTCGCCGAGGACCCGGAGGCCGCCGCCGAGGGGCAGGACGCCGCGGGGCCGGACGCCGAGGGGCAGGACGCCGCGGGGCCGGACGCCGCGGGGCCGGACGCCGACACCGAGCAGGCGGGCATCATCGTGCCGGGCCAGGAGGACGATGACGACGGCGGCGATCAGGAGCTGATCGTCCCGGGCCGGGACTGAGCCGCCTCTCACCCGCCCGGCACCGCCCCACGCCAACAGCGACACGACGCACCGCAGCCCCGGACCTGGAGGTCCGGGGCTGCGGTGTCATCACCCCTGGCGCCGCCGGTGAAGCTCGGCTCGGTGCGGTGGGCTCACGGTCCGGTCGGCAGCGGTGCCACCGGCTCGCTGTCGGGGTCGAACCCGGCCACCTCGAGCAGCTGCTCCGCGATGCCGTCGTCGAAGTCGTCGCTGTCGGCGGTGTAGTTGAACAGCGCCAGCGCACCGTCCTCACGTTCGGCGATGATGGACACCTCCGAGATGGTGGTGTCGATCTCGCCCTGCTGGAAGGGCAGATCGAGGTAGCGCAGCTCCACGGCGCGCTCGGCGCCGGTCACCTCGACCTGCTGGTCGACCACCGGTTCCTCCTCGACCGACTCACGGGCGTCCGCGACGACCTGGTCGAAGTCCACGCCCTCGGGCAGCGCGTCGGGCAGCAGGACCTGTGCGGCGATCTGTTGGAGGCCTTCGGGGGCCGAGGCGACGCTGATGCCCTGCGCGAAGGCCATCGGGTCGAAGCTCCATCCCTCGGGCGCCGGCACGATCAGCCCGTTGGCCGCGAGCACGCCGTCGGCGACCAGCTCGTTGGGGTCCTCCAGATCGGCGAGCGGGTCCTCGCCCGCATCCTCACCCGCGTCCTCGCCCCCGTCCTCGCCATCCAGGGTCTCGTCGGTCTCGCCGAGCTCATCGGTCTCCCCGAGCTCGTCGGTCTCCTCGGTCCCATCGACCTCGTCGTCCTCGGCGGGTGGCGCGTCATCCGCTCCGTCGCCGCACGCGGCGAGCAGCAGGGCGGTCGCCGCGCCCACCAGCAACAGGCGCCCGCGGGCGCGCGGGCGGCGCTGCGGTGGGGGTGTCGTCGCGCGCGTCGCGGGGCCGGTGGTGCTGTGCGGTGGGTGGTGTCGCACCTGAACTCCTCATCAGTGGAGCACCGACGGTACGGGCCGCGCCTGCCGGTGGCGACATCCAGGGTGCTCGCCCGGCCCCGGCCGAGCCGCGGTGGGGCACGGCGCGGGGCGGGCGCGGGGCGGGCGCGGCGGTTGCGCGGACCCGCTGCTCGCCTTGAGCGCACGCGACGAAGGCCCGGGGTCAGCTGCGGGCGTATCGGTACGCTGCCCGGCCCAGGACCGAACGGTCCCGACACCCGAAGATGAAGGATGCGCGGTGGAGCACTCCCCGATGATGCCCGGTGGGTTCGGCCTGCCCTCGCCGGACAACTACGTCGTCCCGACGGTGATCGAGCAGACCAACCGCGGTGAGCGCGCGTTCGACATCTACTCGCGCCTGCTCCAGCAGCGGATCATCTTCCTCGGCACGCCGGTCAACGACGAGATCGCCAACGTCGTGATGGCGCAGCTGCTCCACCTCGAGTCGGAGGATCCCGACAAGGACATCGCCCTCTACATCAACTCCCCCGGGGGGTCGATCACCGCGTTGTTCGCGATCTACGACACGATGGAGTTCATCGGCAACGACGTCTCCACGATCTGCATGGGCCAGGCGGCCTCGGCCGCGGCCGTCCTGCTGGCCGCGGGTACCCCGGGCAAGCGCTTCGCGCTGCCGCACTCGCGCATCCTGCTCCACCAGCCCTCCGGTGGTGCGGAGGGGCAGTCGGTGGACATCGAGATCCAGGCCAAGGAGATCCTGCGCATGCGGGACCTGCTCAACGAGATCCTGGCGGAGAAGACCAACAAGACCCCCGAGCAGGTCGACGCCGACACCGACCGCGACTTCATCCTGGACGCGCAGGCCGCCAAGGACTACGGGCTGGTGGACGAGATCATCTCCAGCCGCAAGCTCAAGAAGGGTGGTTCTGCCAGCTGACCGGGTGGCACACCCTGCGCCGGTGCCATCACGCAGCAAGGGATCGGCCCGGCATGTGCCGACATCGCGGCCAGCCGTGCCGTACCATCGTGGGACGCGGAGGAGGCCGCGCCAGCGCGGGAACCTGGTTCCCGGTGCCGGTGCACAGGCCGCTCCGCCGGTCGGCGCGAGACGTGCAGCGACGAGCGAAGGACCGCGAGGATGGCGAAGTTCGGCGAGGGCGACGCCCTGCTGAAGTGCTCCTTCTGTGGCAAGTCGCAGAAGCAGGTCAAGAAGCTCATCGCCGGTCCCGGCGTCTACATCTGCGACGAGTGCATCGACCTGTGCAACGAGATCATCGAGGAGGAGCTCTCCGAGCCGGCCGAGCTCGAGCTCGAGGAGCTGCCCAAGCCCAAGGAGATCTACCGCTACCTCGATGACTACGTGGTCGGGCAGGAGACCGCCAAGAAGACCCTGGCCGTCGCGGTCTACAACCACTACAAGCGCATCCAGGTCGACACCCGCGCCCCCGGTGCCGCCGAGGACGTGGAGCTGCAGAAGTCCAACATCCTGCTGCTCGGTCCCACCGGTTCCGGCAAGACGTTGCTGGCGCAGACGCTGGCGAAGCTGCTCAACGTGCCCTTCGCGATCGCCGACGCCACGGCGCTGACCGAGGCCGGCTACGTCGGTGAGGATGTGGAGAACATCCTGCTCAAGCTGATCCAGGCGGCGGATTTCGACGTCAAGAAGGCCGAGACGGGCATCATCTACATCGACGAGGTCGACAAGATCGCCCGCAAGTCCGACAACCCCTCGATCACCCGTGACGTCTCCGGTGAGGGGGTACAGCAGGCGCTGCTGAAGATCCTGGAGGGCACCGTCGCGTCCGTGCCACCGCAGGGCGGGCGCAAGCACCCCCACCAGGAGTTCATCCAGATCGACACCAACAACATCCTGTTCGTGTGCGGCGGCGCCTTCGCCGGGCTCGAGCAGATCGTCGAGCAGCGGCAGGGCCAGCGTGGTGTCGGCTTCGGCTCCGAGGTCACCGCGCGGCGCGACAAGGACATCGCGGCGCTGCTCAACGACGTGCTGCCCGAGGACCTGGTGCGCTTCGGGCTGATCCCGGAGTTCATCGGCCGTCTGCCGATCGTCTCCTCCGTGGAGCCCCTGGACCGTCAGGCGCTGGTGGACATCCTCACCCGTCCGCGCAACGCGCTGACCAAGCAGTACATGCGTTTCTTCGAGTTCGACGGGGTCGAGCTCGAGTTCGCGACCGAGGCGCTGGAGGAGATCGCGGACCTCGCAGTGCTGCGCGAGACCGGGGCCCGGGGGCTGCGCGCCATCCTGGAGGAGGTGCTGCTCTCCACGATGTACGAGCTGCCCTCGCGCGATGACGTCGGACGCTGTGTGATCGACGCCGACACCGTCCGCAAGCGCACCAACCCCACCCTGGTACCGCACTCCAAGCTGCGGCCCGCCGACGAGCCGCAGGAGCGCTCGGCCTGAGCCCGGACGCGTCCGCACCCCGCGGGACGGTGGCCGACGGCGGCGTCGAGGTGGCAGCGGTCGTGGCGGCCGATGTCGCGACGGTGCGGCCACGGGTCGCGGCGCACGTGCGCCGTACGCCGGTGCTGGAGGTGGCGGCGGCGGAGCTCGGCCGCGCGGACGCGGGCCTGCCCCCGGTGGTGGCCAAACTCGATGCGCTCCAGCCCACGGGCTCGTTCAAGGTGCGCGGCGCGACCGCACTGCTGACCGACCCGGCGCTGGCCGACCGGCTGGCGGGCGGCGGTGTCGTCGCGGCCTCCGGGGGCAACTACGGGCTCGCGGTGGCCTGGGCGGCCGACCGGTTGGGGTTGCGCGCCACGGTGGTGGTGCCCGCGAGCGCGCCCGCTGCCAAGCTCGATCCGATCCGGGCACTGGGTGCGGAGCTGGTCCTGGTCGAGGGGGTCTACGCCGACGCCTTCGCCGCCGCCGCGCAGCTACGCCGGGAGCGGGGTGCGGTCCTGGCCCACGCCTACGACCAGCCGCAGGTGGTCGCGGGCCAGGGCACCGCCGCCGCCGAGCTGCTCGAGCAGGTTGACGGCCTCGACACCGTCCTGGTGGCGGTGGGCGGCGGTGGGCTGCTGGCCGGCACGCTCGCAGCTGTGGCCGCCGCCGGCGTGCGCGTGGTCGCCGTGGAGACCGAGGGCACCCCCACCCTGCACCGGGCGCTGGCGGCCGGCCGTCCGGTCGACGTCGAGGTGTCCGGGCTCGCCGCCTCGGCGCTGGGGGCGCGCCGCATCGGCGACCACGCCTGGGCCGCTCGCGGCCACCTCGACCGGGCGCTGCTGGTCACCGACGCCGAGGTGGCGCAGGCCCAGCAGGTGCTGTGGCGCACGGCCCGGCTGGTGGCCGAGCCCGGCGGTGCCACGGCGTTGGCGGCCGTGACCGCGGGGCGCTACCGCCCGGTCGCCGGCGAGCGGGTCGCCGTGATCGTGTGCGGGGCGAACACCGACCCGGGCAGCGTGGTGTGATCCGCAGGGTGCACACCACTGCCCCCGCCCGCGGCACACCTCCCCCTGGTAGGAGGTAGGGGCTTTGCCCGGTGGTGCCGACGCGCGTCGGCTGTCACCGTGGGTGGTACGCGGGGCACGCGGCACGAGAGGCCCGGCGCGACGCTGCCCACCAGGAGGTGCCACGTGGCGAGGTCGATGGACCGGCTGGACGACTGGGTGGAGGTCGGCCTGGTCACCCCCGAGCAGGCCGAGCGCATCACCGCCTACGAGCGTGGGGACCTCGATGTCGACGCTGTCGGCGCGGCGGGCGACCGTGAGGGGACGGATCCGACGGCACCGCCGAGGACCACCACCGACGACCGGCCGCGGGGTGCGCCGTCACGCAGCAGCCTGGCGGAGGCGCTCGGCTACGTCGGCGCGGCGCTGGCGCTCGGCGCCATCGGCCTGCTGCTCGGGGAGCTGTGGCGCGAGCTGCTGGTCGGCGGGCGTCTCACCCTGGTGGGCGTGCTCACGATCGCGGTCTTCGGTGCGGGCCTCGCCCTGCGTACGGGCACGGCGGCAGCCCTCCAGCGGCTGACCAACGTGCTGTTCGTGGCCACCGTCGCCGGGGTCGGCTGGTTCGCGGGCGTGGTGGCCGACGACGTGCTCGAGCTCGACTGGTCGGCCACGGGCGCCTGGATCGGGCTGTCGATGTTCGTCGTCGCGCTCAGCCTCCTGCTGTGGCGTGGCGGCTGGCTGCTGCAGCTCGCCAGCCTGGGCTCGGCACTGCTGGCCACCGGCATGCTGCTGTCGGTGCTCGACCCGCAGCTCGACCAGGTGTGGTTCGGGGCGACGATCGCCACCGTCGGGCTGGCCTGGGCGATCCTGGCGCGTGGCGCCTGGCTCGGCCCCCGTGTGCTCGGAGAGACCACGGGGGCGGTCGCCGTGCTGTTCGGTGTCCAGGTGGCGGCCTGGGGTGACAGCCGCACCGCGGTGCTGGTGGTCGGGGTCGTGATCGCCGCGCTGCTCGTTGGCATCGCGGTCCGCAGCGACGCCCTGCACCACCTGGTCGTCGGGGCGCTCGGGCTGTTCGTGTTCAGCCCGCAGCTGGTCTTCGAGGTGTTCGGTGACGCCATCGGCGGACCCGCGAGCCTGCTCGTGGTCGGGCTGCTGCTGGTCGTGTTGGCGGTCGGGCTCGGCCGTGCGCGGCGCGAGGTCACACCGCACGGCCCTGCCGACGGCGACGTGAAGGGTGGTGGCGCATGAGCATCGAGACCTCCGGTGACGCCGGTGCGGCCGACGCGGCGCGCGGCGGCACCGGCCGCAGCACCGGCCGCAGCACCGCGGCACTGGTCACGGCCGCCGCCCTGATCGTGGGGGTGGTGGTCCTGGTCCTGGTCTTCGGTGTGGCGCGACCGCCGGAGCTCGCGACGCTCACGGAGCAACCCGACCCCGCCCCCCCGGCCAGCGTCGCCTGGAGCCGGTGGGACGAGGGCGAGTCGTGCGTGCGCACCCTGGATCCCGACGGGTCGCTCACCGAGGTGGCGTGTGATCTCGACGGCCAGGAGGTGCTTGCCTGGAACGCCGCGGGCATCGCCCTGCAGGTGTGGGGCCCGCAGGAGGAGGTGGAGATCCTCGACCCCGACAGCGGCGAGGTCGTGGACCGTCTCGACGTCACGGGGCAGCCGGTCGACGCACGCTCGGTGGGTGTGCTCAGGGTCCGCCATGACGACGGCATGCTGACCGTGCGGCTGCGGGAGACCGGCGAGGTGCTCTGGCAGGTCGCGGCCCACGACAACTACCGGGTGCGCGAGGGCAGCCTGTCACCCGATGGCAGCTGGGTGGCGATGTTCGACAGCGCCGGGCGGCTGCTGGTGCTTCCCAGCGACGGTTCCCGGCCGCCGCGGGTGTGGCACGAGAGCGAGGAACGGTGGCAGGTGCCGGTGTGGGAGGGCACGCCCCTGCCCGAGACGCTGCGGGAGTGATCTCGGCGGCCCGGTGCTCCCTGCTCCCGGGGCCACCGTGGCGTCCGGGCGCACCGGACGGCGTCCGGTGGGCTCCTGTCGGGTGGCCCCCCCGACGGTTGCGCGGGAGCCACGGGCGGGGGCTGGCTACGCTCGGCGGCCGGGCGCGTGCGCCTCGTGCCTGCGCGCTCCACCGTCCCCGACGCCCCACGGACGCCCCCGATGCCCAAGCTGCCCAAAGCCTACGATCCCGCCACCGTCGAAGCCGACCTGTACGCGGACTGGCGCGATGCGGGGCTGTTCCACGCCGAGCCCGATGACGACGGCGAGCCCTTCTCCATCGTCATCCCCCCACCCAACGTGACGGGATCGCTGCACGTCGGCCACGCGCTCGACAACACGATCCAGGACGTGATCATCCGCCGCAAGCGGATGCAGGGCTACAACGCGGTGTGGGTCCCCGGCACCGACCACGCCGGCATCGCCACCCAGAACGTGGTCGAGAAGCAGCTGGCCGCGGAGGGCACCGACCGGCACGAGCTCGGACGCGAGGCCTTCCTGGCGCGGGTGTGGGAGTGGAAGGCAACCTCTGGCGGGCAGATCCTCGCCCAGCTGGAGAAGCTCGGTGCCAGCGCCGACTGGCAGCGCGAGGTCTTCACCTTCGACGGCCCCCGTTCGGCGGCCGTCCGGGAGGTGTTCGTCGCGCTCTACGAGCAGGGCCTGATCTACCGCGGTGAGCGGCTGATCAACTGGTGCGTGCGCTGCCACACCGCCCTGTCCGACATCGAGGTGGAGCACGAGGACGAGACCGGCGAGCTGGCGCGCTTCGTCTACCCCCTCGCGGACCCGGATGCGGTCCCGGCGGCGCTGCTCGCCACCGTCGATGACGACGCCGCGGGCCTGACCCGCGCCCCCAGCGGCGCGGTGGGCATCGAGGTGGCGACCACCCGGGCGGAGACCATGCTCGGCGACACCGCCATCGCCGTGCACCCCGAGGACGAGCGCTACGCCACGGTGGTCGGGCTCGAGGTCCGCCACCCCTTCCAGGACCGCACCTTCGCCGTGGTGGCCGACGACTACGTGGACCCGGCCTTCGGGTCCGGGGCGGTCAAGATCACCCCGGCCCACGACCCCAACGACCTCGCCATCGCCGAGCGCCACGACCTCGAGATCATCGACATCATGGACGACACCGGCGTGCTCACCGAGGTGGTGGGGGAGCGCTTCGCCGGCCAGGACCGGCTCGCCGCCCGGGACAGCGTCAAGGCGGCGCTGGCCGCGGACGGGTTGCTGCTGCGCGTCGACGACCACGAGCACTCGGTCGGGCACTGCTCGCGCTGCGGGACCGTGATCGAGCCGCGGCTGAGCCTGCAGTGGTTCGTCGCCATGCGCCAGCTCGCCGACGCCGCGGCGGCAGCCGTGCGCGAGGGCCGCACCGTGTTCGTGCCCGAGTCGCGCACCGCGCCCTTCCTGGAGTGGCTGGACAACCTGCACGACTGGTGCATCTCCCGCCAGATCTGGTGGGGGCACCGGATCCCCGCCTGGTACGGACCCGACGGGCAGATCGTGGTGTCCCGGGAGGACATCGAGCAGGAGGGCTTCGTCCAGGACGAGGACGTGCTCGACACCTGGTTCTCCTCCCAGCTGTGGCCCTTCAGCGTGTTCGGCTGGCCGCAGCGCACGCCGGAGCTCGAGACCTGGTTCCCGACCTCGGTGCTGGTCACCGGCTACGACATCAACACCTTCTGGGTCTCGCGCATGCTGATGATCAGCCTGTGGTTCACCGGTGAGGTGCCCTTCCACGTGGTCCACAACCACGGGCTGGTGCGCGACGAGCACGGCAAGAAGATGTCGAAGTCCTTCGGCAACGTGATCGACCCGCTCGAGCTGATCGATCGCTACGGGGCCGACGCCACCCGTTTCGCGCTCCTGCGCTCGTCCGCGCCCGGCTCGGATGTGCCGCTGGCCGAGGAGTGGGTCGAGGGCACCAAGCGTTTCGCGAACAAGCTGTGGAACGTCGGCTCCTTCATCCTGTCCCGTCTGGCGGAGAACGAGGGACGGCCCGGCGCCGACCTCGGCCCCGTACCCGAGGCCGCGCGGCTCGACCTCGAGGACCGCTGGATCCTGTCGCGGTTGTACACCGCCCACGTGACCGTCGACGCGGCCTACGAGGCCTACGACTGGGCCACCGTGTGCCGCACCCTCTACCACTTCGTGTGGGACGAGGTGGCCGACTGGTACGTGGAAGCGGTCAAGCTGCGTCTGTACGGCGACGATGCCGAGGCCGCGGCGACCGCGCGCCGGGTCGGCCGCCACGTCCTCGAGCACGTCCTGCGTCTGCTCCACCCGGTGATGCCCTTCGTGACCGAGACGCTGTGGCGGGAGCTGACCGGCGCGGCCGGGGGCCGTGACTCGCTGATGGTCGCCGCCTGGCCGAGCGTGCCCGCCGCGTGGCTCGATCCCCAGGCCGAGCGCGCCTTCGCCGTCCTCCAGGACCTGGTGACCGAGACCAACCGGTTCCGGTCACAGAACAGCGTCGCCCCCTCGGCGCGGTTCGAGGTCGTGGTCGCCAGCGACGAGGAGGAGCTGATCGCCGAGCAGGCGGCGTTGATCGCCTCGCTGGCGGGGCTGTCGGAGGTGACCGCCGCCCCGGGGCTCGAGGAGCGCGCCGGCACCTCGACGATCCAGTTCGGGGCGGGTCAGGCCCAGGTGGAGCTCGCCGGTCTGATCGACGTGGACGCGGAGCTGCAGCGGCTGGTGAAGGAGGCCGACAAGGCACGCGCGGACCTCGAACGGGTCGAGGGCAAGCTGGCCAACGAGCGTTTCACCTCCCGTGCCCCCGCCGAGGTCGTGGCGAAGGAGCGCGACAGGCGCGAGCAGAACCTGGCCGCCGTGGCGCAGCTCGAGGCGCGGATCGCCGCGTTGGAGCAGCTGCGCGGCTGAGCGGCGGTCCGCGGCTCAGCGGGGGGTGTCGGCCTCGAGCAGGGCCCGGGGTGGCCACGAGGCCGCCCCCATCTCGCGGGAGATGGTGACCGCGGTGCGCCGCACCTCGTCCAGCAGTGCCCGATCCGGGGGCACCTGCGAGGTCGGGCTGACGATGCCGACCGCGCCGATCACCGCGTCATGGGCGTCGAAGATCGGGGCCGCCACCTCCGACTCACCCAGTATCGACTCATCCGCCGCGGTGGCCAGCCCGTCCGCACGGACGGCGGTGAGCTGGGCCGCCAGCTCGTCGGTGGCGACCACCGTCCGCCCGGTCAGCTTCGGTAGGTCGTCGCGGGCCAGCAGCGCGTCGGCGCCGCGGGTGTCGAAGGCCAGCACCGCCTTGCCCAGCGCCGTGCCGTGCGCCGGGATGTCGATGCCGATCTCGCGCATCTGATGGCTGCCGTCGGGTCGGAACACGTGCTGGATCACCACGATGTCGTCGCCGAGCGGCACCCCCACGCGCACCGCGCATCCGCTGCGCTCAGCCAGCGCCTCGGTCCAGGTCAGGGAGCGCAAGCGCAGCTCGTTGGAGTCGAGGTAGACGTTGCTCAGCCGCAGCACCCCGGGCCCGAGCGCGTACCGGCCGCTGGCGTCCTGTTCCACCAACCCCCGAGCCACCAGGGTCGCGACGATGCCGTGGACCGTCGAGTTGGGCAGGGACAGCCGTGCGGCCAACTCGCTGAGGCGCAACCGGCGGGCACCCTGCAACTGGAGCAGGATCGCGACGGCACGATCGACGGACTGGATCATGCCCCGGCTGCCGTGCGCAGGGTGTCGAGCACGATCGCTGCGGAGGTCGCACCCGGATCCTGGTGTCCCTCGCTGCGCGCACCGAGGTAGCTGGCACGCCCGCGTCGTGCCCGCAGGGGGACGGTGGCCAGCGCCCCGTCCTCCGCCGCACCCACCGCCAGGCGCAGCACACCCGCCAGGTCGGCACCCGAGCTCGCGGCATCCAGGGCGCGACGTGAGGCGGGGGCCAGGGCATCGACCATGGTCTTGTCGCCGACCTCCGCCGCGCCGAGCTGCTGGACGGCGTCCAGGGCGGCGACCAGCGCCTCGGCGAGGTCGACGGGTGCGGCCGGTGCGTCCGCGGGCAGGTTCCGCCCGAGGGCGGTGAACCACGTGCCGTACAGCGGGCCGCTGGCGCCGCCCACCGATCGCGACAGGGCGTGGCCGATGGCGCTGATCAGTCGTGCTGCGCTCTCGCCCTGGTGGTCACCCACGGCCAGGAGCGCGGCACGGGCACCACGGGTCATGTTGGCGCCGTGATCGGCGTCCCCGATGGCCGCATCCAGCTCGGTCAGCCGTGCCTCGGACGCCCGCAGGCGCCGGTCCATCTCCACCATCCAACGCTGCACCAGCTCCGCGTCGAGGGCGTCGGTCGCGGCGATGGCGGGTCGCTGCCCAGGTGGGACGGCTGCGCGCGAGGCGCCGTTGGGGCTGCTCACGTCCATCCCTCCCACGAGGCCTTGACACCTTAGCTGGACGGTGCTTCCATCCGAAGCGTTCGATGATGTCGAATGTCATTCGGCCAACTTCCCGTGGGCGGCGACGGCCAGGCCGCTCGCAGCCCACCAGCGGGCCGGGTGACAGCCACACAGCCACGTGGGATGCTCGGTGTGCAGCGCCGAGCGGGCGCGGGAGGGCGGCCCTCCCGCGACGGGAAGACAGCGGGCGGCAGGCCCGCGGGAGAGGGCAGCAGATGAAGAAGCTGATCAACGCGGCCGACGACGTCGTCGCCGAGGCACTCCAGGGCATGGAGCAGGCGCATCCGGAGCTCGAGATCAACCACGAGCTGAAGGTGATCGTCCGCGGCGACGCACCCGTCCAGGGCAAGGTCGGGATCGTCTCCGGCGGCGGCTCGGGCCACGAGCCGATGCACGGCGGCTTCGTCGGGCGGGGGATGCTCGACGCCGCCTGCCCGGGGGAGGTGTTCACCTCGCCCACCCCCGACCAGATGCTCGAGGCCACCAAGGCCGTCGACGGCGGTGCGGGCGTGCTCCACATCGTGAAGAACTACACCGGCGACGTCCTGAACTTCGAGATGGCCGCGGAGCTGGCGCAGGCAGACGGCATCGACGTCGAGGCGGTCGTCATCGACGACGACGTCGCGGTGCAGGACTCGAGCTTCACCGCAGGGCGTCGGGGCGTCGGTGCCACGGTGCTCGCGGAGAAGATCTGCGGTGCCGCGGCCGAGGCGGGTACCGACCTCGCGGGCGTCAAGGAGCTGTGCGAGCGGGTCAACGCGCGGGGCCGCTCCATGGGTATGGCGCTGACCTCGTGCACCGTGCCGTCGGCAGGCAAGCCGACCTTCGAGCTCGGCGACGACGAGATGGAGATCGGCATCGGCATCCACGGTGAGCCGGGCCGCGAGCGCCGCCCCGTGGCCTCCGCGGCGGAGGTCGCCGCGCAGCTCGTCGATCCGATCCTCGCCGACCTGCCCTACGAGGCGGGTGAGAAGGCGCTGGTGTTCGTCAACTCGATGGGTGGGACCCCGCTGATCGAGCTCTACATCCTCTACAACGAGGTCGCCAAGCTCCTGGCCGGCCACGGCATCGAGATCGCCCGCAACCTCGTCGGTCCCTACATCACCTCGCTGGAGATGCAGGGCGCGTCGGTGACCCTGCTCAAGCTCGACGACGAGATGACCGGCTACTGGGACGCCGCGGTCGAGACCCCCGCACTGCGGTGGGGGGCCTGAGCATGGCGGACGGGACGACCGTGACGGTGGAGGATCTGGTGGCCTGGATCCACCGCTTCTCCGCGGTGATCGCCGAGCACGCCGAGGAGCTGACCCAGCTCGACTCGGCGATCGGGGATGCCGACCACGGCACGAACATGCGCCGGGGGTGCCGCGCGGCCGTCGAGGCACTGGAGGCGGCCGGGCCCGAGGACGTCACCGGGTTCGGTCGCGCCATCGCCATGAAGCTGATCTCCGCGGTCGGAGGGACCTCCGGGCCGCTCTACGGCAGCTTCTTCCTGGCCTTCGGGACCGCGGCCGGCGCGACGCCGACCCTGGATGCCACGGGCACCGTCGCGGCGCTGCGCGCGGCGGTGGACGCGGTGGGCAACCGGGGCAAGGCCGAGCCCGGCGACAAGACCATGCTCGATGCGCTGATCCCCGCCGTGGAGGCGATGGAGGCCTCCCTGTCGCAGGGTGGTGACCTCGGTGCTGTGCTGGCGGCCGGCACCGCCGCCGCCGAGGAGGGCATGCACGCCACCACCCCGATGCTCGCCCGCAAGGGCCGCGCCAGCTACCTCGGTGAGCGCAGCATCGGGCACCAGGATCCGGGCGCCACCTCCTCGTGGCTGCTCGTGCGGTCGGCAGCGGAGACGCTGGCGGCCTGAGTCCGCCTGGTCCCGGACCGGGCCACCGTCTCCCGCGGCGGCTCGGTCCGGGGCGAGGTCCCCCGGCCCTGGCGACCCACCATCCCCCGGAGCCCGCCATGACCGTCGGCATCGTCATCGTGTCCCACAGCGCGGCGCTGGCCGCGGCCGCGGCCGAACTCGCCCGGGAGATGGCCGGCGACCGCCTGCAGCTCGCGCTCGCCGGTGGGGTGGACGACGAGCAGGCGCCGCTGGGTACCGATGCCACCAAGGTCATGGCGGCCATCGAGGAGGTGGACGACGACGCCGGTGTGCTGGTGCTCATGGACCTCGGCTCGGCCGTGCTGTCCGCGGAGATGGCGCTGGACCTGCTGCCACCCGAGACCGCGGCGCACGTCGAGCTGTGCGAGGCCCCGATCGTGGAGGGGTTGATCGCGGCCGCGGTGCAGGCCGCAGCGGGTGCGCCCCTGGTCGAGGTCGCCGCCGAGGCGCGCAACGGGCTGCTCGCCAAAGCCAGCCACCTCGGTGTCGAGATGTCCGCACCCGGGGCCGGCGGTGGGCCCGGCGCGGCGGAGGGGACGGACCCTGCGGGCGACGGGGCGGTGTCCACCAGCGTGCCCGAGGTCCACCTCGCCCGGGTGCGCGTGCCGAACCGGCTGGGCTTCCACGCCCGACCCGCCGCCCGCATCGTGGAGGCGCTGGCAGGCCTCGACGCCGAGGTGGCGGTCACCGACCTGACCGCCGGGCGGGGGCCGGCGCGCGCCCGCAGCCTGAACGCGCTCATCACGCTCGGGGCGCGCCAGGGTGACGAGCTGGAGCTGTCGGCGACCGGGCCCGACGCGACGGACGCGTTGGAGCGGCTCACCGCGCTGGTCGAGGACAACCTCGGCGACCCGATCGACGATGACGCCGTCGGTGCGGGCGGTGGTGGTGCGCCGGCGTACGGCCCCGGCGCCGGCGGGTCCGCGGCGGGGGCCGAGGGCGCGGCGGTGGCCGGCGGTGTCGGCGGGGCGGATGGCGGGGCTGCCGCCGGCGCACCCGGCGTGTTGCACGGGATGTCGGCTGCGCCCGGACTGGCGATCGGTCCCGTCCACCAGCTCGGCGCGGCCACGCTGCCGACCCGGGAGCAACTGCTGGCCGCGGGCGGTGCCGGCGACCACGCGGGCACCGATGCCGGCACCGAACGTGCCCGGTTGGCGGCTGCGCTCGCAGGCGTGCACGCGCTGTTGCGCCGCTCCCGCGACGAGCTCGCCCGACGGGTGGGTCGCGGCGCTGCGGAGATGGTCGGCACCCAGCTGCTGCTGCTCGACGACCCCGACCTGCGCGCCGCCGCGGAGAGCGACATCGATGCGCGCGGGCTGGACGCCGCCACCGCCTTCGGGGGCGCGGTCGAGGCCGCGCTGGCCAACTACGCCGCGCTGGATGACCCCTACCTCCTCGCCCGTGCCGCCGATCTGGACGCGGTCGCACGGGAGGTGCTGGCCGCACTCGTGGGCGTCGAGCGCACCGAGGTCATGCCCGAAGGGGTGGTCGTCGCCCGTGACCTCTCGCCCGCGGAGGCGGGCCGTCTCGATCCCGACCGTGTCCGTGCCGTGGTGACCGCCACCGGCTCGCCGACCTCCCACGCAGCCCTGATCGCCCGTGCGCTCGGCATCCCGGCGGTGGTGGCGCTCGGTGCCGAGGTCCTCGCCCTGGCGCCCGGTACCGAGGTGGTGGTCGACGGCGACGCCGGACGGGTGGAGACCGGGGTCGACGCCCCACGGGCCGAGACGGTGCGCGGCGAGGTGGCGCGGCGTGCCGCGGCCCATGCCGAGCTGCGCGAGCGTGCTGCCGCCCACGTGACCACCCGCGACGGGACGGCGGTGGAGGTCCAGGCCAACGTCGGGCTGCCCCGGGACGCCGAGCTGGCGGCGCGCGAGGGCGCCGACGGCATCGGCATGCTGCGCACCGAGTTCCTCTTCCTCGACCGGCCCGATGCGCCCGACGAGCGGGAGCAGGTCGCCACCTACACCCGTATCTGTACGGCGATGGGTGGGCGGACGGTCACCGTGCGCACCCTCGACGTCGGCGGTGACAAGCCCCTGGACCACGTCGATGTGCCCGAGGAGGCCAACCCCTTCCTCGGCACCCGCGGTATCCGGCTGTCCCTGGCCGCGCCGGCCCTGCTGCGCACCCAGTTGCGGGCGGTGCTGCGGGTCGCCGCGGCCCACCCCGTCCAGCTGATGCTGCCGATGGTCACGGTGCTGGAGGAGATCACCGCGGTACGCCACCTGGTCGCGGAGCTCACCGAGGAGTTGCGCACCGAGGGCCACGCGGTCCCCGAGCGGCTGCCGCTGGGCGTGATGGCTGAGGTGCCGGCACTGGCGCTCAAGGCCCGCCACCTCGTCGGCGAGGTCGACACCATCTCGATCGGTACCAACGACCTCACCCAGTACACGCTCGCGGCCGAGCGCGGGAACCCCGCGGTGGCCGCGCTGGGTGATCACCTCGACCCCGGGGTCCTGTCCCTGATCGCCACGATCGGTGCCGCTGCCCACGGCAGCGACACACGGGTGGCGGTGTGCGGCGATCTGGCCAGCGACCCGGGTGTGGCCGGGCTCCTGCTGGGGCTCGGGGTCCGGGAGCTGTCGGTCCCACCGGGGGACGTGCCGGCGGTCAAGCAGGCGGTCCGTGAGGTGTCGCTCGCCGCGGCGCAGGAGTTGGCGGCCGCGGCCGTGGCCTGTCGCGGGCCCGCCGAGGTGCGGGCCCTCCTGGCGCGCTGAGCGGCTCGACCCCGGCGCGCACGGGGTAGCGTCCACCCGCGACCCCCACCGCCTGTCGCGACGGCTGCGGGCCCGCCGAGCGAACCGCACGGCCGCCACACCCGAAGCTCCGTGCAGCCGACCAGCCCGCCATCCGCCGTGTGGCGCCGTGCCCCCGTGAGGACCCCGTGTCCCTGACCCCCGAGCAGGCCGACATCGCCGCCGCCTTCGATGCCGCGCACACGCGCCTCGCGGCTCGTGGGCCGGGGCGCATGATCCCCGACCTCGAGCGGATCACCGCGCTGAGCGCGCTGCTCGGCGATCCGCAGCGCGCCTACCCGACGGTCCACATCACGGGGACCAACGGCAAGGGCTCCACCAGCCGGATGGTCGCCGCGCTGTGCGCCGCCGCCGGGATCGCCGCCGGTACCTACACCTCCCCCCACCTGCAGACCGTGCGGGAGCGCATGAGCATCGCGGGCCAGCCCATCTCCGCCCGCCGCTTCGCCGCCGTCCATGACGAGGTGGCCGCACTGGCCGAACTGCTCGATGCGCGCGCCCGCGAGGAACATGGCGAGGAGGCCGACCGGCTCACCTACTTCGAGGTGCTGACCGCCATGGCCGGCTGGTGGTTCGCCGACGCACCCGTGGACGTCGGGATCTTCGAGGTCGGTATGGGCGGCCGTTGGGACGCCACCAACCTGGTCCGCGGCGAGGTGGCGGTGCTCACCCCGATCGACATCGACCATCCCCAGCTCGGTGGCACCCCCGAGGAGATCGCCCGTGAGAAGGTGGGCATCATCAAGCCGGGCGCGCAGGTGGTCACCGCTGCACAGCACGCCGCCGTCGACGCGGTGATCGACGCCGCCGTGGCCGCGGCCGGGGCGCAGCGCTGGCGTGCCGGGGTCGACTTCGAGCTCGTGGCACGCGCCGTCGCGGTGGGAGGGCAGTCGCTGACGCTGCGGGTCGGCCAGCGTGAGCTCGACGAGGTGCTGCTGCCGCTGTTCGGTGCGCACCAGGCCGAGAACGCGGCCCTGGCCCTGGCCGCCTTCGCCGCGCTGACCGGCGAGGCCTTCGACGCCATGGACGACGAGGTGCTGCGCCACGGTCTGGAGGCGGTGAGCGTGCCCGGGCGGCTGGAGATCGTGCATCGGCAGCCGACCGTGCTGCTCGACGGCGCCCACAACCCCCACGGGGCCCGGGCGTCGATCGCCGCGGTGGGGGAGGCCTTCGCCTTCGGCGAGCTGGTGCTGGTCACCGCCTGCCTGGACGACAAGGATCTGGAGGGCATCCTCGCCGCCTTCCGCGACGCCGTCTCCCACGTGGTCGTCACCCGGGCGCCCTCACCCCGGGCTGCGAGCCTGGACCGGATGCGCACGGCGGCGGAGACGGTCTGGGCGGGGACGGGGGTGGTCGTGGAGGCCGCCACCGATGTCGCCAGCGCCCTCGCCCTGGCGACCGCTGTGGCCGGCCCCGACGACGGGGTGCTGGTGGCCGGATCCCTGCACACCGTCGGCGCGGCACGCAGCCGCTACCTGCCGATGGTCGACCACCTCGACGACGAGGTGGTGCTCACCCCCGAGGATGAGCTCGGCGACGACGACCTGGCCGAGCAGCTGCTCGGGGACGCGGACGCCGAGCGCATCTGGCCGGAGTAGCGTCGCACCCCGACCGACCACCCCATCGAGCCTGGAGTCCACCGTGGCCACCGAACGCACCCTGATCCTCGTCAAGCCCGACGGCGTCGCCCGCGGCCTGGTCGGCGAGGTGATCGCCCGCATCGAGCGCAAGGGTCTGCGCCTCGAGGCGCTCGAGCTGCGCACCCTCGACCGCGCCGTCGCCGAGCAGCACTACGGCGAGCACACCGACAAGCCCTTCTTCGGCGAACTCGTGGCCTTCATCACCTCCGGTCCGCTGGTGGCGATGTGCGTGTCGGGCGAGGACGCGATCGCCGCGATGCGCACGATCATGGGCGCGACCAACCCGCTGGAGGCCACGCCGGGCTCGATCCGGGGCGACCTGGCCACCGTCATCGGTGAGAACATCGTGCACGGCTCGGACTCCGCCATCTCCGCGCAACGCGAACTGGAGCTGTTCTTCCCCGGCCGGTTCTGAGCACCGGCCCGGTACCGGCCCGCTCCGGCCGGCGCGCAGGTGGCGTGGCGGCCGTCGCTCGACACGGCCGCCCCGCGCCATCCACAGCCTGTCCACGACCCGCAGCCACCGCGTCGCCTCCAACGGGCAAGGTGCGTCCCCCCCGGACCCACCGCACCCGAGGACTGGAGCCCGACCGTGGACACCGTCAGCGACGCCGCCATCGCCACCCTCGACTTCCGGCGTGGCCCCGACAGCGGTGTCGCCGCCCCGGTGGACCCGTGTGACCATCCCGCCTGCGCCGACCGCTGGCGGCCGCCGGACGCCACTGCGGCGGTGGAGGTCACCAGCCCGGAGGCCGCGGCCGGGGTGCTGGTCCCGGTCCTGGCCGGGGCGGACCGCGAGCGCTGCGTGGTGGCCCTGCTCGACACCAAGCACCGCCTGCTGCGCACCGCGACGGTGAGCATCGGCAGCATCGATCACACCTTCATGGCACCACGTGAGGTGTTCCGTGACGCCCTGCTGGCCAACGCGGCTGCCCTGGTCCTGGCCCACAACCACCCCTCCGGTGATCCCGAGCCCTCGCGTGATGACGAGCAGGTGACCCGTCGTCTGGTGCGGGCGGGGGAGCTGATCGGGGTGGCGGTCCTCGACTCCCTGGTGGTCGGCGCGACACGCTGGGTGAGTCTCGCACGCCGGGGGGTCGTGTGACGGGCCGGCCCGGCCGGAAGGTGTGGCCGGGGTCCTCGGGCCAGGGGCCGTCCGGTGGTGGCACAGTCACGCGCGTGCCCTGCGAGGGGGTGTTAGCCTGCGGGCTGCGGGCGACCGGAAGCGGGTCGTGCGTTGCGCCGCGCGGCCCTCGCAGCGTCCCGCACGTCCACGCGTCATCGACGTCCCCTCCTCCAGCGGTAGGTCTCCCCGTGGCGGCGAACATCGGTAACTCCCTGCAGTTCCTCGGCCGTGACATGGCCGTGGACCTCGGTACGGCCAACACCCTGGTCTACGTCCGCGGGCGCGGCATCGTGCTCAACGAGCCGTCGGTCGTCGCGATCAACACCAAGACCGGCCACATCCTCTCCGTCGGGTCCGAGGCCAAGCGCATGATCGGCCGCACCCCCGGCCACATCATGGCGATCCGGCCCCTGAAGGACGGCGTCATCGCCGACTTCGACGTGACCGAGAAGATGCTGCGCTACTTCATCCAGGCCGTCCACAAGCGCCGCTTCCTGGCCAAGCCGCGCGTGGTGGTGTGCGTGCCCTCCGGTATCACCGGGGTGGAGCAGCGCGCGGTGGAGGAGGCCTCGATCCAGGCCGGTGCCCGCGCCGCCTACATCATCGAGGAGCCCATGGCGGCGGCGATCGGCTCGGGCCTTCCCGTCCACGAGCCGGCCGGCAACATGGTGGTGGACATCGGTGGTGGCACCACCGAGGTGGCCGTCATCTCGCTGGGCGGCATCGTCACCTCGCAGTCGATCCGCATCGGCGGTGACGAGCTGGACGAGTCGATCATCGGCTACGTCAAGAAGGAGTACTCGCTGATGCTCGGCGAGCGCACCGCCGAGGAGATCAAGATGGCGATCGGCAGCGCCTTCCCGCTGCCCGACGAGCCCCACGCGGAGATCCGCGGTCGCGACCTGGTCTCCGGGCTGCCCAAGACCATCATCGTGTCCGCGGACGAGATCCGCCGCGCGATCGAGGAGCCCGTCAACGCGATCGTGGACGCGGTCAAGAACACCCTCGACAAGACCCCGCCGGAGCTTGCCGCCGACATCATGGACAAGGGCATCGTGCTCACCGGCGGTGGTGGCCTGCTCAAGGGGCTCGACGAGCGGCTGAAGCACGAGACCGGCATGCCGATCCACACCACGGAGAACCCACTGTCCTCCGTGGCCATCGGCTCGGGGAAGTGCCTCGAGGAGTTCGAAGCCCTCAAGAAGGTGCTGGTCTCCTCCTCGCGTCACTGACCAGACACGCCGCGTGACGGCACGGGGGTCGTGCGCCGGTCGCGACCGCCGGGGGTGAGGGAGCGTTGTTCCAGCGACGTCGGGCCCGGATCCTGCTCGTGCTGGTCGTCGCCGCCGCCATCACGCTGATCACCCTCGACTTCCGTGGCGGCGAGCAGGGACCCCTGGAGCGCGGGCGTTCGGCCGCGACGGCGATCCTGCGCCCACTGCAGGACGGTGTGGCCACGCTGGTCAGCCCCTTCTCCACGGCGGGTTCGGCCATCTCCGAGCTGTTCGGCGTCCGGGCGGAGAACCAGGCCCTTCGCGACCGCGTCGAGCGCCTCGAGGAACGTCGTCGGGTGCTCGACGACCTGGTGCGTGAGAACGCCGAACTCCGGGATCTGGTGGCCATGGCCGACCGCACGGAGCTCGACACCGTCGCCGCCCGGGTGGTGGCGCTGGCACCGTCGAACTTCGAGTGGACGGTCACCATCGACGTCGGCGCGGAGGACGGCGTCGCCCGCGGCATGCCGGTGGTCGACGGCGACGGCCTGGTCGGTCGGGTGATCCAGGTCACGCCCGCGGCCTCGCGGGTCCTGCTGGCCATCGACCCGAGCTTCTCGGCGGCCGCCCGGAGCGCGACCCTCGGCGAGGTCGGCGTGATCGGTGGCCGGGGCGGCGACCCGATGGCCCTGCGGCTGCTCGATCCCACCGCGGATGTACGCGAGGGTGACCGCGTGGTCACCTCCAGCTACCAGGGCGGGGTCTTCCCCGCGGGCATCCCGGTCGGCACGGTCTCGGCCATCAGCGAGGACACCTCGCCACTGGTCCGTGAGGCGCTGGTCAACCCCTACGTCGACTTCACCCGCCTGCAGCACGTGCTGGTGGTCTTCTCCACCGGGATCGAGGAGCTCCCGCCCTTCGAGGGCACCGAGGGTTTCGAGTTCACCCGACCTCCGGTCGACGCGCTGCTCGATCCCGATCAGGCCGGTGGCGGTGCCCGCGACGGTACGGACGGGGACGACCCCGAGGACGCGGACGCCGAGGATGCGGACGATCCCGAGGGCGGCGATGCAGCGGCGGAGCCGTGATCGCGCGCACCCTGGTCGTGGCGGCGCTGCTCCTGGCCGCGGTGGTGCTGGAGACCGCGTTGTTCCCCGCGCTCACCCTCTTCGGCTTCCGTCCCGACCTGCTGCTGCTGACCACCGTGGTCTTCGCCACCCGTGATGGTGCGCTCACGGGGCTGCGCATCGGTGTGGTCGCCGGACTGGTCGGTGACCTGTTGGTCAGCTCCGCGCCGGTGGGCCTGGGGGTGCTGCTGTACGGCGTGGCCGGTGCGCTGGTCGGCTGGTCGCGTCCCTACCTCGCGCCGGGCTCGATCACCGCCCCGCTGCTGCTCGCGGGCGGGGCGTCGGTCCTGACCACCGCCGCCTACGGTGTCCTGTCCTCCCTGCTCGCCGACGAGCGGGTGGGCGCCGGCCTGGTGATCCAGGCGGCGATCGCCGTGGGGCTCTACAACACCCTGCTCGCCCCGGTGGTGCACGTGGTCGCGCGGCGGGTCACCGAGACCTTCCCCCTGCGTGCCGCCGGCCAGGAGTGAGCGGAAGGTCGCGCACCTGGGGCTGGTACCGTCGCCGTCCTCGTCCCGGCCCATCCGAGGCTCCACGTCATGGCCCTTCCCTCGTCGGAGTCCTCCTCCTCCGTCCTGCGGTTGACCTTCCTCGCCGTGCTCGTCATCACCCTGTTCCTGGCCCTGTTCGCGCGCCTGTGGTTCCTCCAGGTGCTGGCCGGGGACCGCTACGTGGAGCTGGCCGACTCCAACCGCCTGCGCACCGTGGTCACCGAGGCGCCCCGGGGCGCGATCCTGACCGCGGACGGTCAGGAGCTGGTGCGCAACCGGCCGGCGCTCGCGATCTCCGCCGACCGCCAGGCCCTGCTCGATGCTGCGGGCGACCCCGTCGACGAGGAGGCCGAGCGGGTCGTCGCCCGTCTGGCAGCGCTGCTCGAGCTCGAGGTCGACGAGGTCCTCGACCGCCTCGGCAGCCAGCGCCGCAGCCCCTTCCGCCCCGTGCCCATCGCCCTGGACGTCACCCCGGAGATGGTCTTCGCCGTGCAGGAGCAGCGCGAGCTGTTCCCCGGCGTGGTGCCCGAGACCCTGCCCGTGCGCCAGTATCCCCAGGGCACGCTCGCGGCCCACCTGGTGGGCTACATCGGCGAGATCTCGCAGCAGGAGCTGCTGCGACCGGAGTTCGCCGACTACCGGGCCGGTGACCTGGTGGGCCGGATGGGTCTGGAGCAGAGCTATGAGGCCGATCTGCGTGGCACTGCGGGTGAGCGGGTGCTCGTGGTCAACGCTCGGGGCGACGTTCTGGACGTCCAGCGTGACCGTGAGCCGATCCAGGGCAACGACCTGGTCACCACCCTCGACCTCGACCTGCAGGAGGCGACCGAGCAGCTGCTCGAGGACGGCATCCTCGCCAGCCGTTCGATCCGCCGCGACGACGGGCAGCTGCTGCCCTCCACCGCCGGGTCCGCGGTCGTGCTCGACGCGCGCACGGGCGCCGTGCTGGCGATGGCCTCCTACCCGAGCTTCGATCCGCGCGAGTTCGTCGGTGGCGTGAGCACGTCCTACTTCGAGTCCCTGCTCGCCGAGGACGCCGAGAACCCCCTGGTGAACCGCGTCATCACCGGGGGCTACCCGCCGGGGTCGGTGTTCAAGACCGCGACGGGTGCGGCGATGGTCGAGGGTGGGCACATCACCCCCCGCGGCGAGGTGGAGTGCGCGCCGGCCTTCGAGCTCGGCGGCAACACCTTCCGCAACTGGAACCGCGGGGTCAACGAGGGGATGATGGACCTCTCCGACGCCCTGATGCGCTCCTGTGACACCTACTTCTACGAGCTGGCCTTCGACCAGTGGCTGGCGGAGGAGCGCGCCGAGGAACCCGACGAGGTGGTCATCCGGGTCGCGGAGCGGTTCGGTTTCGGCCAACTCACCGGTGTCGACCTGCCCGGGGAGCGCGCCGGTCGCGTGCCGGGTCGCGAGTGGCGGCAGGACTTCTGGCTGGAGCGACGTGACGCCTACTGCCGCCAGGCCGAGGACGCCGACCCCGGCAGCCGCGCCCGCGAGCTGTTCACGGACCTGTGCCGCTTCGGTGCGGCGTGGCGTGGTGGGGACGCGGTCAACACCTCCATCGGGCAGGGCGACGTGCTCTCGACCCCGCTACAGGTGGCCGCCTCCTACCAGGCCATCGCCAACGACGGCATGCTGCTGCGCCCCCACCTCGGTGCCGAGGTCCGCGCGCCCGACGGCAGCCTGGTGCGCACGATCGAACCCGAGGAGCTCGGCCACATCGGTGTCGACGACCAGACGCTGGCCGTGCTGCAGGAGGGCCTCGAGCGGGTGGTGATGAACCCCCGTGGCACGGGGCAGTCGGCCTTCGACGGGTTCCCGCTCGAGGACATCCCGGTCGCCGGCAAGACCGGTACCGCCGAGCTGCGTCCCAAGGTCCCCTACGCGTGGTTCGCGGGCTACGCACCGGCCGACGACCCGGAGATCGTGGTCGCGGTCAACGTCGAGCAGGGGGGTGGGGGTTCCCAGACCGCGGCACCCATCGTGCGCAACATCATGGCGCACCACTTCGGGGTCGTGCTCGCCGACGAGGCGGAGTTCGAGGCCGGCGCGGAGATCCTGGACTGACCGTCGGCGTGGCAGGGAGGTGATCGGATGGCGACCAACTACGGCCAGGACCGTGCCGAGCGGCAGCAGCGTGCCCAGGTGCAGTCGCGCTGGATGGAGGTCTACGACCCCATCCGCCACCTCGACCCCGTGCTGGTGCTCACCGCCCTGGCACTGACGCTGATCGGTCTGGTCGCGATCTACAGCGCCAAGCTGGTGGCGCTCACCGCCCAGGGTCTGCCCCCCACCACCTACGTCTCCCGCCAGCTGCTGGCGCTGGCGATCGGCGTGGTGGTGATGGTGGTGGTCGCGGTGGTGGACTACCGCGTGGTGCGGGTCTACGCGCCGGTGCTCTACGTGGCGTCCATCGTGCTCCTGGGGCTGGTGCTCTCCCCGTTGGGCACGGCCTTCGGGGGCGCGCAGCGCTGGATCGTCATCGGCGGGTTCCAGCTGCAACCCTCGGAGCTCGCCAAGCTCGCCATGCTCGTGGTGGTGGCCGCGCTGCTGCACGAAGCCGAAGGCGCACCCCGGTTCTTCACGGTGCTCACCTCCCTGGTCCTGGCGCTCGTGCCAACGGTGCTGGTGTTCCTCCAGCCCGACCTGGGGACCGCGTTGGTCTTCGTCTGGGCGACCGCCGTGCTGTTCCTGCTCGGGGGTGTCCGGGCGCGCTACCTCGTGGGGCTGACCCTGGCGGGGGGCGTGGCGCTGATCGTCGCGCTCCAGACCGAGCTGATCCAGGCCTACCAGGTCACGCGGCTGACGGCCTTCCTCAACGTCGGCGACGCCTCCACGGCCCAGACCGCCTCCTTCCAGACCCGCCAGTCGCTGATCGCGGTGGGGTCGGGACAGTTCGCCGGCAAGGGCCTGTTCGAGGGCACCCAGACCTCCCTGTCCTACGTGCCGGAGAACCACACGGACTTCATCTTCACCGTGATCGCCGAGGAGTTCGGCTTCCTCGGCGGCAGCCTCGTGCTCGGCCTCCTGCTGCTGCTGGTGTGGCGTGGGCTGCGCATCGCCATCCTGGCCAAGGACACCTTCGGCACCCTGGTCGCCGGTGGGATCGTGGCGATCCTGACGCTGCAGGTGTTCGTCAACGTCGGGATGACCATCGGCATCATGCCGATCACGGGCCTGCCCCTGCCCTTCATCAGCTACGGGGGGACCTCGCTGATCGTGTGGTTCGCGATGATCGGGTTGCTGCTCAACATCCACATGCGGCGGTTCTGACGCCAGGGTGCCGGCGGGTGGTCGACCCGACCCCCCGGGGACGGGCATGCCCGGCTGCTACGCTCCGGCCACCGGCGTGAGCTGTCCGCCGAGACGTGCCTGAGGGGCGGTTGCCGCCTCACACGCCGCAGGGCCGGCCTCGCGCCCCGCGACGCGCCCGCTGCGACCACAGGAGAGCACGTGCTCGGCACCGCACCCCCGAGCCCGGCCCCCGCCATCCCGCCCCGGGACCGGCGTGCCCCCTTCCGCCGTCCCGGTGCGGCAGCCACCGCCCCGGCGTCCTGCTGGGACGCGCTCGAGGTCCTGCTCCCCGAGGTGCGCAAACCCGCCCAGTACGTCGGCGGGGAGCACAACCAGCGCATCACGGCCTGGGAGGCGGCCGAGACCCGCTGGCTGCTGTGCTACCCCGACACCTACGAGGTCGGCCAGCCCAACCAGGGCATCCAGATCCTCTACGAGCTGCTCAACGACCGTCCGACGGCCATGGCCGAGCGCGCCTACGCACCCTGGATCGACCTCGAGGAGCTCCTGCGCGCGCAGGGGCTGCCCACCTTCTCGCTGGAGAGCCACCGCCCGTTGTGGGCCTTCGACGTCTTCGGGGTCAGCCTGCCCCACGAGCTCGGTCACACCAACCTGCTGAACCTCCTCGATCTCGGGGGCGTGCCGCACCGCGGCGCGGACCGCGGCTCGTGCGACCCGATCGTGCTGGTCGGTGGCCACGCCGCCTTCAACCCCGAGCCGTTGGCGCCCTTCATCGACGCCGCGGTGATGGGGGACGGTGAGGAGGTCACCCTCGAGGTGGACGAGGTGGTGCGCTCCCACAAGCGTGCGCGCGAACCCGGTGGGCGCCTGGCCGCGGTGTCCGACGCCGACGCGCGGCACGCCTTGCTGCGTGCTCTCGCCGCTGTGGAGGGCGTCTACGTGCCCGCCTTCTACACCCCGCGCTACCAGGCGGACGGTCGACTGCGGCGCACCGTTCCCACCGAGGCGGGCATCCCCTCGTTGGTGCCCAAGCGCACGGTCCAGGATCTCGAGCAGTGGGCCTACCCGCGCCGGCAACTGGTCCCCCTGACCGAGACGGTCCACGAGCGCTTCAGCGTCGAGATCTTCCGAGGCTGCACCCGGGGCTGCCGTTTCTGTCAGGCCGGCATGATCACCCGACCGGTCCGCGAGCGCCGCCCGGAGACGGTGCAGCGTCTGGTGGAGGAGGGTGTCGCCGACACC
>JAWLFQ010000165.1:0-2537 GCA_041685505.1 Nitriliruptoraceae bacterium
GACCGGCCGGCCGATCTCCGCCTCGGTGACCCCACGCTCCTCCAGCGCCAGCCCCTGCGAGGTGTGCAGCAGGTCGGTGACCACCGCCGCGATCCGCGGGTTGCGGCTGGTCACGCCGAGCAGGCGCCCGGAGGTCTCCGAGGACACGATGACCGCGTCCGCGCCGGAGCGACGCAGCAGATGGGCGTTCTCGCGCTCGCGGACCGAGGCGACGATGGTCGCGTCGGGGGCCAGCTCGCGGACGGTGAGGGTGATCAGCACCGCCGCGTCGTCGCGCTCCGGCGCCACGATCACCGCCGTCGCCCGCTGCACGTGCGCCTCCACCAGCGTCCGGGTCCGTGCGGCGTCCCCGACGACCACCGTGTAGCCGTCCCGGGTCGCCTCCTCGGCGGCCTCCGGGTTGCGTTCGACCACGACGATGTCGGTGCCGTCGACCCCGCCGTCGTGGAGGGCCTGCGCCGCGGCGCGGCCCTTGACCCCGTAGCCGCAGATGAGGTGGTGGTCACGCACGCGTCGGCTCCATCGGTCGTGGCGGATGGTCTCGCGCCAGCGGTCGGTCAGCAGCTCCACGGTGGTCCCGACCACCACCAGCAGGAAGGCGACCCGGGCCGGGGTGATCACGAGCAGCGCCGTCAGGCGCGCCGCCGGGGTGACCGGCGTGATGTCGCCGTAGCCCGTGGTGGTCGTGGTCACCGACGCGTAGTAGAGCGCGTCCAGGAAGCTGACGTGCCCGTCGACCTCGTCGACGTAGCCGCCTCGGGTCGCCAGCACCGCGAGCGCCACGACGACCAGCAGCCCCGACGCGACCGCGATGCGGCGCGCGAGCGCCAGCAGCGGTGCCCGCTCACGCACCGGGACCCGCGCCCGCACCCTGTCGATACTGCGACCTTTCGACCCTGACGAGGTGGCACGGTAGTCCCTCAGCACCCCGGTCCGATGGCTGCTTGACTCGGGTTCGTGCCTGGCGGCGTGCACCGCGTTGCGTGCCGCCCGTCGAACCGTCGCCGAGTCCTGGGGTCAGCCGTGGCCAACCGTCTCTACCTCGCCTCCCTGGAGCCCCGTGCCGGTCGCTCCCTGGTCACCCTCGGGATCATGGAGCTGCTGACCCGGCGGCTCGGCAAGGTCGGCTACCTGCGTCCCGTCGTGCCGTCCAGCAAGGAGCCCGACCAGCGCATCGAGCTGATCCGGCGCCGCTACGACCTCGACCTCAGCGCCAGCGACATGGCGGTGTTCGGCTCCGACCAGGTCGCCGAGCGGTTCTCCGACGGGCGCGGCGAGGAGGTCTTCAAGGGCATCCTCGACGCCGCCCAGGAGATGGAGCAGCGCTACCCCTTCGTGCTCTACGACGGCTCGGAGTACACCGGCGCTGCCGCCGCGATCGAGTTCGACGTCAACGCGCAGATCGCCAACCACCTCGGTGCCCCCGTCCTGGCCGTGGTCAGCGGCTCGGACCGGCTGCCCGACGACGTGATCGACGCCCTCCACCTCGCCCGCGAGTCGCTGGTGGGGGAGGGCTGCACGATCGCGGCCATCGTCATCAACCGGGTCGCCCCCGCCGTGATCGACGACGTCCGGGCGGCGGTCGAGGCGGCCGGCATCCCGGAGCCGGTGTGGGTGCTGCCGTCCGTGCCGATGCTGGCCAAGCCCACCGTGCGAGAGATCGTGGACGCGTTGGACGCCGACCAGCTGGCCGGCTCCGCCGCGGACCTCGACCGCGAGGTCACCGGCATCAAGATCGCGGCGATGAGCCTGCCGAACGTGCTCGACCACCTCGACGAGGGCGTGCTCGCCATCACCCCCGGGGACCGGCCCGACGTGATCGCGGGCACGCTGCTGGCCCGCTCGGCCAGCACCTTCGACAACATCGCGGCGCTGATGCTGACCGGTGGCTTCCCGCTCCATCCCAACCTCGAGCGCCTCCTCGACGGCCTGGGGGAGATCAACCTGCCGATCCTGTCCGTGCCGTCCGACACCTGGACCACCGCCCAGCGGGTCGCGGCGGTGCCGGCGATCATGCGTCCCGGCAACCAGCGCAAGATCGAGACCGCGCTGGCGGTGTTCGAGCAGCACATCGACGCCGAGGTCCTCGAGTCGCGCATCGAGGTGGCCCGCACCGAGCGTGTCACCCCGCTGATGTTCGAGTACGAGCTGCTCCAGCGTGCCCGCTCCCACCGCAAGCGGATCGTGCTCCCCGAGGGGGAGGACGAGCGGATCCTGCGCGCCACCGAGATGCTGCTGCGCCGCAACGTGGTGGACCTGACCATCCTCGGCGACCTCGAGGTGGTCCGGGCCCGGGCGGACGCGCTCGGTGTCGACCTCAGCGAGGTGCAGCTCATCGACCCGGCCGAGTCGGAGCTCGCCGAGGAGTTCGCGCAGGAGTACCGGGAGCTGAGGTCCCACAAGGGCGTCACCCTCGACTTCGCCCGGGAGACCATGCTGGACGTCAGCTACTTCGGGACGATGCTGGTCCACCGCGGGCTCGCGGACGGCATGGTCTCCGGCGCGGCCCACACCACCCAGCACACGATCCGGCCCTC
>JAWLFQ010000085.1:0-10402 GCA_041685505.1 Nitriliruptoraceae bacterium
GAACCGTTGGACGTACCAGCGCTTGATGTCCGCCTCCTCGGCGTCGACGTAGATCGAGAAGTCGAAGAAGTCGGACACGAAGACCCGGTCGTCCTGCACCGTGCCCGTCTGGAGGACGTTCAGACCCTCGACGATGAGGATGTCGGGCTGGCGGACCACGACGTGCTCAGCGGCGCTGACGTCGTACCGCAGGTGGGAGTAGGACGGGGCGCGGACCTCGGGCACACCGGACTTGACCTGTCCGACGAAGCGCACGAGCGCTGCGGTGTCGTAGGACTCGGGGAAGCCCTTGCGCTCGAGCAGGTCGCGCCGCTCGAGCTCGGCGTTGGGGTGGAGGAAGCCGTCGGTGGTGACCAGCGCGACCTCCGGATGGTCAGGCCAGCGCGACAGCAGGGCCTGCAGGATGCGTGAGGTGGTCGACTTGCCCACCGCCACGGACCCGGCGATGCCGATGACGAAGGGGACCTTGGCAGCCAGCGAGCCGAGGAAGGTGTCGGTCGCCCGGTGCAGGTCCTGGGTCGCGGCGACGTAGAGGTTGAGCAGCCGGGAGAGCGGCAGGTAGACGTCGGCCACCTCGGTGAGGGAGATCGCCTCGTTGATCCCACGGAGCCGCTCGAGGTCGTCCTCGGTCAGCGTGAGGGGGGTCGTCGGAGCCAGGGCAGCCCAGTCGCTGCGCTGCAGTGCGACCCAGGGCGACGGGTCGAGGTGCTGCACGATGCGCCTCGCGTGCTCGGATGGGCGGTCTGCGCGCAGACTAACGCGCAGCCGCCCGGGACCGTGTGCGAGGGCCCGCAGCCCTGACGGCGGGCGGTGTGGGCCCTCGCGGCCCTGCCGTCCCCGGCGGCCGGTACGACGGCGACCGGGCCCATCGCCGGACGCACGGCGGCGGATCGGCGGCTGATGCGCGACACTGACGTACCCCCGCGGACCACGGTCCGCCCCTCGGCGCGACCCCCCAGCCGTGTCCCCAGCCAGGAACCGACCCGGAGCCCGACCGAGCGTGAACCCCACCGAACGAGCGCTCCTGCTGCAGCGGTTGCTCGCTGCGGCGTTGGTGGTGCTGGTCGTACCGGTCCTCGTGGCGGTGGCCGCGGTGGCGGACGAACAACCGATCCGGGCGGGTGAGCCGGCCCCGCGGACGGTCTTCGCGGAGCGCTCCGTCCAGGTCACCGATCCCGACGCCACGGAGACGGCACGGCGTCAGGCGGCCGAGGGGGTGGATCCGGTCTACACACCGGATCGGGAGGCGCAGTCCGCCATCGTGCGCGATGTCCGCGAGACCTTCACCTCGACCCGTGAGGTCCGTGAACCAGCCCAGGACGATGACCAGGACGGGGGGATCGCCGGTCGCACGCCGAGCCCGGCCGAGCAACGCCGCGCTCTGGCCGTCCTGGAGCCCGATCTCGACGAGGAGGTCATCGCGGCCCTGGTGGGTCTGTCCCGTGCCGAGTTGGACATCGTCGAGCGGGAGACGATCGCGATCGCGCAGGAGTTCGCCCGGACGCGGGTGGCCGAGGACGAGATCGACACCCTGCTCGAGGACACCCTGCCGGTCGAGCTGTCCCTGCGTTCGCTCCCGGGTGACAGCGGGGTGGAGGTCGTGCTGCCGGTGCTGCGGGAGCACATGCGGCCCACGGTGACCGTCGACCCGGACGCCACCGCAGCGGCCCGGGAGCGCGCCGCCGAGAGCGTGGGTGAGATCACCGAGACCTGGAGCGCCGGCGAGGCCATCGTGCGCGAGGGCGATGTCGTCAGCGCGATGGCGGCACGCGCCATCGACGAACTGGGCCTGCGCGGCGGCAGCCCGTGGACCGCGTGGTTGGCCGCGACCGCGGCGATGCTGCTCGTGACGGCGGTCGCAGGGGTCTATCTGTCGAAGATGCAGCCGATCGTGTGGGTGACGGGCAAGAAGCTCCTCCTGCTCGCCCTCCTGGTGGTCTTCTACGCCGCCCTGGTGGTGGGGGTCGCCGCCATCGTCGATGCCACCTCGGCGGGGTGGTTGTTCGCCGTCCCGGCGGGCGCGCTGGCGATGCTGGTGGCGCTGCTCGTCCACCCGGTCATCGGCATCGCGATGATGCTGCCCGCCTCGGTGCTGGTCCTGCTGGTACGGCCGAGCGCGGGTTCCGTGGCGCTCTTCGCCTCGATCGCCGTGCTGTTCAGCGTGCCGTTGACCACCACCATCGCCAAGCGTTCCGACCTGCGCTCGGCGACCCTGCGGGCCGGGTTGGCCTTCCCCGTCATGGCGGGGTTGGTGGCGCTGGTGTTCGGTCCGCGCGACGAGGTGCTGGTCGCTGTCGGGGCCGGAGCCGTCAACGGCCTGGTCACCGCCATCGCCGTCCAGGGTGCGATGCCCTTCCTCGAGAGCCTGTTCCGGCTGCCCACCGTCACGGCCCTGCTCGACCTCGCCGACCGCAACCATCCGCTGCTGCGCGAGTTGGAGACCAAGGCCCTCGGCTCCTACAACCACTCCGTGATGGTCGCCTCCCTGACCGAGCGCGCCTGCCGCGAGATCGGTGCCGACCCCCTGCTGGGCAGCGTCGCGGGGCTCTACCACGACATCGGCAAGGTCCGGCAGCCGCACTTCTTCATCGAGAACCAACAGGGCATCGCCAACCCCCACGACGACCTCGAGCCGCGCGTCTCGGCGACGATCATCCAGAACCACGTGGTCGACGGCGTGGAGATGGCCACCGAGCACCGCCTGCCTCCCGAGGTGGTGGCGTGCATCGGCAGCCACCACGGCACGATGCTGGTCAGCTACTTCTACGACAAGGCGGTGCGCGCAGCCGGCGGTGATCGCGACGCCGTCGACGAGTCGGCCTACCGCTACCGCGGCCACAAGCCACGCAGCAAGGAGGCCGCGCTCCTGCTGCTCGCGGACTGCAGCGAGGCGACCACCCGCGCGATGGCCATGTCGCGCGGGACGTTGCCACGCGACGAGATCGAGGGGACCGTCGACCGACTGCTCCAGGAGCGGCTCGACGACGGGCAGTTCGAGGACAGCGACCTGACCTTCCGCGAACTGATCGTCGCCCGCGACACGATCGTGGAGTCGCTGGTGGGCATCTACCACCCGCGGATCGCCTACCCGCCCAAACCGGCATCGGGCGACCAGCCCGCCGGTGCCGCGGGTCAGGGGCCGAGCGCCACGCCACCTTCCGTGCCGGCCCCGCCGCGACGCTGACGGGTGGCGGCAGCCTCACACGGAGGGGTCCTGACCCAGCGCGAAGCCCGCGTCGAGGACGTCCTCGGCGTAGGAACGGAAGGCGATCACCGTCTCCGATCCGCGGATGCCCGCGACCTTGCCGATGCCGCCCGTCACCACGTCGGCGAGCGCGTCGTTCTGGGGCACCCGGACCTTGACGATCAGGTCGTAGCGGCCGGTGACGGAGTACACCTCGGTGACACCGTCGAGGTGGCACAGGGCCTCGGCCGCCTCCGGGACCTGGTCCACATCGACGTCGAGCAGCACGAAGGCGGTGATCACCGCATCCTCCGGATCGGGGCGTGCGCCCTACCGTAACCCAGGGACCGGGGCTGCCGGCGATCACGCATCGCACCCGCCACCTCGTCACCCGGTCCGGGGAGAGCGCCGGTGACGGGTTTCGCGCAACGGGTCGTCGAGGTGGTGGTGGCCATCCCCGCGGGGGAGGTGCTGACCTACGGCGAGGTGGCCGCGGAAGCCGGCCACCCGGGGGCAGCCCGCGCGGTCGGCTCGGTGCTGCACCACCACGGTGGGCTGCCCTGGTGGCGGGTCGTGGCAGCATCGGGGCGGCTGGTACCGGGACGCGAGCAGGAGCACGCGCGCCGCCTGATCGCCGAAGGGGTACCGTGTGACGGCGGACGCGCATCGCTGCGCGGTCCCCGGCGCTGATCGCCGCGATCCTCCCGGCGACGGCGTCGATCGTGCGCTGCCCGCACGGCCATGTGGTCCCGGGATGGAACACGCGGCAAGGTGCGTTCCCTCGGTTACGGCCAGGATCCGGTCCGCACGAGCCGAACCGCGTCCGCCACCTCGGCGCTCCCGTCGGTGGACACCCTGCGAAGGTCGGCACCGCCGGCCTTCCGGCTCCGAACACCACCTGCGAGGCTCAGCAGCGCGGCTGCCTCGCTACCAACCGTACCCCCGTGGCCGTGCGTGCTCCCGCGCGCGAGCCACCCCCCTTCAAGGAGGAGGCCCCAGGTGACCCCCACCGAACTGCCGACCGCAGAGGTCGCCGTCGAGGAACTCCTCGAGCGCTCCTCGGAGCGCGGCTACGTGCTGCTCTCCGAGCTCCAGGAGCTCCACGTCCCGGAGCTCCACGGCGACACCTGGGTCGATGACGCCATCGTGACCGCCACCGACCAGGGTGTCCAGGTCATCGACGACGTCGCCGACGATGCGCCGGAGGAGGTCAGCGACGCCTCCGCTGCGTTGACCACCGACCTGGTGCGGCAGTACCTCAACGACGCCGGTCGCCACGCCCTGCTGACCAAGGAGGACGAGGCCGACCTCGCCAAGCGCTACCAGGCGGGACTCGCCGCGGAGCGTTTCCTCAAGGAGCTGGGCGACCAGTTGACCCGCACCAAGAAGGCGCGCCTGAAGCGGGTCGCCAGGGACGGCGAGCGGGCCAAGGAACGCATGGTCCAGGCCAACCTGCGGCTGGTCGTGCCGCAGGCGCGCAAGTTCTCCGGTCGCGACCTCGACTTCATCGAGCTCATCCAGGAGGGCAACCTCGGGCTGCTGCGCGCCGTGGAGAAGTTCGATCACACCAAGGGCTACAAGTTCTCCACCTACGCCGTGTGGTGGATCCGCCAGGCGCTGCAACGCGGTGTGGCCAGCAAGGGCCGCACGATCCGCGTCCCCGCCCACGTGTGGGAGCTGTACGGCAAGCTGCGCGCGGCGGAACTGCGGCTGCGCCAGCAGAAGGGCGGTGATCCCACCGAGGAGGAGGTCGCCGAGGAGGTCGGCCTGACCGTCGACCGCGTCCGAGAGGTACGCGACGCGATGCAGGAGCTCGTCAGCCTCGACCGTCCGATCGGCGAGGACGGCGACGCCACGATGGGCGACCTCATCGCCGACGCCGCACAGCTCGACCCCGCCGACACCGCGCTGGAAGGTGATGCGCTCAGCCAGATCGACGCGGCGCTGAACGCGCTCGACGACCGTGAGCGGATCATCCTCGTGCTGCGGTTCGGGTTGGGCGGGCAGGAGCCGCAGACGTTGGAGGAGATCGGCGCGCACTTCGGTCTGACCCGCGAGCGCATCCGTCAGATGCAGAACCGGGCGCTCGCGAAGCTGCGCCACCCCTCCCGCGCCCACAACCTCTCCGGGCTGCTCGACGTCCTCGACCGGGCCGCCTGAACGCCTGAGGTCGCACGCCCCACGCCCGCCGGGTCCGCCCGGCGGGCGTGTTGCGTGCGGGGGCGGAGGGGTCGCTGGGGCGTGCCGTCCGACCCCACCGGTCCCAGCCCGTAGCATCCACCCGCGCACAGCGACGGGGCAGCCGTGCGCTGCGACGGAGCGAGGAGACCGCAGTGTCGGGAGCTGGCGTGCTGACCCACCGCCGTCTGGTCGCCGTGGTGGTGGTGCTGGGGATCGCCGCGCTGGTGGGGCTGGCCTGGCTGTGGCCACGTGGTCCGGTCCTGCCGGCCGACCAGGGCCCCGAGCTCCAGGAGCTGGTCCCGGGCCAGATCCACCGGGTGGAGCTCGTACAGGGAGAGCCCGACGAGATCGCCGGCATCTCCGGGGAGGTGGCCGTGCTGGAGGTGGATCTGCTCGAGGGACCCGACGCGGGGGAGCGGATCGAGCTGGAGGTCAACACCGACGGTTTCCCCCCGATCGCAGCTGGTGACCGGGTGCTGCTCGACCGCACCACCGATGTCGACGGGGAGCTGCGCTACTTCATCACCGACTTCCAACGCCTGCCCACGCTGTTGTGGCTGCTCGGGCTGTTCGTGGTGACGGTGCTGGTCATCTCCCGCTGGCACGGTCTGCGTTCCCTGCTCGGCCTCGGGTTGTCGCTGCTGCTGGTGGTGCGCTTCGTGGTGCCCGCGATCATCGCGGGTACCAGCCCACCCCTGGTCGCCCTGGTGGGCGCGATGGCGATCATGATCATCACCCTGTACCTGACCCACGGGGTGAACGAGATGACCACCTCGGCGATCGTGGGTACCGGCGGCGCGCTCGTGCTCACGGTCGCCCTGGGATCGCTGTTCATCGACCGCGGCAAGATCACGGGCTTCGCCTCCGACGACGCGGTGTTCGCCCGCTTCGCCGTGGAGAACCTCGACCTCCAGGGGCTGGTGCTCGCGGGGCTGATCATCGCGGCACTGGGGGTGCTGGACGACGTCACCATCAGCCAGGCATCGACGGTCTTCGCCCTCCACGACACCGATCGCCGTCTGAGCTGGTCGGTGCTGTTCTCCCGTGCGATGCGGGTGGGTCGCGACCACATCGCCTCGGTGGTCAACACGCTGTTCCTGGCCTACACGGGCGCCTCCATCGCCCTGCTGCTGCTGTTCTACACCGGCGGGGTCCCGGTCGGCGAGATCCTCAACTCCGAGATCCTCGCCGAGGAGATCATCAAGACCGTGGTGGGCTCCCTCGGCCTCATCGCGGCCGTGCCCCTGACCACGGCGCTGGCGGCCTCGGTGGCCCTGGGGCGTGGCCCCGACGCACCACCGCTCGGTGACCGGCACGTCGGTCACGGGCACGGGCCGCGGGCGCCGGTGCGTGGGAGCGGGGACCAGCCGCCGCGCGAGGACCTCTCCGGGCTCGACGAGGAGCAACGCGCAGCGCGGGCCTGGCAGCGCTACCTGGAGCAACGCGAGGGCGGCGAGGACGACCCATCGGAGGAGCCCGGTTCCGGGGCCCGCTGACGCGATCCCGCTCGGCGCGTACCCTCGGCGGCTCCGCCCGGGATCGGGGCCGGACACCGGGCACGAGCCCGGCGCCCGAACCCCCCACCGACCCGTCGAGCGCCTGGACCCGAGGGACCGACCACGTGAGCGACGTCACACCCCTGTCTGAGCTCTTCGAGCGTGGTGCGTCGCGTGGGTACGTCCTGCTGTCGGAGTTGCAGGAGCTGTTCGATCCGCTCACCCATCCCGACAACTGGGTGGAGGACACCGCGCAGGGAGCCCGTGATCTGGGCATGCAGGTGCTCGACGACCTGGTGGAGGATGCGGACCGCCCGGAGGCGACACCACTGTCGGCCTCCTCGGACTCCGTGCGCCAGTACCTCAACGAGATCGGTCGCACGGAGCTGCTCACCCCGGAGCTCGAGGTCGACCTGGCCAAGCGCTACCAGGCCGGGCTGGCAGCGCACATCCTGCTGGGGTCGGGCCAGCGCTTCACCCCGCGACGGAAGGCACAGCTGCGCATGGTCGCGCGCGGCGGGGAGCGGGCCAAGGACCACATGGTCCGCGCCAACCTGCGGCTGGTCGTCTCCGTGGCCCGCAAGTTCCGCGGCCGGGGTGTGGACCTGCTGTCGTTGATACAGGAGGGCAACCTCGGGCTGATCCGCGGGGTGGAGAAGTTCGACCACACCAAGGGCTACAAGTTCTCCACCTACGCCACCTGGTGGATCCGTCAGGCCCTGCAGCGGGGGTTGGCCAACACCGGGCGGACGGTACGCCTGCCGGTCCACGTCCACGAGCTGATGGGCAAGGTCCGCTACGCGGAGTTCGCGCTGCTGCAGCAGCTCGGCCGCGAACCGACCGAGCACGAGATCGCCGCGGAACTCGGTCTGCCCGTGGAGCGGTTGCGGGAGGTCAAGCTCGCCTCCCAGGACGTCGCCAGCCTGGACAAGCCGATCGGCGAGGATGGCGACGCCACGATGGGGGAGCTGGTCGCCGACGAGGATGCGATCGACCCGGAGTCCTCGGCGACGGCCGTGCTCGCCAAGCGCGAGGTGGAGCGGGCCCTGTCCGCCCTGACCGACCGCGAACGCACCGTGCTGATGCTGCGCTACGGCCTGGTGGACGGGGAGGAGCACACGCTGGAGGACATCGGTGCGCAGTTCGGCCTGACCCGCGAGCGCATCCGCCAGATCGAGAAGAAGACGCTGACCAAGCTGCGCCACCCCTCCCGGGGGTTCCAACTGCGCGGCCTGCTCGACAGCGTCGACGCGCCGGGTTGATGCGCGGCCCCGGGTGGCTGCGAGCGTCGCCGCGTCGCGTCCTGGCCGCCGCGCTGGCGCTGGTGGTCCTGACCGCCTGCGCCGGCGCCGGCGCAGGCAAGGACCTGGCCCGCGACCTGCCCGCGGACGGCAGCGGCGCCGCAGCGCCCGCGGACAGCGACGAGCCGGCGCAGCCCGGGGCACATGCCGCCACGGAGCAGCTGCCACCGTCTCCGCCCGCGCCGGATCCGCCTCCGATGCCCGCGTCCCGGCCCCGTGTCCAGGCGCAGGCCGAGGCGCTGCTGGCCGATCTGCTCGATCGGCGCGCCGGCGAGCAGGTGGCGGTCCTGGTCGTCGATGAGCACGGCCGCGAGGTCGTCTCCCACGACGCCGACGTGGCCGTGCTGCCGGCCTCGACCCTCAAGACCGTCACCGCCGCGGCGGCGCTGGTGACCTTCGGTCCGCAGGCACGCTTCACCACCCGCGTCGACGCCACCGCACCGATCGATCCCGACGGGGTCATCCGCGGTGACCTGCTGCTGGTCGGCACCGGTGACCCCGTGCTGGCCACACCCGAGTACGGCCGGTGGATCTACCCGGCACGCCCGCGCACCCCCTTCGAGGACCTCGCAGCACAGCTCGCGGCGTCAGGGGTGCGCCGGGTGGAGGGCGATGTGATCGGGATGGTGGAGCGCTTCGATGGTCCGCGCGTGGCCGAGGGTTGGCCGGACCGATACTTCAGCGCCTTCGACGCCCGCTTCGCCGACGGTCTCGCTGTCGACGCCGGCGTGCGGACCATCGTCACCTACCCCGAACCGGAGGACGATGAGGACGCGCAGGCCGAGGCCGGCGGCGACGAGGACGGGGACCCCGACAGCGCCGACGCGGACGGTGCCGGCGACGAGGAACCGCCCGGCCCGCCTGACGTGCGTATAGAGCACGCCCGTGACCCGCCCGAGCACGCGGTGGCGGAACTGCACCGTCTGCTCGAGGCGCACGACGTCGAGGTCACGGGCGCGCTCCGGGTGGGGGAGCCCACCGGACCGACCGTGGGACGTCTGGCGAGCGTTTCCAGCCCCCCGGTGGAGGAGATCCTGCGCTTCGCCGTGCAGCGCAGCGACAACCAGATCACCGACGCACTGTTCCGGGCCGTCGGGCGTCAGCGCACGGGCACCGGCTCCTTCGCCTCGGGGGAACGCGCGCTGCGTCAGGTGCTGGACGGGCTCGGGGTCGCCCACGAAGGGGCGGTGTTCGCCGATGGTTCGGGGCTGTCGCGCGAGGACCGTGCCACGGCGCGGATGCTGGTCGAACTCGACCGTGCGATGCACCGCAGCCGGCACGCGCCCACCTGGCGGTCGCTGATGGCGGTGATGGGGGAGTCGGGCACGCTGTCGAGCCGGCTGTCGAACACCGTCGCCGCGGGCGCCTTCGAGGGCAAGACGGGGACCCTGCGTGACGTGACGGCGCTGTCGGGCGCGGTGCGCGGCAGCGATGCACGGCGTTACCACCTCGCGGTCATCGCGAACGCGCAGGGGCAGGCGCGCTGGCTGTCGCGCGTGTTCGCCGACGAGTTGATCGTGCTGCTGGCCGCTGACCTGCGCGGCTGCACCGTCGAGGACCCCGCCCCAGCCGGTGACGACGATGCCGATGAGGGCCCCCTGGGTCGCCCACCACTGCGCGTGCGCTGCTGATGCCGTCGCGTCACGGCTGGACTCACAGCCGCTCCACGGGCACCAGGGCGTGACGGGGACCGAAGCGCGGTGGCCACTGGCCGGCGGAGGCCAGGAGGCGCACCACCCGTCCCCGGTGACCCGTGAAGGGTGCGAGCAGCGCCAGCATCCGCTCGTCGCTCGCGCGGGGTTGCCCGGTGAGATTCCAGGCGACCAGGTGCTTGACGTCGTGGTCACCCACCTCCACCGCATCCGCATCCGCGGCGGCGACCCGGGCCAGATGCGCCGCCGTCCAGGGCCCCACCCCCTCGACCTCGGTGAACGCCGCCCGCCGGGCGGCACCCGTGCACGCCAGCAGCGCGGTATCGAGGTGGTCGACCGCGGCGCAGGCGGCGGCGATCCGTCGTGCTCGTGCACGCTCGATGCCCAGCTGGTGGAAGGTCGCGGCCGGGGTGCGGGCGAGCTCCGCGGGCGGTGGCGGCAGCAGTAGCGGGAGGGGACCGGGCGCCGGACGTCCGAGGCGGCGGACCAGCCGGGTCCAGGACCGCGCGGCCTCCAGGGCGGTGACCCGTTGGGCGATGATCGTCGGTACCAGCACATCGACCACCGTCCCCGTGGCGATCATGCGCA